>CAWFUE010000067.1:0-59998 GCA_963818905.1 uncultured Acidobacteriaceae bacterium
AGAACTGGCGCAGCTGAAATATTTGCTGCCGCGACTGACCGGACGTGGCGTCGAGATGTCGCAGCTCGGCGGCGGAATCGGCACCCGCGGCCCGGGCGAAACCCAGCTGGAAACCGACCGTCGCAAAATCTATCGGCGGATCCGTCATGTCGAGCAGCAACTGGAGAATGTTCGACGAATCCGGGGTCAGCAGCGGCAGCGTCGCGAATCCGCTCCCATCGCAACCGTGGCGCTTGTGGGTTATACGAATGCCGGTAAATCAACGCTATTTAATGCGTTGACCAGCGCCAATGTGCTGGAGAGCGAACGCATGTTCGCCACGCTTGATCCCACATTGAGGCACGTCTTACTACCGTCCAAGCGAAAGGTCCTGTTGTCTGACACTGTGGGATTCATTCGCAATCTACCGCACACTCTGGTTTCCGCATTCCGGGCGACGTTGGAAGAAGCGCAGCGGGCTTCGCTCCTGTTGCAGGTCGCGGACGTAACCAGCCCTGCGGCAGGCGAGCAGCAAGCGCAGGTGGAAGAAGTGTTGCGGGAGCTGGAGTTGCAGGATCGGCCGCGGCTATACGTAATGAACAAGGTCGATCTGCTGCCGGAGAAGAAATGCGAAAGCCTGCGAAACTCCGACAATGTGGTATATGTCTCCGCGACCAGGAAAATTGGTCTGGACAGATTGCTGGAAGAGATCGATTCCAGGATTGCCGAGGATCCGGTCCGGCGCGCGCGCCTGCGCGTGCCGCAATCGGAGGGGAAAGTGTTGTCGATGTTCGATGCGAAGTCGCGAATCTTATCACGCGAGTACCGTGACGGCTATGTCGAGCTCGATATCGAAGCGCCGGAATCGGTGCTGCGGCGGGTCAAGGGCTTTGTCAGGGGCTGACTAGGGGCGGCCGGCTCTGTGCCTTGCCGGAAAGTCCATTACCATCGTTCAATAGCTCTAGGAAATCCTGGACCATACGCTGCTTTGGCGGCTTGCTCATACTGACCTACACAACCCGCGTGCCGGCATCCGCCTGCTCGTGAGCGTGGTAGCTGGAGCGCACCAGCGGACCCGACTCCACATGGCGGAATCCCATCTTCAGCGACTCTTCTTTCAGGAAGCGGAATTCTTCCGGATGGTAAAGTCGCGCGACAGGCAGATGATCTTTCGACGGGCGTAGGTATTGCCCGACGGTGAGGATGTCGACCTTGCGCGCGGCGAGATCGCGAAACACTTCCAGGAGTTCGTCCGTGCTCTCGCCCAGGCCAACCATGACTCCGGTCTTGGTTGGAATCCGAGGATTCATCTCCTTAGCGCGTTCCAAAAGCCGCAGCGTTCGCTCGTAACGCGCACCAGATCGCGCTACGCGATACAGGCGCGGCACGGTTTCCGTATTGTGATTCAGAATGTCGGGTTCCGCATCCATCACAATGCCCAGCGGCTCTTCCAGTCCCTGAAAGTCGGGAATCAGAACTTCAACCCGGCATTCCGGGACGCGACGCCGGATCCCGCGAATGGTTTCGGCGAACACGCGCGCGCCACCGACGTTGTCGTCATCGCGATTGACGCTGGTGACCACGGCGAACTTCAGATCCAACTTCTCAACTGCTTCGGCGACACGGCGCGGCTCGTCAAAATCAATCGGCTGAGGACGCCCCTTAGGGACAGCGCAAAAACCGCAGCGCCGGGTGCACAGATTTCCCAGCAGCATGAAGGTTGCCGTTCGATGATTCCAGCATTCACCGATGTTGGGGCAGTGCGCCGACTCGCAGACCGTGTGCAGCTCCAGCTTGCGCGCCAGCGTCTTCAGATTGTGATAATTGTCGCCCATGGGCGCTCGCGCCTTCAGCCACTCCGGCTTGGAGACCGGCTGGCGCGGGCCAATATCGATTTGGATCAGTTCGGGCGCTGTGGCCATGGTGTGAGTTTATTGTACCGCCCGGGTTCGCTTTTCGCCTTTCGCTCTTCGCTTTTCGCCAGAGGACCGCATTTTCGAGGGCATCCCAAGAATTCGGCTGAAGAACAGCCATGAATTCAGGTACCAGGCAGCGGGTTTCTTACGAAAAGTGAATAGCGAACAGCGAGCAGCGGCCTTCCTACAACGTATGCAAATACGCCAGCAGATCATCCAGCTGTTGCTGCGTCAGCTTGTTCTGGAAGGCGGGCATCTTGGCGCGTCCCAGCATGATGATGTCCGTCACCCGATCGTCATTGGCCGGCATACCGTTTTTCATGAACGGCTTCTTGAACAGCCCATTGAGACTTGGGCCGCGAAGATTGCTCTTGCTGTAGGCATAGTGGCATTCAGCACACCGTGTGTCATAGACCCTTCGGCCGCTTGCCTGCTGCGGGTTCAAGCCCAGTTCAGCATCCGTTTTGCGTGGCTCGACGTCACAAGCGGTGAGGGTTGTAATGGTAACGAATGCAATGGCTGCTAAGAGGAGAAATCGTGTGAGCGGCAGCTTCAACGTTCGTCCAGAGGCCTCTCGAAATGCTGGGTTGGAGGCCAACACGGCGCCTCCGTCAGAGTTAGAATACACCTCGGATGAGCGTTGCCATCAAGCGCGTGTACGAATTGCCCTCGCCGAAAGACGGTGCCCGCGTCCTGGTCGATCGTCTGTGGCCGCGCGGCATGACCAAAGAAGCCGCCGCTCTGGACGCGTGGCTGAAAGATTTGGCGCCCTCTGACGAGCTTCGCAAGTGGTTTCACGCCCATCGCGAGCAATGGGACAAATTCCGCGAAAAATATCTTAAGGAGCTTTCGTCGCCAAGCGCGCACCAGGCATTGGAGCAGCTTTATGCGATGAAGAAGCAGCGCCGCCGTTTGACGCTCCTGTACTCGGCGAAGGACGAACAGCATAACAATGCGCTGGTATTGAAGCAGTTGATCGAGGGCGATCGCAAGCCGCCAACCGGTACCGGCCCAATCAAAGCGGCATCAGCCAAGCGCGCCCAGGCTGCGCGTCGTGGATAGTGGCCACTACTCCGGTAATGCACCTGCAGAAGACCAGCCGGCTTGCCGCGACAGAGAAAACTAACTCAAGAGCAACTTCCACGGACAGCGAACGCATCGTGAAAGCCATGACCCATCGCCGATCGGAATTCACTCCCGCTTCGGAACTCATACCCTCCCATCCGACGTTGCAGTCTGCGCGGGACTCGGCGAAGGGTTGCCGCGCCTGTGATCTTTGGAAACGCGGCACGCAGACGGTCTTCGGCGAGGGATCGCCGCACGCCCGTGTCATCTTCGTAGGAGAGCAGCCGGGTGACAAAGAAGATTTGCAGGGGAAGCCATTCGTTGGTCCTGCCGGCACTCTGCTCGACAAAGCGCTGGATGAGGCGGGTATCGATCGCAAAGAAACTTACGTTACCAACGCGGTCAAGCATTTCAAGTGGGAGCCGCGGGGCAAACGCCGCATCCATAACAAACCGAATTCGCTGGAGATTGCTGCCTGTCGCGCGTGGCTGGACGTGGAGATCGAGCTGGTGAAACCTGAAGTTATCGTGTGTCTGGGGGCGACAGCGGCGCAGGCGCTCCTTGGGCGTGCTTTTCGCGTGACCAAGCAACGTGGTCAGCTGCTGCCTTTCGACGCGGCGCCCCATGTGCTGGCCACGGTGCATCCCTCTTCGATCCTGCGTGCGCCCGACGACGAGTCACGACATCGCGAATTCCTGCTTTTTGTCGAAGACCTGCGCGTCGTCACCAAGTTATTAACCCGGCGTGACGCAGCTTGAAAAAATAAGGATTGAAGAAGTTGGGTTTTCGGTTCATATTGTTGCGAAGGAAAATGGCAACACCATTCCGCACCGGGCCGCGGGGTAGATAGTTGTCTCCTGAGCTTGAACAAATCCGCCGAGAAGTTGAGCGGCTGACGCAGGGCTGGTCTGACTCCGACTGGCACAGCAGTCCACCGGGCAAGTGGACCTGCGGCCAGATTCTGGAACATCTTCGCCTGACCTTCACCGGCACAACCAAAGGTTTGGTCAGAGTCATGGATGCAGGCAAGCCGCTCGCCGGCAAACCCAATTGGCGGGATAGCGTGCGCGCGTTCTGGGTCACCAAGCTGGGTCTGATGCCCTCGGGACGCACCTCTCCCAAGCATACTGCGCCCCACGAAACTCTGGAAAAGGATTCAATGCGGCGCTTCTACGATGCGCTGGTGGCCATGGACGCCACTCTCGCAGATGCCGAGCGGCGCTTCGGGAACCGCATTGCACTGCTGGATCATCCTTTTCTTGGACCGCTCAGCGCGCGGCAATGGCGGCAATTCCATCGTACCCACGCAAGACATCACTTGCGACAGATAGCAAGACGGGCGCGTGCAGCGGAGTCTGTTCCACGGGACCGCCAGTTGTCGCATTAGGCGACTCGCAGATACCAGTGCCACACAGCCCCACCAGCAAAAATCGCTGCCAGCGAACTGATACCGAGGAACACTCCAAAGGGAATTTCGCGGCTGAAAAACTGCGCCTTCTCCGGCAGCCTACCGTCTTCTGATTTTCTGGGTGCGACGGCTTCCCACAGCAGCAGAACGACGGAATACAGAACTCCGAGAATCGGTGCGGAGAAGAGTACCAATATTGCCAATTTCACACCGAGAAACGCGCCGGACAGGGCCATCAGGGCAATATCGCCAAATCCCAAGCCGTGCTTTCTGCGCACCAGGTAGTACAACGCCCACGCGAGATAAAAGAAGCCTGCGCCGATCAAGGCCGCTATCGCGGCATCGAGCAGCGACAGCCAACGAGCGTCCTTGATATTCATGCCGTACAAGCGACAAAAGAGTTCCGTACCTGAATAGTCAACAGGTGCGAACCACGCGAAGACCAGACCTAACGCGATTCCCGGGTAAGTAAATTCACGCGGCAGGAAGCCGGTTTCCGCGTCCATGAAGATCAGTCCGATGAGCAGGAAGCTGAAGACGCAAAACTTCAGCGTCAGCAAACTCCAGCCAAACGCCAGCACACAGGCGAGGAAGAGCACGGCTGTGAGCAGTTCGACTGCCGGATAGCGCGCCGCGATCCGCATTCCGCACTGGCGGCAGCGGGCACGCAATACCATCCAACTAATAAGAGGAATGTTGTCCCGCCATTGAATGGGAGCGTTGCAGCCGGGACAGTGCGAGGGCGGGGCGATTATTGACTCATCGCGCGGAATGCGGCTGATACAAACGTTCAAGAAACTACCGAACGCCAGTCCGACGAGAAACAGTACGCATTCCAGGAATCGGTCCAAGCGTTCCGTTAATGTCCTCCTCTAGGGTTCGCCGAAGGATAGCAGATCGCCTGGCAACTTCGTGCTGCACTCCTGCTCGGGAGGCATTTCCCCGATCCAGTTAATCTGTTTGCGATTTACGAGGCGTACTTCGGCTTTGCCATTGCCATGCGAGTTTCGGACTGGAATGCTGTAACAAATACTATCGTCTTCCAACTCCTGCTGCTTCCACTCCAATAGCGCAGCCTCCAGATCATCCGAGAGCGATTCGCTGGGGCGGAGACAGAGAATCCAGTCGTTGCTTGCGTCCATAATGTAGGCGCCGGGGTTCACTCCCGGAATGGCGGTTTTGATTGTTGCTCCGTATTCGCGAGCGATTTTCGCGGTGTCATCGTCGGAGCCATCGTCGATGACCAGCACTTCATCACACGGGCGCCGCAGCGATTGCAGCGCGCGTTCCAGACGCAATGCGTCATTGTGAGTATGTAACAGAGCGGTAATTTTGGGCATGGGAGGTCCCCGATGAGGGTTATCGCCGCTGATAAGGGGCGCGTAAGAGTAGATGCAAAAAAGCGCAGATTGGGACAGTCGGTTGCGCCTCAAAGTTGTGAAGTTGCTATGAAATCGGAGTGCGACCGGCATCCCGATCGTTGGTCGGTTGCGGCATCACGGTCAGAGCATTCACTGTCTGGAAGTTCAGCACTGCCTCGGGAGCAAGCTTGATCTGCTCGCCCTTCTTTGCTGCGGCTACACCGGTTCCGGCGCCCGCGCCGCCGGCTGCTCCGATGGCAGCGCCCTTGCCTCCGCCAATCAAACCACCCAGCACCGCGCCCGCAACTGTGCCAATCCCGACTTTGGTTGCCGTATTCTTGCCCTCACCCTTGCCTTGTCGCGACCACTGGTTCGTCTGCACGTTATAGGTCTTACCGTTGACTGACAGTGAGGTCAACTCCAGCGTCAGCAGCGAGCTTCCCGCAAAACGGCCGGCACTTTGCACCGCAGCGACTCGGCCGACAACATCGGCGCCGGAAGGAATGACTGTCTCCCCGCCAATAACGATAGGTACACTCAGCGTTCCGTGAAAGGTGTCGCCAACCTGGTTCTTCTCGGAGTCAAGAGAATCGTTGAGCCGCACCGACAACTGCGTTCCCGCGGGAATGGTGATTTTCTGCGGCGGCGGCGGTGGTGGAGGCGGAAGTGGTGCGACAGGTTGCGGCGGTGGCGCCTCCTGCGTTACCGGAGGAGCATTATTCGCCTGCAGAGAATTATCCGGTTCTTCTGGAGCGGGCTTGGCATGATGGCGAGTTTTCGCCACCGGCTTTTTCTTGGGCGCTGGCGGTTGTTCTTGAACAGGCGCCGGCAGAGGTGGCGTTGCCTGCGCCTGCTGCACTTGCAGGTTGTTAATGACGGTCCTTACGCCGTCAATGGCGCCGGCGTCGTTGGCAGCCGCGGTTCGCTCGGTATCGCTATTAACGTCGCCGCTGAGGGTTACGACGCCGCCAGCCGCTTGCACACTGATCTGACGGCTCTGGATCCCAGGATCACTATAGATCTTGTTTTGTACGTCGCTGGCTACCTGCGCGTCCGTGCGCTCGACCTTGCGCGAGCATCCCGCCAAAACAGCCATGCATAAGACCAACAACAAAGTTACATACAGGGGCCCGTTGGTCCGCATCGTCACTCCTCTTGGTCTACTGAACAAAAAGATAAACCCAGATCCGGCGGAGTTGTCGCTCTCCCCGCGGCAAAATGGCTTACCAACAATAGACGCCGTCTTGCCGCACAGGTAAGCAGCGCGACCAGGGGCAGCGTAGCGAACAATAAGCTAAGACGCAGGCTCAATAAGCCGGTTGTTGATCGCAAACAAAGCAAGTTCGAGCCGGCTGGCCACTCCGACTTTGTCGAAGATATTTGTCAGATGATGTTTGACGGTATCTTCGCTGAGCGAGAACTTGCGGGCGATCTCTTTGTTGCTGAGCCCGGCAACGATGGTGGTAAGGATGTCCATTTCGCGCTTGGTCAGCCCATAATTGCGCGGCGGCTTTTCGCCCGAAGGATTGGAGCGCATGAAGTCGACGATGTCGCCCACGGCCTCGCGTCCGATCCAATATTGTCCCAGCATCACGGTGCGAATGGCCTTCATCAACAGCTGGGTGGCGGCTTCCTTCATCACCACACCGCGTGCGCCCAACTGCAGCGCCTGCACGATTTCAAGCCGCTCCACCGCTGCAGTGAGCACGATGATCTTGGTTTCCAAGCCGTCGCCATTGGTCGAGAGCTCGCGCAGAGTATCCATGCCAGGAACTCGCGGCATGGCTAGATCCAGCAGGAGCACGTGTGGCTTAAGCTCGCGTGTTTGGCTGACGGCCTCGGCCCCGTCCCCGGCCTCCCCGACCACTTCCAACTCGGGCTCAGCTTCGAGCAGGCGGCGAAGACCATCGCGAAAAATGGTATGGTCGTCAGCGATCACAATGCGTACGGTCGACTCCTTGTTATCCATAGGATTCATATCCTTTCTGTGGAGCTGTTATTTCCAATCTCGATCCCTGGCCCGGAGCCGATTCCAGCACCATATCGCCTCCCATGGCGCGTACTCGTTCCTTGATAATGGCCGGCCCTCGACGTAGAGCGTCCAACTGTTTCAGATCGAAACGTCCGCTGAATGGAAAGCCGCAGCCATCGTCGCTGATCACCAGCTTCCACTGGCCATTCTCCGAACCGAAACGGACAATCGCCGAGTGGGCGCGGGTGTGTTTCCGAATATTTACCAACCCCTCCTGCACCACTCGCGCCAATTCGCGACAGCTCGTCGCTGGCAGGGTAACCTCCTGCAGCTCCGAAATAAACCGCACAGCGATGCCGGTGTCTCTGCTGAAACGTTCCACGAGTTCGGCGATAAAGTCAAGAAGTTGATGAGGACCTATGTCAATCGGGCGCATGGTCTGCATCAGCTCTCGCAGGTTGAGCACCTCACTCCGAAGCAGCTCCTGCATTCGTCCCAGCTCGCCAGACAATTGGGCGTCACCGCTGCGCCGCCGAAGCACGTCCAGTTGCATCTCGATGCTAATCAGCGACTGAATCGAGGTATCGTGGAGCTCACGCGCTACTCGTGCGCGCTCCGTCGCCCCGGCTTTGGAGCGGAAGCGGCGAAACAGATACACGGAATACAGGGCAGGCGCCAGCTGGCGCATGACGCTCTGCGCGAATCGCAGCTCGTGTTCGCAGCGTGATCCTAAGCAGGGATCCAGCAACACCAGCCGCCCCGACCAATCCCGTCCCATCGCGTGGCTGAGGACCAGTACAGACTCCGCCTCCGGAAGCGGCATCTCCAGCCGCTCTGTCTCGTTGGTTTTCAGACGCCGTCCTTCCTCATCCAGCGCTGTAACCGAACAGTTGCCGTTGGGAGAGCTGCGCCGCATTAAGAAGGTGTAGGGGTAATTCGGCATTTGCACGCAGGACGTTTCTGCTGGAGCGATTTCATGCAGGTGAATCGTGGGATTAGCTAGCGAGGGGATCTCCCACCGGAAGGCTCGTCCGGTGCTGCTCTGGGCCGCGACTCCATAAACCGCCTTGCACTGAAAAACTTGTCCCAGCTCCGATAGCACTTTCTGGAGAACGACCGCGAAGCGGCTACCGACGGTAGCCAGAGAGAGAAGATAACCTGTAAGGGCGATTTCGGCGCGCAACTGCTTTTCCGTCTCAGCTAGCAGTCCAACCAGACAACCTGCCATTAACAGAAAGACGCAGCGCATGATCAGCCGCGACGGTTGTACATTGGTGAACAGCAGATTGTGTAGCACCAACGGCCCGTGCACCACCACAAACGCCTGCACGAGCAGCAGAGCGCCACCGATGAACGCCGTCGCCATTGTCTCTGCAAAGCCCCAGCGGAATGCGGCGGCAATGATCGCGAACAGGAATAGTACAAAGAAAGTGCTGTTTGTCCCCTCAGCAAACAGGCAGAGCAGCGCGGGCCACAAGATATCGTTGGCTTGTGCGGCAGCCACGAACCTGTCACCCGGCTCGCCCCCAACCTGCAGGCGCACAAGAAATACGAGGCTGGCCAACACGTACCCCAGCAATAAGAAGATCCCCACTCGGGAATGAGGCGAACTTTCTCCCAGATTAGTAAGCCAGGCAGCCAGCGACGTTAGTGCCACTGCTAGTCGCGAAAAGGCCAGAACGTGCTCCACTCGCACCTCTTCGTACTTCAGGCTGGCCAGTCGCAGGCGGGATAGGAGTCTCGGACCAAACAGGGACCGCACAAGGATCTTCCTCAACCTGTAACTCTGTACGTGCCAAGATTATGACACGAAAGAGCCATATCATCAGTTTTGTTTTTTATAAAAGTGCAATTTGAGGCAAAATCGGATCTGCCCTTTAGGTGTGTAGTTGGTCACGGGTGGATGTGACATTTCTCACTGAAGCTTGGGTCGTGAAGAGCTAGGTTGGAGTTGGACGGCACTGAGGCCAGTTCGCCAGCACCCAGCGCGAGGAATGACTAAGGTTCGAAGATTGCGTTTCGACGAACGAAGACCTTCGGCGGCCGTCCCAAGGATACGCTACGGCGGGAACAAAGTTGTTTTACCGCGGCCCTGTCCGCAGTAATCTTCTCTTGACGGAAGGAGGTGCCGGCAATGAGACGCCAGTTCTGGTTGAGAATTCTGCTCAGTGCTGTCTTCCTGGCATGGGTTGTGCCGCTGACAGCGGCCCAGAAAGTGAAAGACACGGGGCCAAAGTACGACACCACAAACGAAGTGAAAATCAAAGGTGTCATCGACGACATCACAGAAGTTCCGGGCAACTTTGATGGAGTTCATCTGATCGTAAAGACCGACACCGGGACTGTGGTTGTGCGCGTGGCTCCCGCCGCTTTCTTGAAGGAGATGGATACATCTTTCAAGAAGGGTGATGAGGTTGAAGTGACCGGGGCAAAAGCGGTGAATACCGCGGACGAACAAATTCTGGCCCGCGAAATCACTGTTGGTACGAATACCACCACCCTGCGCGACGACAAGGGTATCCCGGTATGGGTGGGATGGAATCCCGCCAGCAAGTAATCAAAGCCCGGGGGGCCATTTTGTGGAGCTGTACGACGCAAGGGAGTTCTGCGCACCTTACCTATTTCTCAATCCGCAGGAAATCTCCCGTCGTCGCGTTCACCGCGACTCGCAATTTAGCGTCATCCTGGCTGCTGCCGTAGACCACGTGCCACACGAGTTCATTCTTTGATCCATTCCAATCCAGAACAAAGAACACCGGCTGCTTGGGATCTTTCGTCGTAAGCTTCTCGCCGCCATATTTCTGTGCGACTTCGTAAGCCTTGTCGGTGTCGATCTTGAGAAAACCGAGATTGAATATCCGATCGGAGGTATTGTTCGGGCTCCAGCTGTCTTCGGCGGAGAAGGTGATCCCCTGTTCCGGCGCATTTGCCCCGACCAGTCCCGACCAGACAAACATCTTCATCATGTTCTTGGACGGCGAGGCAAACGACGCGCGCCACAATCCGGCTTTGCCCTCCGCTGTGGGAGCATCGGCGGTGAACTGCGACTGCAAGCGGAAAGGAGCAGCGTCCGCCGCCCATTCGCGAGCCGAAAGATACATCTTCTGGAAAGCGACCCGGCCGGTCTCGTAATCTGCTTGTTTGGGAGCGGGTTTGGCCGTTCGCGGGGACTCTCCGGTTGGATTGGAAGAGCAGGCAGCGAGCAACAGAACAGCAAGACAGGCGAGTGTAATCTTTCTCATGAGCAGCAACTAGCCGCTAGCTAGAACCTTTCTGACAATTGGATTGATCGCAAAACCTGTGAACCTATTGGCCGAGTGCCAGTTCGTCTTAAGCAGATGTAAAGTCGGCATCACCAGTTGCTAGCGGTTCGTGGCTCGCGGTTTATCTCGCTAACAAAGCCACGCCGCCGGCCACAAACAGTGCCGCCAGCCAGCGCCGATGATCCACTCGTTCCTTCAGAAAGATTCGGGCGGCGAAGGCGTTCGCAATGAACGTAAGCGACGCCGAAGCCGGTCCCACGACGCTGACCTCGTCCCACGACAGCGTAATCATCAAGCTGAAAAACGCGAGCGCCATAAACAGCAACCCCAGCACAAATCGCGGACTGGAGACGACCTTCCGCATCACCTGAAAGATGCCGCGCGATTGCCGGATCGCCCCCAGATCGCCGATCTCCTTCATCGCTCGTGATTGCAGCACGTCGCCTGCGGTTGCCGTAACCACGATGGAAGTCATTCCTGCCCAGGTTGCGAGCGTGGTCATGCGTCGCTCCTTGAGCCCTTTTGCAGTCCGGCTCGAGCCGGAGCAGAATCGGCTGGGTTTGGCGCAGGATGTCGGGCTGCGACTGTCAGCGACGGTCCCGTCGCTACGAAACCCACTCCCATTGTTATTAGCGCGATTCCCAGCCAATGTTGCAAGGTGACATTTTCATGCAAAAAGACTCTCGCCAGTAGCGCCATGAAGACGTAACTGAGCGCCGTCGCCGGCAGAACGTAGGTGAGATCCGCCCAGGAGAGGGAAGTGAGATAGCTGCAAAAGAAAAGAATCAGCAGACAGATCCCCAGAATTATCCAGGGATCGAGGAGAGCGGTCAGCAGCAGGCGCCAGTTGGTGCTGGTGACCGGACCGAAGTCGCGCATGCCGCGTCCCAGGCAAACGTCGCCGCACGCGCCGAAGATCACCACCGCCAGCAGGATAAGGTATTTGCGAACGGTCACCGGTGTCTACACGTTGACGACTTCGGCTGTCTTCGATCCGGCATCCACACCGCTGCCGGTCCCGGGCGGGGGTGTCGGCTCGGAAGTGTCGCGCGCTTCTTTCACCGCGCGATTGCGCATTGCCCGCAATTTCAGGAACGACTTCGCTTCGCGGTAAAGCCGTTTGCGCTCAGTGGAATCGAACGCAGCTTTTCTGACGATGCGGAAAACCGCTTTGGGCCGGAAGTAATATTCATCGTAGAAGCGATGCACCATTTCCAGAATGTAGTCGCGCGAGATTCCGGGATACTCAATCATCGCGACCTGATGGCCCATTTCATCGACCATTTGCGTGCCTTCCTGCATCAGGAAGCCGTTGGCCTTGGCGAAATCGTAGAGCTCGGTTCCGGGATAGGCGTGCGCCAGCGATACCTGAATCGTTTCCACATCGAGCTCTTTGGCGAAATCGATGGTCTTGCGAATCGTCTCTTTCGTTTCGCCGGGCAGGCCGAGGATGAAATCGCCGTGCACCACCAGCCCCAGCTTCTTGCAATCGCGGGTAAACTCACGCGCGCGCTCAGTCGTCGCGCCCTTCTTGATGTTCTTCAGGATCTGCTGGTCACCCGACTCGTAGCCGACGATCAGCAGCCGGCAGCCGGCTTCCTTCATTGCCTTCAACGTCTGGAAATCTGTGGTCACGCGCGAGGTGCACGACCAGGTCAGTCCCAGCGGCTTCAGCTTTTCGCACAGCTCGATGGTCCGCGCCTTCTGGATGTTGAAGGTGTCGTCGTCGAAGAAAAATTCCTTCACCCACGGCCAGTATTCCTTGGCCTTGGCCATCTCGCGAGCGACTGCGTCCGCCGAGCGTTTGCGCCAAGGATGTCCACTGAGCGTCTGCGGCCACAGGCAAAACGTACACTGCGCCGGGCAGCCGCGGGTCGTATAGAGCGATACAAATGGGTAAAGCAGAAACGGCACGTTGTAGCGGCGTGGATCGAGATCGCGTTTGTAAACGTCAACCACGTCGGGTAACACGTCTAAATCGGCAATGGATGGAGCGTCGGGATTGTGGACAATCTCGCCGTTGGCGCCGCGATAGGAGACGCTAAGGATTTCGCTCAGCGATTTGCCATTTGCGTACTCAACCACTGAGTAGTCGAATTCGCGCCGCACTACAAAGTCAATCGCCGATCCTTCTTTCAATGACGCTTCGGGCAGCGTCGAAACGTGCGGCCCGACGAAGGCGATCTTCAGCTTGGGATTTGCGGCCTTCATCGCCGCTGCCAGCTTGATGTCTCCCTGAAATCCCGGGGTGCTGGTGAACAGCACCAGGAATTCGTATTCCTTGCCAATCTCGATGGTCTGCTGCGCGTCGATCTTGTGCGGGGAAGCGTCCAGCAGGCGCGAACCCTCCAGCATACCAGCCGGATAGGCGAGCCACACCGGATACCAGTAGGACTCGATTTCGCGAGTAGCCGGCCAGCGCGAGCTGGCTCCGCCGTCGTAGTTCTCGAAAGAAGGAGGATTCAGGAAGAGCGTTTTCAAAGGCATAATCTATCTACCATCGTACCATCTGTTCGAGGTCCGCGTAACCGGTTGGGACCTCGGCAGTTAGCAGTTAGCAATCAGCAGTCAGCAGTCAGCAATCAGCAATCAGCAGTCAGCAGTCAGCGACGGCGGGACCGCTTTCATTCCAACAGGGGGCAAGTTATACTTCAATAACTTGAGGTAGTTCTCAGGGACAGAGATGAGTAACAAACCTTTGATTCGAGAACACTGCGGCTACTTGCTAAATGTCCTAAATGAGGTCCTCAACGGATTTCGAGTGGATTTTGGGACCGCCCCGGAGACCTCTAGGGACAACATATCGCGCCTTTATGAAAAGATCAGTGGCAGCGAATGCAGTGAGATATCCAGTGAGGACGCACGCCTGCTTCTAAATTGCGCTATTCTTTGCCGCCGCGAGTTCAGCGAAAGTGAATTCGAAACGCGGCTCGGAGAGTCCGTTTCGGACGCCACGAAATTAGATCAGGCGTTAAAGCTCTTAGCCGGTGCCGTTTAGATTTGCCTAATTGGATAAACGAGTCGGACGGGTGGGGCTTTTCATCTTTAGTGGAATTATAGTCGCATCATGGACAAGAACTGTGCGCGGTTAGCAGCTACAGACGTAACGTATCCGCGCTGAAGGGCTGCGACGCCATGCCGTCCACCATGAGCCGCAACAAGCCCGGCCTCTGGAAGGCCGGAGCTGAAATGGAAACCTGCGATGAAGAATTTCGGGATCTTCAGGTATGGAGTAAGGCGCACGCGGCGACCTTTAGCGTGTATCGCGAGACTGCTCGCTTTCCGAAGGACGAACTGTTTGGGCTGACTTCGCAGATGCGAAGATGCTCCGCCTCTATCGGGGCTAAACATCGCCGAAGGTTGCGGGCGCCGAGGCAACGCGGAGCTTCATCGCTTTCTCCAGATTTCTCTCGGTTCGGCCAGCGAAGTGGAATATCACCTACTCCTGGCTCGCGACCTCGGGTATCTGAAATCCAACACATATTCGGAGCTGAATGCCGCAGTTGAAGAGGTCAAGAAAATGCTCACTTCTCTGGCTAGGAGGGTAGATTCGGAGCGCAGTCGATACTGAACGCTGACGCTGACTGCTGATTGCTGACTGCTAGCTGCTGACTGCTGATCTCTTCCTACTGCATGGCCCAATTTTCCAATTGACCGGTCAGACGCAGCAGTTGCAGCTCGGCGCGACTGAGCTCGAATTCCGCATCGAGATATGCGGCCTGTTTGTCGTCGGCGTCGAGCTCGGCGTTTTGTTCGTCGCGAACGTTGGCGGCGCCAGTCTGCATCCGTCCCTTGACGGCATCCAGATCACCGCGCGAAACCTCCCATTCCAGCTTGGCCACGTCGCGCGCGGCGGAGAGCTGGCGAAGCGAGCGCTGCAACTGTAGGGCGTCCTCTCTGACTTTTTCTTTGGTCAACTCCTCTTGCTTACTGGCGAGGAGAGCGTCAGCCTTGGCTTCTTCCGCCTTTGCTTTCTGCACCGAATTAAAGAAAGGAAATTTGACATTCAGGCCGGCGGCCAAATTATTGGCCGTGTAATGGAGGAAATACTCGTCGTAGTTGTTGAACTTTGCCAGATAGGCGTACTGCGAGGCTATATCGATGGTAGGAAAGATCGTTGCCTTGTGCTCGCCGTTGGCCTTCAGTTGCGCCTCCGTAGTTTTTTCCTGAGCCTGCTTGACCGTTAGGCTATTGGCAACCGCTTGTGCGGGCAAATCTTCATCCTGCGAAATGGTCGGGATGGCTGGCATTGAATTCGGGTCAGTCACAATCGCATCCGGCGCAACACCGGTCAAACTGGACAAGTGCTGGCGCAGCACATCGACCTGCCCCTCTGCCTCGGCGATGCGCAGCCGAATTCGCGCCGTTAGCAGCAGGCTTTTGGTGACGTCGAGCTTGCTGTCCACGCCCTCCTGCAGCCGTTGCTGGCTGATGAATTCGGCTTTCTCCGCAGCCTTTTGCGCCTGGATCAGCGCATCGATCTTTGCCGTAAGCTGATTGAGCTGAGCATAGGTCAGCGCGGTATCGAGGATGACAGCATCGCGCTTATCCTGTACGTCCAGCGAAGTGGCCTGCCATTGAACTTTTGCCGCCTTGATGTACTGTCGCAGAGTGAGGTTGAAGAACGACTCTACCGAATTGAAGTTCACTACCGAAGGCGCCGAACCTTCTAGGGTGAGCGGAAAACCGTAAGAATAGCCCAATCCAGAGCCGACGGTGAGCTGCGGAATATAGTTGGCCCGCAATTCCCGATACTGCTCATGCGCCCGCCATTGGTTGATGGCGGCGATACCCATCACCCCGCTGTGCTGCAAAGCCAGCTCAACCGCATTACGAAAGGGAATTGGCGTGGCGGGTGGATCGCCGGCGCGGCAGGTCCCAGTGATAGACCCGAGCGCACATACGAGAGCCGCGACCCTCGCATAGCCGGCAATCGGATTCGACTTTCTTCTGGAACGCCGGGCTTCTGTGTGCATCCCGTGCTCTAAGTTAGCACGCCGGACATGCCATTACTGCACGCGGCTCAGGGCTTTCTGGGCGGGAGCAAAGCCGGAAGCCAGCGCCAGTGAGGCTTGATATTCAGTGGCCGCCGCTCCGTTATTTCCCATTTTTTCGTTCAGCTGGCCAATCAGGTAATGAGCCCGGAATGCCGGCGCGGACTCAACCAGCTCGCCTGACGACAAGTACTTCTGCAGATAGTGCAACGCATCGGAAAAATTGCGGCTGCCCTTGTACAGTTCGTTGCCCGCATCGAAATACGATTCGGAGGGCTTGTTGGGCTGTGCCATGGCCGAGCGCACGGCGTTCTGCATATCGTCGAGTCGGCCATGTTCGCGGTAAAAGTCGGCCAGTTGCAGCCACATGTCCGCCGGATTCTTCGCCTGCTTCACGGCTGCATGGAACTCAGCCTCAGCCTGGTCATACTGCTTTTGCTTTTCGGCGACACGCGCCAGGATCAGATGCGACACGCCCGCATCGTACTTCTGCACCGCGCTCGCCTGATCTCGGGCCTTGTCCAGTCCGCCACCCATGATTGTCGGAGCCTCGGTGTAGTACTGCGCCAGATCCAGTCGCGCCTGCACATTGGACGGCTCGAGTTGCACTGCGCGCTCAAACTCGTTCTTGGCTTTGCGCGCCAGTCCTGCGGCTGCGAACGGGCGCGAATCGCCAGCTTTCCGGCCGTACTCCCGCCCCAGCCACAGATGGTAGGTGCCATCGTTGGGATCGAGAGCGATGGCGCGTTCTCCGTACTTCACCGCTTCATCCCACCGCTCCATCGCGAAATAGACGCGCGACAGTTGATTGAGCGATTGCGCGTCGTCACGGCTGCTAAGCACGCTAACCGCCTCATTCATCTTGCCCGATGAGAGCAGTTGCGTAGCAGCAGGATCGGCGTTGCCGGCGACAGCCAGAATGAGAAACAAAACAAAAATAATGCCAGGCTTCATAAGAGAAAACATCGTCATAATGGACTCGCCGCGTAAGCTATGGATTCGCCGGTTTTACCGCCATTCCGCCTTTGAGAGATTGCATGTTCAGCGCCCCCAAGGCGAGGACTGCGTTGTCGGAGAGGCCGCTGGTCACCTCTACGCGTGTAAGATTCGATACGGATGTTGTCACATTCCGCCGCCGCAACGCGCCATTCACGACCTGGAAAACATACTGCCCGGCAGCATCCTGGTGGATCGCCTCGCGCGGGATGGTGAGGACATTTTCCCTTCGCGCCGTCACCACTGCCACACTGACGTTGGTGTTCGGCAGCAGCCTTAAATCCTGATTGGAAATCACACAAGTGACCTCGCCAACCATTCGCGTGCCGTGCTGAACCACCGTGGTCGGAAGCGTCTCCAACGTGCCCTGCCACACTCGGCCCGGCAATGCGTCCCAGGTGACCTCTACCGTTTGCCCTTCGCGCAAGCGTCCTATCTCAGGTTCGTCAATGAACGCACGCACTCGAACCTTGTGCAAGTCTGCCACTTGAACCAGCAGATCGCCAGTATTAACAAAGGCGCCCTCACGCACCGGCAGCGAGTACACCATGCCTTCCCGGGGCGCAGCGACGTTGGCATTCTTCAACACTTCTTGGGCTGCCTGCAATGAAGCTTTTGCTTCCGCCTGCTGCGCCTCGACGTGCCCGATCTCCTGCTGCGAATAGCGGTCCTTCAGCTTCTGCTGCAGCAAGTGCACTTCCGCTTCGGCAACATGCAGCCGGTTTTTTGCGGTATCGACTTCCGCCTGCGAAGCGGCCCCGGTTTGCAACAGCTGCTGCATCGCTTGCAGATTGCGCTGGGCTGCGTCACGGTCCGCCTGCGCCTTCACCAGCGCATTGCGGGTGGTCAGAATTTCTTCCTGCGTGCCGCCGCCCTGAACGGCTTTGAGATCGGCCTCGGCGCCCTTCAGTTGCGCTTCCGCACGCGCAGCTTGCAAGCGAGCATCGGCATCGTCCAAGCGCAGAAGCATCTGGCCTGGTTTTACCCAATCCCCCTGCTGCACGAAGATCTTTTTCACCGTAGTCGGCATCGGGGCGTAGGCCTGAAAATTATTTACTGCCTCAATTTTTCCGTTGGTAGCAATGCTGGCAGTAATCGTTTGCCGTTCCACCTGGCCCACCCGAATCGCCACCTGCGAATGATGTAGAGAAACGAAGGCAGCCAGCACCACTACTGCAATAATCAAGCCAATGATTACCAGCCAGGTGCGCTTCCCGTTTCCAACACGGTGGCCGTTTTCAGATGCGGCTGCCATTATTCGCCGAAACTATAAGTATAACGTAGGACGGAACTTCTGCTTTATTACGTTTTTGCCATCCCGAGCCGGCATCCCGAGACCCTCAGCCACCGACTAGCCGTTTGTGTGTTCGTCCCTATCCGATTTGATTTGATGTCCCGGCCCTCATAAAGACGCAGCCCTCTTTGCCTCTTGAGCCGCAAACACGCGGTAGCTCTTGGCGACTGTCGCCCTGGCACTGTGAACACTTAGCACCGTTACAATATCGCTATGGCAAAGAGCGAGCGCTACACCCCGGAACACGCGAAGGCGGGCGTGAATGCGAAACTTCCTGACATCGAGACCTGGCCCAATCAGTTTCCGAACTACGAAATCCTGATTGACGTTCCGGAGTTCACGTCCGTCTGCCCCAAGACTGGGCTGCCGGATTTCGGCACGTTGTGGATCCGCTACATGCCCGACAAGGACTGCCTGGAACTGAAGTCGCTGAAGGAATATCTCACCTGCTACCGCAATCTCGGAATATTCCAGGAGAACATCGTTAACCGCGTGCTCGAAGATGTGGTGCGGGCGAGTCGGCCGAAGTGGGCGGAGGTCAAAGGCGAGTTCCGTCCGCGCGGCGGCATCGGAACGGTAGTCATCTCGCGCTATCCCCGGCCGAAGAAGTAATTGGCTGCTTACCAGCCGGTGGGGAACGCGTCCTACAAGCCACAGGAGGGTCCCCCATGAGGTGTTTCGGGTTCGCTCTCACCTGCCTTGCTCTTGTCGTAGGAATTAACTCCGCGCGCTCGGATCAAGCCTTCCCGAAAACGGGTAGCGTTGTTCCCGCGGCGCCGATGCTCGAACCGCGCTCTGGCCACACCGCAACACTATTATCTGACGGCAAGATACTCATCGCCGGCGGGATGCGCCGTAATCAGGACTTCTATCGCTCCGCCGAGCTGTACGATCCGGTTAACGGAAAATTCACTCCGACCGGACCGATGAATGTCGCGCGAGTCGGACATACGGCGGTTCTGCTCAGGTCGGGAAAAGTGCTGATCGCCGGCGGATGTGTCGAAGGAGGCCATACAGATTCCGCCGAGTTGTACGATCCATCCACCGGTAAGTTCACTTTGCTCCCGGCAAAGATGACCGCCCGGCGCTGTGATGATAGGGCGAGTCTGCTGGACAGCGGAGACGTGCTGATTACCGGCGGTGGCGAATACATGTCTCCCGGTGGAATCGCGTCGGCCGAACTCTTTCATCCCGGCACCCTGAAGTTTGAGGCGATTGGCCCCATGCACTACGCGCGCGTCTCGCACACATCTACGCTGTTGCGCGACGGGCGTGTTCTCATCGCTGGTGGGCGCGGCGGCAGTGTGAACGCCGCGGCCGAGCTTTACGATCCAAAGACGAAGCAGTTCATTGTGACGGGAAGTTTACTTGTGCCACGCTACAAACACACTGCTGGATTGCTTCCGGATGGGCGGGTGCTGATTGCCGGTGGCTCCGATGAACGCGATTGGCACGGGCTTTTGAGTAGCGCCGAAATCTACGATCCTCATACGGGGCGATTTACTGTCGCTGCATCGTTAAACGATGGGCGCTTCAAACTGCCGGAAGCTGCCGCGCCGATCGGATCCGGACGCCTTCTCATTGCCGGCGGCAGCAAGCAGAGTGAGATTTACGATTCGCGGACCGCCAAGTTTCTTCTGGCCTCGGGCGAGTTGAGCAACGACTGGCACTTCATGACCGAAACACGCCTGAACGACGGCAGAGTTCTGCTGGCTGGCGGTTACGCGAACAATGACCAGGCCACTGCGCAAACCTGGATCTATCAGCCGTAACCAGGATGGCTTCACCACGGACGCACAAAGTCACGGAATTCTTTTTCCTTTCATTTCTTCTCTGTGACCTCTGTGTCTCCGTGGTGAGCAGCCTTGACTAGTCTGTCCCCTCGCGCCGCGTTCCGAAATACTTGCGCACGCCGATCGTATTGTATTGTCCCCAGGGGCCGTTCGCTCCCAACCATGCCGGGCCCAAGGGCTGATCACGCGAGCCGAAGCGTGCGATATCCGGGTGGTTGGTGTAGCGAAACTGGAAGCCCTTTGGCAGGTCGACTCCGACACCCAACTTGTACTCCATGCCGATCCCGCTCCACGACCAGGTATAGAGCACCTGGGGAAGGTTCTTGCCGAAGAGGAAATTCGGTTCGTAGAAGAACATCAGACGGCGAGCGATGGTTCTGCCGATCGGGTATATCTCGACATTGCCGGAAATCTGGTAACGGGCGAAGGCACTGCACGGCGCGTTGACTCCGCCGTATTGCGGCGCGCCGGCATTGGCGGCGCAGAGGTTGGGATCGATTTCGTTGTGCGGCGGCGCCAGGTCGAACTGCGCCCATCCCCAATACCAGTTCTTGGGAAAAAATAGCCTCTGCTGCGGTTGTGATGACGGTGTAGGCGTCGGAGTCTGCGCGCTCTGCGTAGCTTGGGCCGGCGATTCAGACGAGGTTGTCGTTTGCGAGGTCTGCGCCAGAGCGGCGCAGGAGATTGCGAGCACAACGAGGTGGAGCAGCAGGCACTTCATGGAGCCTCCGCAAAATCTTTTATTGCTGGGAATGCTAGCTGAGAAGAGTAGACAACTCCGGCTGCAGAAGCAACTGATATCCCGCCGTGTTATCCTCCGCCCACGGATGTCCACCAGGACCAGTGCGACCACCGCCCTGCTGCTGCTGACAGCGCTGAATTTCCTCAACTACATCGACCGCAACGTGCTGTTTGCCGTGCAGCCGCTCATCGAAAAGGAATTTCATCTCGACGATGCGCAGATCGGGTTTCTGACTTCAGCATTTTTTATCTGCTACATGGTTGCCGCGCCGCTGATTGCGCCTCTTGCCGACCGCTATTCGCGTAAATACATCATGGCCGCCGGAGCATTTGTGTGGAGCGCGGCGACCCTGCTGAGTGCAGTAACCCATAATTACGACGAGCTGCTCCTGCGTCACGTGATCGTCGGTATTGGCGAAGCGACGTTCGTAGCCATTTCACCAGCATTCCTGTCGGACTTATATCCTGAGCACATTCGCGGCCGGGTGATGGGAATCTTCTACCTCGCCACTCCGGTAGGCAGCGCCTTGGGATACATCATCGGCGGCTATCTAGGACACAACTACGGTTGGCGCGCTCCGTTTATGGTTTGCGCGCTGCCCGGGTTCTTGCTCGCTTTGGGATTGCTGGGACTACGCGAGCCGAACCGTGGCGCAAGCGATCAATTGGCAGATAATTCGGAGCGCGGTTCGATTCGCGGTCTCATCCGCAACAAAGCGTATTGGACCGTTACCCTCGGCGCAGCCATGATGACGTTTGCGCTCGGCGGCCTGCAAGTCTGGATGCCGACATTCCTGGTACGCATGCGGCATATGCGCCTCGACAGCGCCAACACAATGTTCGGCGCCATGACGGTGGTCTCCGGAACCATTGCCACACTGCTGGGCGGGTGGCTGGGCGATCGCCTGCTGCGCCGAACCCACGCTGCCTACCAACTCGTCTCCGCTGTCGGCATGGCGCTGTCCATACCCGCCATCGTCGTCGCCATCTATTACCACGGCGCTGCTATGTTTCCAGCGATTTTCATTGGCGAATTCTTCCTTCTGCTGAATACCGCTCCGCTGAATGCCGCATTGGTGAACTCGGTGAGCGCTCGCATCCGCGCTACCGCGCTGGCGGTGAACATATTCACTATCCATCTGCTCGGCGACGCATTTTCGCCCACGCTGATTGGCTACATTTCGGATCGCAGCAATCTGGAGATGGGAATGACGGCGATGATTGTCGCAGTTGCGCTGTCGGCGGCAGTGCTGTTCTACGGAATGCGCTTTGCGCCGAAATTGGGCAACGAGCAATTAGCAGCTAGCAGCTAGCTGGCTGCCACAAGATGTGTTTTGGTTAATTGCTAGTTGCTAGTGTCCTGTAACTGAAATTCGCTGAATAAACCACAAGCCTTGATTTGCGCTCGACGGCAGCGACCTCAGGGGCTAAGCCCGCATCTTTCCGGGCATCGCTATGGCACGGCTGAAGCCGTACCCTTTCAAAGCGCTTCTACTTATCCTTCGAACCTCAGTTACAGGACACGAGTTGCTAGTTGCTGACTGCTGACTGCTGCTTCACTTCGTTGGCTCCATGTGCAAGGCATTATTGAAGCGATTGAAATAGTTGAACAGCCCGATCGCCGCCAGCAGTTCGATAATCTCACCCTCGTCAAAATGCTTGCGCAGCTCGCCCCAGAATGTGTCGTCAACGCCATTGGGATCGAGAGTGGCCCGTTCTGCCAATTCCAGGGCAGACTTCTCGGCATCGCTGAAGTCGGAGCGGTTCCGGAAATTCGCGAGGTCTTTGATCTGCTCCTCGCTCCAGCCGTGCCGCCTTGCCAAGGCGGTGTGGGAGGCAAGTCAATATTCGCAGCTATTGAGCTGCGAAGTGCGTACGATCGCCAACTCCTTCAGCTTCTGGGGCACAGTTCCGGTGTTCATCACCGCGCGGAAGTGCGCGATCATCGTACGGAAAATCTCCGGCCGATGCGCTACCGTGCGAAACATATTGGGGACGTTGCCGCGTTCTTTCAAGTAGACGTCGTAGATCTTCGCCGTCTCGTCATCAACCTGGTGCTTTTCGAGTCGAGATATACGGGGCATGTTTCTATTGTAGCGGGGTAGAGCGCGGTGGACATGACCAGTCAGCGGTCAGCGACGCTCAAAAATAACAACGCCCTTCCGCGAACACGCAGAAAGGCGCTGGAATGATCTCGCCGCCACAGCTTTTGAGGTTAGTGGGCAAACGCTCCAATCGCCGCGGCCTCATCGTCCTTCACATCAAAGACGGTGTACAGTTTTGTGATCTGCAGCAGATCGTGCACTTTCTTGGTCAGGTGCAGCAACTTCAGTTCGCCGCCCTGGTTGCGGACGGAGGTAAAGGCGCTGACCAGTTCGCCAATACCGGAGCTGTCGATATAGCTGACGTCGCCCAGGTTCAGCAGGATTTTTTTCTGCCCTTTGCCCAGCAGGTCCTTGACAGTGTCGCGCAGAACCACGCTGCCTTCGCCAAGAGTGATCCGTCCACTCAAATCGACGATGGTGACCCCATCTACCTGCCGTGTGCTCGCTTTCATGCTCACGTGGAAGCCTCCTGGCGGTCCAGGTCACTGCTCTGGAGCCGCTTGATCAAAGTAATTTCAGTGCCGATGTCCAGTTTACGAAACCGAACCTCATCCATGAATGCCCGCATCAAGAATATGCCACGTCCGGACTGCTTCAAAAGGTTCTCCGGCGCCAGCGGATCGGGAACCTCCTCCGGCACAAAACCCTTGCCCTCATCGCTGATGGTGATGATTAACTCTTGCCCGTTCTGCTCGAAACTTAAGTTGACGCGCTTCGCCGCATCGTAATTGTTGCCATGCAGAACGGCATTGATCATCCCTTCGCGCACGGCCATCGTAATTCCGCTGCGGGTGTCTTCGTTAATACCCGCCCGCGCCGCAATCTGGTCGGCCATTTCTTCAGCCTTATTCACGCTCTCCAGCGTGGACTCCATGCGGTACGAAACGCGTTGTGGCGCGGTCATCAATTCGCTCGTCGAGCCAAGATCTGGTCGCACCCGAGATCCGCAGAGCCGAATCTTCAGGAAGCCAGAAGTTTGCCTGTTCGCGGCACACTTGTCAATGCGAGCGGTTCAAGCGTGGCAGCTCAGGGTTTGAGTTTGCGAAATTCCATGATCAGGCAGGATCAGGAACTCCCCGAGCGGTGAAGGATTATCACCGCCGGCTTGTCGGTGCCTGCATCATGCTCGGTATACGTAAAGGTGTTTCCGTCCGCCGACAGTTCCCAGGTTTCGTTATCGAATACCTGGCCGTTGAGTTTGGTGACAGCCTGAACCTTTCGCGCTCCGGTCATCCTGGCGCAAACTGTCATTCCGGCTGGAATTCTGGCGCCCGTCTCCGGATTGTCCCTGCCGTCGAACTTTAGCGAATACGTCGTTCCATCTTCTGGAAGACGCACCGTGATCCCATCCTCGCCATTCGGTTCGATATCGACCTCGGTGAATGCCATTTGCACATCGGTTGATTCCCACGTGCCCGCAAAGCCATTCGTGCCGGCGACCCGCTTCAGCGTAGCGACACTGCTGGAAGCTTCGCCGTTTTCCTGCTGACCGCGGTAAGTACGCGTCATCGAGTTGCCGTCGCCAGATAACACCCAGGTCTCCGTACCTGACAGCTTGCCATTGTTTTTGTAGGTAAACTGCCACATTGAAGCGCTGACCACCTTCATCGCAGTGGTAGCGAAGGGAGCTGGCTGGTCCGTTCCATCCGACTTGATGGTCCATGAGAACGCACCATACTGAAACTTCCAGGTGTTCGGTCCAGCAGCGATCACAGAATCTCTCGATCCTGCGAGCTGGCTCTTAGACTGGTCAATCTTCCATTTGCCGACAAACGGATTTTGGGCAGAGACAACGACGGACGGCAGCGTGAGCGCGACCGCGGCGACGGCGAGATGCTTGAATCGCATGGGCGTGCCCTTTCCAGGATTCGGTGGTTACGTATGCTTCGGTACGCCGGTTGGCGAGATCTATCTCCGATGTGCACGGCTTGCGGGAAAGTGGTCGTACCTGTAGAATTATAACGAACGTTCGACAGAATCCGCCTTCACGGTAACGTCAACATGTCCGCTTCCAGCACATCTCGAGCTCCCGAACCACCTGCGCACGATGCCTCTCTGCAGGATACTCGCTTCGACCGACGTCTGGCCGAGATCCTTGACTATGCCACGGAAATCTTTGCCGAAAAGGGATACGAGGGCGCTTCCATGCGTGATCTGTCGCGCCTCAGCGGCATCTCCCTGGCCGGTCTCTATTACTACTTCGAATCCAAAGAGAAGCTGCTCTACTTCATCCAGCAGCATACGTTTAGCACCATCGTGAATCGGTTGCGCGAGCGGCTGGCCGCCAGCAGCGATCCCGAAGCCCGCATCCGGATCTTTGTCCGCAATCATGTCGACTACTCCGTAGCCAAGACAAAGGCAATGAAGGTGCTATCGCACGAGGATGACGTGCTGAAAAACGGCTACGGCACCGAACTCGCCGCCATAAAGCGCGAGTACTATCGCATCTGCGTCGGATTGGTGGAAGAGTTTGCGAAAGCCGAAGGCCTGAAAACCGGTGGCGCTGGCGCTCATGAAGGAATGAGCACACGGACCGCCGTGATGGGACTCTTCGGAATGATGAACTGGCTCTACACCTGGTACAACCCCCGCGTCGATCCGGGTGCGGATCTGCTCGCACGTGAGATCGGCGATATTTTTTTGCGAGGCATTCGTGGAGGCGCTTGCGTTGGGAGCGAGCCGGGTCGCTCGAAGAACAAAGCTCACGCAGCTAGAACCAGGAAGTGATGAACGTCATGTCTAGCATGATGCAATCAGCTGCCGAGACTAAAGAGCTGATCCGCTATCGGGTTGAATCCGGAGTCGCCGTGGTCGAGCTCAACGATCCCCCGGCCAACACCTACAGCTACGCGATGAACCGCCAGCTCGACGACGCGATACTCCAGGCTCGAATGGATGAGACCGTTCACGTGATTGTCCTGACCGGATCGGGCGAGAAGTTTTTCTGTGCGGGCGCAAACATTCAGATGCTGACCGAAGTTGATCCCACATTCAAGTACTACTTCTGTCTGCATGCCAATGAGACCCTGCTGCGGCTGGAGCAGACGCCGAAGCTGGTGATCGCCGCCCTGAACGGACACTGTGTAGGCGGTGGTTTGGAGGTCGCGATGGCCGCGGACCTGCGAATCGCGCGCAAGGACGGCGGCAAGATTGGATTGCCGGAAGTGAATCTCGGTGTGCTGCCGGGCACCGGCGGAACGCAGCGGCTGTCGCGGCTATTGGGAAAATCGAAAGCCATCGAGCTGATGGTCACCGGCAAGACGTTTTCGTTCGACGAGGCCAAGCCGATTGGCTTGGTGAATGATGTGGTCGAGAGCGAGGGCTTCATGGATCGCGTGATGGACTATGCGCGCCAGTTTTGTCCTCCGAACAAAGCAGCCAAAGCGGTGGGGCGGATCAAGCGCGCAGTACAGACCGGCTGGGAGATTCCGTTGGAAGCGGGACTGGCGCTGGAGCGCGAGAACCAGCAATTGTTGTTCGAAAGCGAAGACGCCAGGGAAGGCCTGACTGCCTATGTCGAGAAGCGGCCGGCAA
The DNA here is from genome assembly GCA_963818905.1 of uncultured Acidobacteriaceae bacterium. GTDB lineage: Bacteria > Acidobacteriota > Terriglobia > Terriglobales > Acidobacteriaceae > Bog-257. Next base: position 26,422 of record CAWFUE010000067.1, read on the forward strand.
AGTTTAAGGGGAAGTAGGACTCAGAAAAGTGGACCTGGCTTTAGGCCAGCGTCCCAGGTCGATTATTTTGTGCTTGTCATTACGAGCGGACTTCAGTCCGCGAGGAATCTGCTTTGAAGGGACGCAGCTTTGGCTGCGCCGTTGAAGGCTTCATTATTTTGTCATCCCGAGGACGCTTTTAAGCCGACGAGGGATCTGCGGTTCGGTACTTAACGCATGACTATCTCAACCAACTCGACTTTTACTCGCATTACGGTTGAGTTGCGCCCTCCGGCCGCGCGGGTCACGCTGAACAATCCGCCGCTGAACGTCATCGACATTCCGATGATGGAAGAGCTGCGCGCCGCCTTGGAACAAATCGAAATGCGGCCCGAGATCAGCGCAATTGTATTTGCCGGCTCGGAAAAGGCGTTTTCCAGCGGGGTCGACGTTGCGGCTCACACGCCCGACAAGGTTCGTGGAATGCTGGCCGATTTTCACAGTGTGATTCGCTCGGTGCTCAGCAATAGCAAGTTGACGATTGCCAGCGTGCGGCGGCACTGCCTCGGCGGAGGTGCTGAGCTGGCGCTGATGTGCGACATGGTTTATGCCTCACCGGATTCGGTGTGGGGATTTCCCGAGATCAAGCTGGCATGTTACGCGCCGGTGGCCAGCGTTGCTCTGTCCGCCATTGTGGGACAGAAGCTCGCAGCCGAGCTGCTGCTGACGGACCGCACGCTGACCGGTGAGGAGGCGTTGGCGGCGGGACTGGTGAACGGACTGGCCGATGATCCCGAGACGCTGGTCAGCGAGTGTCTGCAGCGCGTCTCGCAGCTGAGTTCGGCGGCACTACGCCTGGCCAAGAAGGCTTTTTATGCGTGGGACGCGATCCACTTCGATAAAGGCCTGGCCCGCGCCGAACAGATTTATAACGACGAACTGATGAAAACCGCCGACGCGCAGGAGGGCATTGCTGCGTTCATGGAGCGCCGTCGGCCGAAGTGGACAGGGAAATGAATTTGGACTACGAAATTACACCCGAAGACCTGAAGTCGCTGCTGGAGGCCAACTCCGACGTTGTGGTACTCGATTGTCGGGAGCCGTGGGAGTTTGAGACGGCAAAGATGGAAGGCAGCAAGCACATTCCGATGAACGACATCCCAGCGCGATTCCCGCAGGAAGTGGATGCCGGCAAGCATGTCGTGGTGGTTTGCCATCATGGAGTGCGATCGATGAATGTCACCGTTTGGTTGCGAAAGCAGGGATATGAGAAGGTGCAATCGCTGGCAGGCGGAATCGATCGTTGGGCAAGGCAGATCGATCGGAAAGTGCCGGTGTATTGAAAGGAAGCAGTCAGTAGTCAGCACTCAGGCAATCGGTGGCTCCTGCTGAGAATGGAAGGATCGCGAGTGGCTGAATACTGACTGCTGATGGCTACGAAATGAAGAAACAACTGATCGAACTCCGCGTCAACGGACGTACTTACGAACTGGCCGTCGAACCGAGCAAGCTTTTGCTCGATGTGTTGCGCCAGGATCTCGACCTGACCGGCTCCAAGCGCGCTTGCGACGATTCGTCTTGCGGCGCATGTACAGTGCAGATCGACGGCGTACCGATGTTGTCCTGCACGATGCTGGCAGCCAGTTGTGAAGATCACGAGATCACGACGGTCGAAGGCGTTGCCGATCGCGGCGGTCTGGCGGCGCTGCAGAAAGCTTACGGCGACTTTGGCGGCGCGCAGTGCGGCTTCTGCACGCCGGGTTTCATGATGACGGTGAAGTGGCTGCTGGCCAGCAATCCCGATCCCACGGAAGAGGAGATTCGCAGCGCGCTCAGCAGCAATCTGTGCCGATGCACCGGGTATTCGCAGATGTATCAGGCGATCCGCGCCGCCATCGACGCGGAGCAGAAGGGCATGAAACAAGAGCTAGTGGAGGCGAAGTGAATCGGCGGCTGATTTGTGTGATTGCTTATGAATGACTTTTCCGTTATCGGCAAGCCCATCGCGATGATTGATGCGGCGGGCAAAACCACCGGCGCCGGCAAATATACCGACGACCTCACTCTTCCTGGCATGCTGGTGGGCAAGATTTTGCATTCGCCTTATCCACACGCGCGCATCAAGAGCCTCGACACCTCGCGCGCCAAGGCGCTCGACGGCGTGGTCGCGGTCGTCACGGGCGAGGACGCGCCTAATCCGTACGGCATTCTTCCCGTCGGTCATGATGAGACGGCGTTGGCAGTGGGTAAGGTGCGCTACGTCGGGGATCACGTTGCTTGTGTCGCCGCTATCAACGAGGAGACCGCCGAGCGCGCGATCGAGTTGATCGATGTGGATTACGAGCCGCTGCCCGCCTACTTCGATCCCGAAGAGTCGATGAAGGCGGAGAGCGATCTCATCCACGAAAATCGTCTGCACAATATCGAGAAGGATTATCACCACGTTTTTGGGGATCCGGAAAAGGGTTTTGCTGACGCAGACTACGTGCACGAGGCGCGCTATATCGCCAATGAAGTGACGCATGCAGCGATGGAGCCGCACTGCACGCTGGCGAACTTCGAACTCGACCCCCACACTGGGGTACTTGGACGTCTGACCGTGTGGTCCTCGACGCAGGTGCCGTATTACCTGCAGCATAAGCTTTCGCTGGTGCTGGAGATGCCGATGTCGCAGATCCGCGTCATCAAGCCGCTGGTAGGCGGCGGCTTCGGGGGCAAGAGCGAGATCATCCCGCTGGAGATCATTGCTGCGGTAGCCGCGCGAGCCGCTAAAGCTCCGGTGAAGATCACTTACACGCGCGAGGAGGTTTTCTGGGCGCATCGCGGACGGCCGCGCACCATCGTCGACCTGAAGACGGGAGTGAAAAATGACGGGCGCCTCACTTCGGTTGCATGCAAGGTCATTCAGGATGGCGGCGCGTATTGCTCCTACGGTGTGGTAACGATTCTGTATTCTGGGGCGCTGCTCGGCGCTTTGTACGACATTCCCAACATTCGTTACGACGGCTATCGCGTGCTGACCAACAAGCCCGCATGCGGCGCGATGCGCGGCCACGGCACGGTGAACGTGCGCTTCGCCTTCGAATCGCAAATGGACGAGATTTCTGCCGCGCTCAAGCTCGATCCGGCTGAGGTGCGGCGCGTAAATCTGCTGAAGCCACCGACGGTCACGGTGAATGGCTTGCGCGTCTTGAGTTATGGATTACCGGAATGCATCGATCAGGTGATTACGCGGTCCGGTTGGAAGGAACGCAAAGGCAAGCTGCCAAGGGGACGCGGGCTGGGCGTGGCCTGCAGTCACTATGTGAGTGGCGCGGCCAACAGCATTATTCGTTCCGACATGCCGCATTCGACGGTGAACATCAAAATTGATCGCGATGGCGGCGTCGTGGTGTACACCGGCGCATCTGAGATCGGACAGGGCTCGGACACCATGACAGCGCAGGTAGTGGCGGAGGTGTTGGGGTGCGATCTCGCGCGCGTGAAAGTGATTGCGGCCGACACCGACCTCACGCCGATCGATCTCGGATCATATTCCAGTCGCGTGACTTTCATGGCCGGCAATGCTGCACTGCGTGCAGCGGAAGAGGTAAAGAAGAACATCGTCAGCGCTGGTGCCAAGCGCATGGACTGCGCTCCGGAAGATGTCGTCCTGCGAAACGATCGGGTCTACAAACGCGGCGGGATGCCCGGCGATCACGATCCGACTGCGGCGGAGATTCTTGAGGCAAAAGACGCGCCGCGTGGTCGCGTGGACGGGCAGATCCTTCGCGGGTCAGTCTTGCAGACACGCAAAGAAGAAGGTCCCAAAGAGCACATGAGCTTCGAGGAAGCCGTTGTGTCGGCTATCGACTTTCATGGAGCGCTGACGGGCACCGGATCGTATGCGCCGCCCATGGAGGCGCGTGGTGGAAAGCACAGGGGCGGAGGAGTGGGGCCGTCGCCGGCGTATTCCTACTCGGCGCAAGTGGCCGAGGTGAGCGTCGACGAGGAGACCGGCGAAGTGACAGTGCATAAGATCTGGGCCGCACACGATTGCGGACGCGCCCTCAATCCGGTCGCGGTCGAAGGGCAGGTAATCGGATCGGTGTGGATGGGGCTGGGACAGGCGCTCGAAGAAGAGATGGTCTGGAAAGATGGCCTGCTGATGAATCCCGGTTTGCTGGAGTACCGCAGTCCTTCATCCGCGGAATCGCCGGACATTGAATGCATTATTGTCGAAAGCGTCGATCCGGAAGGGCCGTTTGGCGCTAAGGAAGCCGGCGAGGGATCTTTAGCGGCGACCATTCCGGCGATCTCTAATGCGATCTACGACGCTGTGGGAGTCCGACTACGTGAGAGTCCGTTCACGCCGGAGCGAATTGTCGCAGCCTTACGCGCGAAAAAAGGCATGAAGCGGATCGAGATGACGGAGTCGGTCGATCCGACTGCGCCTGCGAAATTTCGCGAGCATGGCGGCTCGTTGTGGTTCAAAGGCAAGGGTCCGACGCGGCATCCGCTCGATCCCTCGCGGCAGCCTGCCAATGCAGGCACGCCGGCGGGAGGTGCAGATTGAGTCTGCCCAGCTTTCAGTTGCTGCGTCCTAAGACCCTTGACGAGGCAGTCGCGTTGCTGGCGAAACATGCCGGCGACGTGAAGATCGTCGCCGGAGGGACGGACCTGCTGCCGTCGATGAAACAGAAGTTGTTCACCCCGCCTTACGTGTTGGATTTGCGCGCCGTCGGCGAGTTGACAGGGATCCGCAATGTACCCGGCCAGGGGGTTGAAATCGGCGCACTGACGACGCTGAGCGCCATCCAACACTCGCAGCTCATCCGCAAAGATTATCCCGTACTGCATGAAGCCGTGAAGACGGTTGCTTCGCCAGTGATCCGGAACATGGGCACGCTGGGCGGCAATATTTGCCTGGACACACGCTGTTTGTGGTACAACCAGTCGCTGCTCTGGCGCAAGAGTTGCGGCTTCTGCCTCAAGAAAGACGGCGACATCTGCCACGTCGCGCCGGGCGGCACGTTCTGCTGGGCGACGTTCTCTGGCGACACTCCGCCAGCGCTGTTGTGTCTGGGAGCGGAGATCGAAATTGCTGGCCCCGACGGAGTAAGACGTACCCCATTGTCTGGGTTCTATGTAAACGATGGAATCGTGCGTCTCCATCTTTCCACAAATGAGATAGTGACGCGAGTGCATTTGCCGGAGTCGGGGAAGGGCTGGCGTGGTAGTTATCAGAAGTTGCGGGTCCGGGGCAGCATTGACTATCCACTGGCCGGAGTTGCGGTCGCATTGAAGATGAAGTCGGGGCGGGTCGAAGATGCCCGAGTCGCAATTACGGCCGTGAATCCGGCACCGCACCTGTTGAAAGACGCCGATGCACAGCTCATCGGAATGCCACCGGACGAAGAGATGGCCGAGCGCGTCGGTGAGCTGGCTGCCAGGACGGCAAAGCCGCTGACGACATCAGCGCTGACTCCGGAGTATCGAAGGGAGATGGTGCGAGTGTTCGCGAAGCGGGCAATTATGGCCTGCGCAAACTAAGCTACGAATTGCGCATGTTCGCATGATTCGTGGCGACAGCAGGTCCTTCGACTCGCCAGCGCAAGTGCGGCGCTGTCTCGCTCAGGATGACACGGGCAAAGAAGGAAACTAGCCACTGACCACTAGCCACTGAACGATGATCACCGACTGCCACATTCACATCCAGCCCATCGAATTATTTAAGCCAGAAGCGCTGGCGCTGATGAAGAAATCACGCAAGGATTTCGATCGCGTCGTCGAATACTGTCGCTCTCCCAAGGCATTCCTCAAACATCTCGATGAGATTGGCATCGATCGAGCCGTCCTCATTAACTACGTCGCGCCGGAAGTGATCGGCTTCACGCCGGCGGTCAATGAATTCATCGCCAACTACGTGAAAGAAGATTCGCGGCGGCTGATTCCCTGCGGCAGCATTCATCCGCGGCACACGACGAACGTTCTGGCCGACATGGAGCAGATCGTACGGCTGGGGATCAAGCTCATTAAGATCCACCCACCGCATCAGTTGCTATACCCCAACGATTACGTGCACGGGGTGAAGGAACTGGGGATCATTTACCGAGCCGCCGAAGCGAATGGGATTCCGATCATGGTGCACACCGGAACCTCCATTTTTCCCGGGGCACGCAACAAGTATGGCGATCCCATTTACGTTGACGATGTAGCCGTTGATTTTCCGCGGTTAAAGATTCTTCTGGCGCACGGCGGTCGGCCGCTATGGATGAATACAGCATTCTTCCTGGTGCGGCGACACAAGAATGTTTATTTAGACATCAGTGGGATACCACCCAAGACGCTGCTGAAGTATTTTCCTCGAGTGGAGGAGATCGCGTATAAAACCCTGTTTGGAACAGACTGGCCGGGACCGGGCGTGCCGGAGATTGCGAATAACCTGGCAGAATTCCGGTCACTCGCGATTAGCGATGCAGCGAAAGATCAGATCTTGAGCAAGACGGCGATGGAAATATGGCCGTGAGGCGGTTGTCAGTTGTCAGTAAAATCGCTTTGACTTGAAGGTTGTCATCGCGAGCGAAGCGAGGGATATGCTGTACTTGCCGAGTGACGGGAAAGCAGATTCCTCGCCTCTCCACCCCAGCGAGTGCAAAAGAGGCGCTCGCCCGGGACCCGGATTCGCTTTCGCGCTTTCGTCGGTCAAACACGAATCGTGTTCACCCGTCGAACAAGAATTCCGCTGTCCTGCTAGGTGGCGACGGCTGATTGCTGAGTGCTTCTTACGAACCGGTCCTCGCGATATCGTTGGCGCCGGAATCTTCCACTCCAGCCGAAGACTTGATCGCCTTCCAAAGCTCGTCATGTCCCAGTCGGGCTTTGGCGGAAAAAGGAATGATCTGTTCGTGCGGCACTTCGAGTCGCAGTGTCAGCTTTTCCAATGAGCTTCGCAACTGGCTGCGGGAGATGCGATCAGCCTTGGTCGCGACCAGCAGGAAAGAACGGTCGACGTGCCGGAGCCAGCCAATCAACTGCATATCGAGCTCCTGCGGCGGAATGGTGACGTCTACCAGCACCACGCACAGCGCCAGCGACTCTCGGTCTTTCAAGTAGGGATTGATGAAACTGGCCCACTGCGCGGTGACTTCTTTGGGCACGCGCGCATAGCCGTAGCCCGGCAGGTCGGCAAAAACGAAATCAGGGTGCGGCTTGCCTGGGCGTCGCACCTGAAAGAAGTTGATGGTCTGGGTGCGTCCGGGAGTGTTGCTGGTTTTAGCGATTTTGTTGCCGACCAGGGAATTGATCAGACTCGACTTGCCGACATTGGACCGACCGACGAAGGCGATCTCCGGCGCGCCCGGGGGAGGGAACTGCCTCGAATCGACTGCAGAGGTCACGAAGCGCGTCAGAACCTTCATGGTTCCAATATGGCTGGAGCAAGACAAAAGTGCAAGCGAAACCGCTGCTAGTTATAAGGGTGATAAGGCAACTGGCGCGCTGGCTTGTTCATGATGACATATTGAAATGCGGCGGCAATTTCTCACGCGTCAACTGCTGGGATCCGAGGCGCTCGATGGGTTCCGCTTCAGTGTGGGACGGCCGTTATCCTTTTGATCCTGATCGGGCGAATCGTTGGAATCCTGGCTCGTTGTATCAGTGCTGCTGGCCGTCGATTCGCTGGTCCGCTTTAGCAGGACAGGACGGCCAGGATCTCCGGCGCCGTGATGCAAGCGCCTTCCGTTTTCCCACGCTTCAAGGCGCGCCTTCACATTCTCAAACTCGCTGGTGTCTACGATATATTCAGGCCGATCCGGCAGATATTTGCGGATCTCGTCCTGCGCAGCTTCGATGCGTTCGACATTCATGGGATGGGTCGCGAACGCCTTGGCGATCATGTTCTGCTTCTTCTTTTCGACATTCAGCTTTTCGAAAAACTGCACGAAGGCTTGCGGATCGTAACCGGTGGCGTAGTCATATTCCAGGCCCAGAAGGTCGGCTTCACGTTCGGCGTCGCGCGAAAATTTAAGGAAACCCAACGGCACCGCCAGCCCCGCGACTTCGCTGATGGCATAAGCCACCGGGCCGCCGATGAAAATCAGCGGCACTGACGCCATATTCCAGATCTGCGCGCGCGTCATGTTCTTGGTGGCATGACGAGCGCAAACGTGGGCGATCTCGTGCGCCATCACGCCGGCCAGCTCCGCCTCATTGTCGGCAGCAAGGATCAATCCGCTGTTCACGTAGAAAAACCCGCCTGGCAGCGCGAAGGCGTTAACCTCGTCGGTGTCGAGTACTTTGATCGTGAATGGGACGCGCGCATCGGAGTGGCGCACCAGGTTTTGCCCAATGCGGTTGATGTATTCGTTGACAACGGGATCGGTAATCAGCCGGGCGCTGGACTCCACCTGCTGCGACAGCTGCCGGCCCAGCGCAATCTCGCGGTCGAGCGAGTAGAAGTCGAGCCCGCCGCCAATATTGCGCTGCCCGATGAGGTTGACGTTGTACTTAGGAGGCAGGTTGGAAGCTTGTGCCGCACCGTTCGCAGCAGTCGCAGCCGCGGGAGCCGGCTGGGGAGCAGGCGATCCCGCGCTGGCATCGGCAGTGGAATCGGCTTCGTTGCCCGCATCCCGCGCTCCGGCAGCCTCGATCTGCGCAGCCGTCGGAATTCCTACGCTGGTTGCATCTGGATGGTCTGAAGGCGACAGCGCTGCGCCGCTCGATGGCGATTGCGATTGACTCGATGAAGATTGCGCCTGATCGGCTGGCGTCGACTGATTTGCCGTTGCCGGTGCAGCCTGGGCTTTGTCCGCCGAAGCCGCTTGCGTTTGGCTGCCCGCTGTGGGCGCAGTCTGGGCCGCGCTGTATGCCGGTATGCATAAGGCGGCAGCCAGAACAGCCAGCGCGCTTCTCCAAGCGAGCGCGGACGGCGAAAAGGTTCGAACGGCACCGGGGATTGGCACGTTACACCTGGAACCTATCCGATTATGCTGCCAAACTCTGCGTTATGGGAACTGTAAAGTTCGCCGGTAGTTGATTGCTGTTGGAGAGCGAGCGCAAGCTATCGGCAATAGATGCGTGGGCTATTGAGGTGGATACCCGTTTCGGCGGAGTTTTGTCGATGTTGCAAAACTGATCTTGCCGATTTGGGAATCAGGCGATGGAGTCTAGCTGGTCAGGCGAAACTGACGTAATCGATGGCTGGCTGCGCAACGCATTCCTGCGTCAGGAGCGCAGGCTTCCAACCCCGGCTATCGCGCAGGCCTCTGGCGCCACGCAAAAATGCTGGGGGCGTGGACGTCGCCAGCACATCCGCTGGACTCCAGACTCCAGCGCAAAAGCCATTGTCGAAAGCCAGTTCAAGTCGTTATTATATAGTGGTTTAGATCGAAACCATGGCCACGAATATGAGCGCAACTCGCTCATACCCCTCTTGACAAGGTTGATGCTGGCGCGGTATATTGGCACTCGTGATAAGTGAGTGCTAACACACAAGCACTTGCTCCGTTTTAGACTCCAAATGCCCAGTTTCATGAACACAGTGTCGGCCCGCAACGCAGACAATCGCGCCGAGGTCGGCCAGTGTGTAACGGAATCCAACTGACTCAAAATTTCGAAAGGAGTTTGAAGAATGGCTACCAAGCTGACTCCCCTGCACGACCGCATCGTGATTCGCCGCGTTGAAGAGGCGGAAACCACGCGTGGCGGAATCATCATCCCCGACAGCGCCAAAGACAAGCCGCAAGAGGGCGAAGTGATTTCCGTAGGCCGGGGCAAGACCAACGACAAAGGCGAGACCTTTCCGCTCGACGTAAAAGAAGGCGATCGCATCCTGTTCGGCAAGTACGCCGGCACCGAGATCAAGATCGACGGCGAAGACTTCCTGATCATGCGCGAGGAAGAAGTGCTCGGCATCCTGGAAGGCGCAAGCAAGCCGAAGGAACACGCGGCGAAGAAGTAGGGGCGCCGTAGGCGCCGTTGTCATCCCGAGCGGAGGCGAGCGTTTCTTGCTCGCCGTAGCCGAGGGATCTGCGGTTCGCCCGCAGCGTACCTCGATCACGGAACTGCAGATCCCTCCGTTCCGCTTCGCTCCAGTCGGGATGACAAATCGATGGAGCGCTGACAAAACGAGATTTCATATCAAGATTCAAGGAGATTGAGACAATGGCAAAACAAATTCTGCATGGCGAAGATTCGCGCCAGTCGATTCTTCGCGGCGTGAATGTTCTGGCTGATGCTGTAAAGGTCACGCTCGGTCCCAAGGGCCGCAACGTCGTGATCGAGAAGAAATTCGGCTCGCCGCTCATCACCAAAGACGGCGTCACCGTGGCCAAGGAAATTGAACTAAAGGATCCGCTCGAGAACATGGGCGCGCAGATGGTGCGCGAGGTTGCTTCCAAGACCTCTGACGTGGCCGGCGACGGTACTACCACCGCAACCGTTCTGGCGCAGTCGATCTATCGCGAAGGCGTCAAGACGGTTGCCGCCGGCGCGAATCCGATGGCCATGAAGCGCGGCATCGAGAGGGCTGTGGCCGCGATTTGCGGCACCGTGGATGAAGACGGCAACCGCAGCAACTCCGCACTCGACAAGTTCTCGCAGAAGGTTACCGGCGACATGATCGCGCAGGTCGGCACCATCTCTGCCAACAACGACGAGACCATCGGCAAGATTATCGCCGAGGCCATGAAGAAGGTTGGCAAGGACGGCGTTATCACCGTGGAAGAAGCCAAGACGATGGAGACGCAGTTGGAAGTCGTCGAAGGCATGCAGTTCGACCGCGGCTATCTCTCCCCGTATTTCGTCACCGATCCGGAGCGCATGGAAGCGGTGCTGGAGAACGCCTACATCCTGATTCACGAGAAGAAGATCTCCTCGATGAAGGACCTGCTTCCGCTGCTCGAGCAGATTGCCAAGGGCGGACGTCCGCTGGTAATCATCGCGGAAGATGTCGAAGGCGAAGCGCTGGCGACCCTGGTGGTCAATAAGCTGCGAGGCACGCTGAACGTCGCGGCCGTTAAGGCTCCCGGATTTGGCGATCGCCGCAAGGCCATGTTGCAGGACATAGCGATCCTGACCGGTGGCAAGGCCATCACCGAAGATCTCGGAATCAAGCTGGAGAACGTGCAGATCCAGGATCTCGGTCAAGCCAAGAAGATCACCATCGACAAGGACAACACGACCATCGTCGAAGGCAAGGGCAAGGCTGGCGACATCGAAGGCCGGGTGAAGGAAATCCGCGGCCAGATCGACAAGACCACCAGCGACTACGATCGCGAGAAGTTGCAGGAGCGGTTGGCGAAGCTGGTCGGTGGCGTGGCCGTCATCAAAGTCGGCGCTGCGACCGAAACCGAAATGAAGGAAAAGAAAGCCCGCGTGGAAGATGCAATGCATGCCACTCGCGCGGCGGTTGAGGAAGGCATCGTTCCCGGAGGCGGTGTAGCGCTGATGCGTTGCGCCGAGGCGATCGACAACCTGAAGCTCGAAGGCGACGAGAAGATCGGTGGCAACATCGTGCGTCGCGCGCTGGAAGAGCCTCTGCGCCAGATCGTCGGCAATGCCGGCGAAGAAGGCGCGATTGTTGTGGGCAAGATCAAGGAGTCGAAGGAACACAACTTCGGTTACAACGCGCAGACCGGAAAGTTCGAGGATCTGGTGAAGGCCGGCGTCATCGATCCGACCAAGGTCACGCGTACGGCTCTGCAGAACGCGGGTTCGATCGCAGCCCTGATGCTCACTACCGAAGCCCTGGTATCGGAGATTCCGGAAGAGAAGAAAGAACCGGCGATGCCTCACGGCGGCGGCATGGGCGGAATGTACTAAGCAGTTGCCAATAGCCAGTGGTCAGTTGAACCACGGCTAGCGCAGCTTCAAACAAATGGGTGCCCCGTTCTAGCCTTCTTCTGGCTAGAGCGGGGCATTTTTAAGTGATGAGCGGAGGGTGAGCAGCCTCTACGAGGTTACGGGTGCCCACTTGTCTTCTGCATGGCGCGCGATAAGCCGGTGCGAAGGGCCTGCGCGAATGCATCGGGATTATCAATCCAGCTATAGTGCCCAGCATCGCGAATGAGCATAATCCGAACATCTCCTGAGCCAGTCAGTGAGCGCCAAGCGGATGCGGATGGGTCAATATAATCGTCATCTCCCTGAATGATGGTAATGGGAATCGGATATTGTTTTAGCGTCGGCTCAATGTCCCACCGCGCAGGAAGAGAATCCCCGATTGCGTCGTCCACTGCTTCGTTGTAATAGACTCCCCCTCCTTGCAGTTGCCGCCAACGCTCCACGTGAAACAGATTGACGGCCGCCAGTCCTTCGATCCTGACTCTGTGGGATTTTTGCTCCGCGTTCAAATGATCTGCTGGCGTCGTGCGGCCCAGTCCCTCAGCATCGAGGACCTTCTTTACCTCGGGTCGCTCACGCATGGCGCGCTGGTGCGATCTTATCGGACCAAGGAATTTCGCAAAAGATTCACCGATGGGAATCTGCGGTGGACCACTTCCCGCTAACACAAGCCCGGCGACGTGTTCCGGGTGGGCTTGATAATAAAGGAGAGCCAGAAGGGTTCCCCAGGAGTGCCCAAATAAGATCAGCTTTTGCTTGCCAAGTGCAATGCGCAAGCTGTCGAGATCCTCGACCATAGCTGTTGTGGTCAGCTCTTTAATTTCACCCTCGGGAACCGGAGACAGCAGGCTGCCTCTCTGGTCATACAGGACAAAGCGATAATGGCCGGATTCTGGTCGAACTGCGTCCACCAAGTAATTGAAGTCATTTCCGGGGCCGCCGTGCAGTACGACAACCTCAGGACCGTTTCCCAAGGAGGTGACGTAGAGGCTTGCTTTTCCGTCGGCAGTCGGCAAGTACCATACGTTTTCCTGTAGCGTGTCAAATATGTCAGCGGCTGGGGAAAGCGCCGGCGAGCGGCTCTCTTTTCTGATGCTGTTGTTTTCCGTCGCGCCGACATCATGAGTGCACGAGAGACCTAACGTCGCCGTAAGCAGCAAAAGCAAGACAATCACGCGGTATTTCATAATTCTTCACGTCACCGAGTCTTGCACTCTGCTACGCAATTATTCGACGTTAAGTTCCCAAAGACCCGAACCTTCGGGCGGCCTGGGCGGGAAGTACTGGCAGCCACTAGCCATTAGCAATTAGCTTTTAGCTAAGAGCTCAAAGCAAGAACACAGGGAACCCCCGTGCTGGCTGGGGCGGGGCATTTGTCTTTCTGACAACTGACTACCGACAACCGAGAACTGACAACCGGCAACTGATCCTGCTGACCACTGTCTCTCTCCCGTCCTCCGTTCCAGAAAACCCCCGTTCGTTCTGCGACATCGCATCGTGTGTGGCTGGGGCAGCTTGTCCTGGGCGCGGACTTCGGCGCAGCTGCAATCTCTTAATCGAAATGCATGGCTCATAATTCCGCTAGATCTGCATTGTCTACACTCTTCGTTACGGTTGGCGAAGTTGGCCTGTTCGGTTTTCGGGCAATTCGGGACATCTTCCGGCGGCCATTCGAAGTCGGGGAGATCACCCGGCAAATCGTTGAACTCGGCTGGCGCTCGGGTCCTCTCATCATTGTGTCCGGGTTCGCCTTCGGAGTGGTGATCGCGCTGCAAACTCTCGCCTCAATGGAAAGCTTCGGCGCGACCGCCATGATTCCGCAGGCGGTCTCGTATGGAATCTTTCAGGATATGGGGCCGCTGCTTACCGCGTTACTGGTGGCCGGGCGGGTAGGCGCGGGCATCGGCGCCGAACTGGCCGGCATGCGCGTAACCGAACAGATCGATGCGCTGGAAGCTCTCGCCATCGATTCCTTCAAGTATCTGGTGGTGACTCGAGTCGTGGCTTGTGTGATCGCCATGCCCGTTTTAACCCTGCTGCTGGATTTTTCCGGGCTGGCAGGAGGCATGGCTGCTGACCTTGTGACCCTGCACATGTCGGTGCCCTTGTTCCTGAACGACGCCTTCAACAGCATGGGCTGGGCGGCCTTCGTTCCACCCACGCTCAAAACAGTGGTGTTTGGATTCATCATTGGGACCATTTCGTGCTATCTCGGCTATACCGCGAAGCAAGGTGCGGCGGGCGTGGGCCGGGCTTCGACCAAGAGCGTGGTGTTTTCGTCACTGGTGGTGATTCTGGCCGAGGTGGTTCTGGTCAAGAGTATTCAGTTCTGGTTCGGGTGAGTGGGATGCATGATGCTCAATGCGCAATGGACCATGACCATGCCGCAGTTAAGTTGGAGCATGTGTCCAAGGTCTTCGGCGAGCAGAAGGTTTTGCAGGACGTTTCGTTTCAGGTCGAGCCGGGCAAAGCGTTTTGTCTGCTGGGCCGCAGCGGGACCGGAAAGAGCGTGACGTTGAAGATCATCATTGGTTTGATTAAGCCGGAGCGCGGGAAAGTCGTGATCCAGGGAGCCGAGATCCAGAACCTGGAGAGTGGGGAACTGGGGGGTGTGCGCAAGGGCATCGGCTTTTTGTTTCAGAACGCCGCGCTGTTCGACTCGATCTCAGTCGCCGAAAACGTCGCCTTCCCCCTGCGGCGGCACACTAGAAAGTCTGAAGAAGAAATTCAAACCATCGTACGCGAAAAACTTAAAGAGGTGGAGTTGGAGAAACACGGAGACAAGATGCCCGCGGAGCTTTCCGGCGGCATGAATAAACGCGCAGGTTTGGCCCGCGCTTTAGCGCTCGATCCGCAAATTCTTCTAGTGGATGAGCCGAGTAGCGGCCTGGACGTGATCACCGCTTCTGAGATTTATGACCTGCTACTGCAATTGAAGAAGAAACAGAAAGTAACCATGGTCGTCGTCACTCACGATGTACCGGGGGCGCAGAAATTCGCGGACCATTTTGCCGTCCTGGACCAGGGTCGAATTGCCGACTGCGGAACGGCGGACGACCTTGCCCACAGTGATAATCCGTTGGTTCGTGAGCTGGCTGTGGGGTCGCAAACCTGATGTCCAAGGCGCTAAAAGTCGGCATTTTTCTGACTGCCGGAGTCGTGTTGTTTTGTGTCGGGCTGTTTCTCATCGGGAGCCGGGCGCAGCTCTTCGGTCATCATTTCGTGGTCTATTCGCAATTCAAGAATGTCGATACGCTCCAGACCGGAGCTATGGTGCGGGTGGCGGGAATGGATGCCGGTCAAATCGTAGGCATCGAGATCCCTAAGAGCCCCTCATCGGAATTTCGCCTGAAGCTGGATGTTGACCAGAAGTTTCGCGCCATCGTACGCGAAGATTCGCAAGCTAGTATTGAAACCGAAGGCATGGTCGGCAACAAATTCGTCAACATCAACTTCGGCAGCCAGAATTCTCCCGAGTGCCGCGGCTGCACACTTCCAACCCAGGAGTCTGTTTCCATGGGACAACTTATGCGTGAAGGCGGCAAGCTCGCTGCGAGTATTCAGTCCACCATAAACGATGTCCATCACCGTGCTGACACTGCGCTGGACAACATCGACAGCGCATCGGGGCGCGCGAATAGTTTGATTGCTTCGATGAGCCCGAAAATTCTCAATATGACGGACAATGCCGACGCCATCATTGCCGGTATCCATGAGGGCAAGGGCGCGGCCGGCAAGCTGCTAACCGATAAGACGGTGGCGGCGAATGTTGAGACCACGATCGCCAACGCGAAGCAGGCCTCTGCCAATGTCGCGCAAGCGTCGCACAAAGCGAACAACATGGTTTCCCAGATTCAGCAAACGGACCTGCCCGTAGTGCACAAGACGCTGGAAAATGCACAAGACATGACCCAGCAGCTCAATCAGGCTGTGGGGACCTTTCTGGCGCCGGGGAACAGCAATGAAAGCACCGCTGTCGCGCTCAATGAGGCCGCCCATGGAATGCAGCAGACGGCGAGCAATCTGGCCGATGACACCGAAGCTATCAAAACCAACATCTTTTTCCGCGGATTCTTTAATCGCCGCGGTTTTTACAACCTGTCCACTATCACGCCGGAGAAGTATGGTGCCAGCGATTTCGTGAAGAAGCCGCGAGTGCGAGTCTGGATTCCTGCCGGCGAACTGTTCCGTGTTCGTCCCGACGGCTCGCAACAGCTGACCAAGGCTGGCCAGTCCAGATTGGATCAGTCCATGTCGGAACTGGTGGGTTACTTGCCAAACAATCCCATGATGATCGAGGGGTACTCGACCAACGGCGTGCCGGACCGCCAGTATCTGGTCTCCCGGCAGCGCGCGCTCGAGGTTCGCCAGTACCTCGATTCGCAGTTTCACCTAAGCCCCAAGCGAGTCGGGATCATGCCAATGGCCGATCATCCGCCAGAAGAAACCGGAAAGCAGAACTGGGACGGAATATGCCTGGTGCTGGTGGTCTCGCAGGCGTATCACACCGGATTATTCTGACCCGGCCACGGCTGAATCAAAGTACGCGATCCCACCCGTTCCAAGGCCAAGGATGGGTGGGCACCCTTCCCTGTCTGACAATTGACAACCGACAACTGCTTTTCGACCTACTCGGAGGCCGACGTCACCTTGATCAGGAGTTCCAGGAACGCCCTGTCGGCGTTGGAAAGATATTTTCCCTTGCGACAAATGAAGATATAACCGATCTTCGTGTTCATGTCGGTCAGACGAAGCGCTCGCAGCGAGCCGGCGGCTATCTCCCGCTGAACGACGCTTCCAGGTTGCAGTGAGACGCCCAATCCTGCCTCGACTGCGTGCTTCACCCCTTCGGGGTTCACAAAATCAAGTACATTTTGGAGAACGATTCCTTTGGCCTGCAGTCGCTCCTCCACGATTGCTCTGGCACCCGCGCCTCTAGCCGCCACAATATAGGTCTCACCCAGCAGGTCGCGCGCCTTAATACGACGCCGCTTCGCCCAGTTGTGAGTTGGCGGGACGATAACCACTAATTCGTCGCTCATGAACTGCCTGGCTAGGAGCCTCGTATTGCGCACTTCGCTACTGACCAGCCCGATATCCAGCCGGTTGGCGAGCACCTCGTCTTCGATGCTCTCGCTGGTTGCGATCTGCAGCGTGAGTTCCACCGCGGAGTAGCGTTTGCGGTATGCCGCCAGCACGCCGGGCAGGATGTAGAGCGCGATGGGAAAACTCGCCCCCAGACGGAGCCGTCCGGCGCGCATGCCGCTCAAATCGTGAATTCTCTCTTCCGCTGTGTCAACCAGAGCCATGATCTCCCGAGTTGCTTCCAGAAGAATTTTTCCGGGTTGTGTTAGAGCGATCTTTCTGCCTAGCCGGTCAAACAGCGGAACCCCAAGATACTCCTCCATATGCTTGATGTGTTTGCTAATGCCCGGTTGGGTGAGGTGCACCTGGTCGGCAGCACGGGTGAAGCTGCCGGTGTCGGCAACCGCTTGAAATACTCGAAGTCGAGCCAGATCTATCATAACTACTAATTATAAAATATATACAAACAAGTCATTTGATTCATGTCAAGACTCTTCGTACCATGAATACAGATCATGTGAGTGGTTCATATCAGGATCGCCGAGTTAAACGGATTCGATTGAGGAGGATTTATGAGCAGCTTGAAATTAGCAACCAAGGAAGCAGCATTCATCGCTGAGGAAAAGAACGAGATCGCGAGGCCAAAGCCAGTTCTGGTGACCAAACGGCGGGAGCACTCTGATTTCGTTGCGCGCCGTGTCGCCGAGGTAGTCGATCTCGAATTGGCGAATGGCAATATGCCCGCATAACAGCCGTCGCGTCCACGGGATCAGCAGCGATTGCAACCGAACCCCACCCAAGCCAGGTGGGGTTCCTATCTTCTGACAACCGACGGCTTCATCTCACCACGTGTAATGCACGCTGTATGTCACGTCCTGCTCGCCATCCGGCGCGATATTCGCCGTGAACTCCACCGTGTGGCTATCCTTCTTCACGTAATCCACGGACTTCGACGTGATGGTCCAGTTGTCGCAGCGATACAGGTGCTCCACCACCTGCACCGTAACGGCTTCCTTTTTGTGATTGCGCAGCTTGATCAGGTAGGTTTCGTCGATCCATCTTTGTGCTCCGTCGATCTTGAACTGAGTGCGCGTGCGATCGGCCACGATGTCGAATGCATTGCCGGTATACACCCGCAGCGTTTCGTCCTTCGGCGTGTGCGCAATCACGTTTTCTCCAACGAACTGCAGGCTGCCGTCACTGTCACGGCGATAGAAGCGGATACGTCCCTTGGGTAGCGGCATGCCCAAATGGTCAGCCTGCGAGTTGCGAAATTCGCGCATGTTGTACACCTGCTTGTTGCTGGTAACGCCGATGTTGGGCTGCTGGAACTGCCATTCCCAGTTATTTCGCAGATTGTCCGGCAGCGAATAGCCCTCATACACGTACAACCGCTTCGACGGGATACCGTTCGCGCGAATGAACTCCACCTGCTTGGTCTCGCCATTTTCCAGCGTCGAAGTCCGTTGCAAGCTGTAGAGGTGATACTCGTCAAAGGCAGATTCCTTGACCGGTGGCTGAATGTAAGAGACGTCGTTCCCTCCCAGCGGCGCGGCAGCGGTCACCATGTTCTGTGCAGTATTCCAGCTTAGGTCCTTTACCTTGTTTACCTCACCGGCCATCAGCTGCAGACGCGCATTCTCAAACGTATGGCCGCTACGGTTCTGCAGCGTCACCCAGCCGACCATGTCCAGCAGGTCACCGTCCTCGGGCACCACTATGTTGTAGCTCGCCTCCCAAGTCAGGCCGCCGGTGACGTAGCTAAGCTCGGCATTGAGTTGCGCAGTGCGCTCCGATTGCAGCAGCCAGTTCAGCGAAGGCTTCAGCAACGATTCATTCTGTAGCGCCGGAAAGATCGGCGTGCCGGGTAGTCCAAACTGAATCTTGCCGTCGAACTCGACGATCGCCTCGCCGGTATACCCGCAATTTCCGCCGTAGCAACCGTTGCCGCCATACATCGCGCCGCCGGCACGAATGATCTTCCCGCGAACGATCTGGCCAGGCGCCGTCTGGAATTCGATCTCCTTGCCCTCATAGGCGCGCAGCAGGTTCTGCTGCGATGCGATGTCGGTGCGGTAGTTCTGCTCCAGAATGCTGATGTGCAGCTTGCTGGCCGGATCGCGTAACATCACCGAGCTAGGCTCAAGGAATGAGGTCGCGCCCTCAAAGCTGACCTGATTCATTCCGGCATACAGTTGCAGGGGAACGTTTTCGCGAACTACCGCGAAGTCCTGGTTGTAGATGGCGAGTGACGGCGCCGAGATTTGTTGGCACCATCCAATAGAAGTGAAAAACAGAAAGACCACAGCCCAGCGTCGATCCATTGCAGCCTCCCGCGACAATCTGTGTTTTCACATAAGGAACGGCCATGGTGTTCCAACTTGCAGGAATTACTTCTGGCTGACGTGTCGCAGTTCCGGAGCTACACTCAACCATCATGGGTCGTCTGCAGTGGGCGCTATTGGCGGTGGTCTTTGGAATTGTGCTCACACCAAGCGGGGTAGTTGCGCAGAGCCGCCGCCAGCCTCAGATGGAAACATTCACCAGCCCGGACGGCAGCTTCGCGTTTCGCTATCCCGACTGGCTGGTGAACTGCAGGACTGAGACCAATAACCTATCTTGCAATGCCTACATGCCGATCTGTTCAGGACTAGACGAGAGTTCCCTCGCCTGCATCGCCTACCCAAGGGAGAAGGTGCCTGAGCAGCAAACCTTTGGTGGCGCCGCTTTCGTAGTCGCTATTGAGAACGACGCGCACGATGAGAAAGCATGCCTGCAGATTCCCGATCTTCCACCTGCGAGTTGGAGCCACCCGCACACGAAAAAAATCAATGGCGTGAAATTCTGGGTCATCCATACTGGCGGAGGCGCGACCGGCAATACTATCGATCAACAGGTTTACCGGACATTTCACAACGGTGTTTGCTACGAACTGGGGATTAATCTGAGCGGAGTCAATCCCATGCAGTACGACCCTCCCTACCCAAAGTATTACGACGTTGAGAAGGTTCAGAGTCCGCTGTGGCAGGTGCTGGAAAGCTTCAGGTTTCTGAAGTAGAAGGCGGGTCCAGCAGCGCGGTCCAACAGGTTCCAGTGGCGACAACCGGCCACTGACAACTGCTTTCTAGTGCTTGATCGCCCACATCACCCACGCCGCCACGATCACGCCGCCGATAAACAGGGCGAAGCAGTATGCGCCGTAGCGGAACATGTCGCGCGGAGTATTGCGCTGCGTGATGCCAAAGACGACAGACGCGCAAAGTGCGAAGAGCAGGGCGGCGTTGAAATGCGAGAGTGCGAAGGTCATGGTTTCGAAATTGCTACTCATCTTTCACTGTTCGCGTCTCGCCAAAAAGCGTCGGTGTGCTTTGGACCGAAAAGCGAATGGCAAAAGCGAACAGCGGAATCATGGTTTCTTGCCGATCGCGATGTGGTGCGCATCAATGGCGGCGATAATGTTCAGCAATCCGGCGACAACGATGTACTTGGTGCCGTAATCAGCCACCGCACGATGGATGTTGCCGATGCCCCAATCCATGGCCCGCGCCAGGAAGTACAGCAACCCCGAACCCAGATCGCCGACGAATCCCAGAATATCCAGCAGGTCCCCGGTGTTGAACGAGTACACCTTTCCCTGCATTCCCAGGCCAACGAAGAACATGCTGAGGACGGCGGCCATCAGCAGGAATCCGCGAATCCAGCGGCGTTGAATGAAGTGGCCGAGTCCGGGGAAGAACCATCCAGCCAGCGGCGCGAGCGTCGCCATGGAATTCGTCTGCTGCGCTGCTTTAGCATTGCGCGGCAGAGCGGCTGCGTTTTGCGGATTCGCCATCAGATCTGCACCAACTCGTTCTGGATCCTGCCGGTCACTTCGCCCTTGCCGTTGCGGATCATCATATTGACCTCGCTGCGAATGCCGAACTCCGGCAGGTAAATCCCCGGTTCAACCGAGAAGCAGGTGTGGGGCAGGATTTCGCGATCGTCCTTGGTCTCCAGATTATCAAGATTCGCGCCATTGCCGTGAATGTCGTTGGTGATGGAATGACCGGTGCGGTGGATGAAGTACTTGCCCCATCCTTTCGACTCAATGAACTCGCGCACCTCTTTGTCGACCTCCCACCCGTGAATCTTCTTCTTGGCGTTGAAGGCCTGCTTCACGGTGTTAATGCCGGTGTCTCGCGCGCCGCGCACGATGTCGAAGATCTCGCGCTGCTTATCGCTGGGGGTGCCCACCGCGCCAGTCCAAGTGATGTCGTAGTAGACGGAATTCTCCGGCTTGGCGCATCTGGCCCAGATATCGAGCAGCACGAAGTCGCCTTGCTTGATTGGCGTCGATGCCGCCGAAGTCGGCTCATAATGTGGATCACCGCTGTGCGCATTGACGCTGACGTTGGGGGGATCGCAGGTTTCCAGGCTCTCGCGCTGAAACGCCTCCATGATCCACCGCTGCATCTCGAACTCATGCGTGCCGCCGTTCCGGACGCGATGTCCGACTTCCTGAAAGAATGCGGCGGTGATCTTGTCCACAGCATCGCGCGCTTTGAAGTGCGATGCCATCTGCGCTTCCGTCAGGGTCGCTTCGAAGCGCGCAACAAGATTAGCCGAGCTGGCAATCTCCTTTCCGAAGCCGCGGATGAGCTCGAGCATCCCCGCATCGACGAGCGATATGTATGGGATCTGGTTGTTGGGCGAATACTGCATGGTGACGCGATGGTACGGCTTGAGCATCTTCTCGAGGTTTTGCCACAGCTCCTGCCACGCCGAGTACTCCATCTTGCTGCCGGGCAACGGGTCGAGATGATGGCTCTCGATGCGATGCACCAGCTTTACGGGCTCGCCTTGAGCGGGAATCACGTAAAACCAGCGGCGTGTAACCAGCATGTCGGCGGGCAAACCGAGCACGCGATACGCAATGGGATCGCGATGATGATGATCGTAGAAGAGCCAGCACTCGTGACCGGCGTCACGCAACGCAGCCTGAATTTCCGGAAGATTCATTGTTGAACTATTCTAAAGCAACGGGCGATCCGCCGCGAGCTACAAGCTGCAAGCACTTCGCGCTTCGAACATAAAATCTGGCATTTGCAAACGCCGTTCAAGAATTGTCATCCTGCCGATTGCTAAATGCTAATCCCTTTTTCCCCCCAGCACTTTCTCCCGAGTACCAGCAGGCAGCGTTTCGCACGCCGTCCGCAGCACCAGCCTTGGGGTGCGGTCACGAATCGTCATCAGATATTCGACCGTCTGTTGGCGATTAAACTTCGCCGCTTCGCGCAATAGCCAGCCGAGTCCCTTCTGTATCATGTCGTCATCGCTTGCCAGCAGCATCTCCGTGATGCGCTGGATGTGCTCGAAGTTCTTGTGCTGGCGAGTGCTGTGAATCAGGCTGACGGCTGCCGCGCGCTGATGCCAGCGATTCTTCGACTTCGCCCAGCGCACGGGTCGCGATAACAATGATGAATTTGCCGCGATCATCGGTCCGAGCAAGTAATGCACCAGCCCATCGTGGTCCGCCCACGTGCTGACACGCTCCAGCCAGCTCTCGAACATCTTGAATTCCGGCTTGCCAAACTCGCCGACCGCACGTTCCAGCATTAAGACAGCGAAGACCTTCTCTTCCAGTACATCGCCGCGAAACATCTGGTCAGCAACCTGCACCAGGTAAGGCAAATCGTGCTCCGCAAGGATCGTTCGCCGGAAGCGCACGGCCAACTTGCGCAGCTCGTGTGTGTACCAACCGCGCGACCTGATTTCGTGCTTGAAGAATCGTTGAACCTCTTCAGTGTGCGGCGCTGATGCGCCGTCCGTCAGCACGCGGCGAATGTGCGCAGCAATGTAAGCGGGATTCTTCTTCATAGAAGGGTCCGGGAGGATTGACTTTGGACAGGCAGAGCGGCGCCTTAGCGCCACGTCCACCGGGGAAGAATAAACCTCGGGAGGGGCAGCGGTCACCAACAATGACCGCTGCCCCTCCCGTCCGGCATGGACCGAGCCTTGACGCCAGCCTAAAGGCTGGCTCTACCCGAAGTGGACTGAATCGAGTCGCTTGACTGGGTCGTGACCTCCGCCGCCCGGTTCTGTTCCTTGTCGCGCGGCACCTTGCCCAACAGTTCACGCTCCCGGATGCACCAGCATCCAGATACCCAGCGACAGAATGATGCTGGCGACGATGATCCGGAACACATTCTGCGGAGTGCGCCGCAGCATCCACTTACCCGAGAGCGTTCCCACTACCACGCCGATCGTTGCGATCGCGGCCGCCGGCCACTGCGCCGCAATCTGACGCCACTGCAGCGCGGCATACACCGGCATGCGAAATACATCCACCAGCAGCGCAATCGCCGTTGCCGTGGCGACGAATGCATCGCGTTGCAGCCCGAAGCCCTGCAGCGCCGCGGAACGAATTCCTCCCTGATTGCCGACCAGTCCGCCGAACATTCCCGAGAGCGCGCCCGCGACCCAGGCCGTGCGCCTGCCAAATCGCATTCGCGCAGCCAGTCCCGTTATGCCCATGATTCCGGCGAACACCAGCAGCACTCCCAGCACATATCCCAGTACCACACTGCGCAGCCAGATGTGCAGCAGCGCGCCAACCAATCCACCTGCAGCGCTGGTGATGCCAAAGCTCCACAGTACGTGCCGATCGACGTGCTGGCGAATCACCACGAAGCGCAATGCTGTCCCGATGAAATGGGGAATGGAAACGATTGCGACGGCCAGCTTGGTTCCGAGCGACGCAGCCAGCAGCGGTGTCAGAATGCTGCCGATCCCGAAGCCCGATATCGCGGCGATCGCGCCGGCGACGATCCCAGCAAGCGTCAGCAGCAACGTGTGATTCATGATCAGCGAGAATAGCTAAAGATGAGCAACGGAGACGGAATCCCGATAATCCTGTCCCGCCATGCGAGACAGCTCAGTTTAGCCCAGGACGAAGTCCTGGGTGAGAATCGATAAGGGGATCGTAGTCCCGGTAGGGACACAGAAGAATCGAATTTCTCCCCCCTTTTCCACCTCTTCCACAGACCACAGCCGCCGCTGCGAACGCATAAAATAGAAGTAGCGATGTCTCAATCCGAATTCGTCCATCTCCATCTTCATACCGACTACTCCATGCTCGACGGCGCGTGCGAGATCGAGCGCCTTGTCCAGCGCGTCAAAGAACTCGACATGCCGGCGGTCGCCATGACCGATCACGGCAACATCTTTGGCGCAGTGACATTTGTCAGCGCCGCCAAAGAAGTTGGCGTAAAGCCGATCCTGGGTTGCGAACTCTACATTTGCAAGAAAGATGATCATCGCGCCGCGCCTGAGGGTGACAGCTACAATCATCTCATCGTGCTGGCGGAGAACGATCAGGGCTATCGCAATCTGGTGAAGATTGTCTCCGAAGCATCGCTGCACGGCTTCTATTACAAGCCGCGTGTCAGCAAGAAATTTCTCGCCGAGCATGCGCAGGGATTGATTGGCTTGTCCGCGTGTCTGAAGGGCGAAGTAGCCGAGAACCTGACGGAAGGGAAGTACGATGCCGCACGCATGGCCGCCGCGACGTTCAGCGACATCTTCGGCAAGGGTAATTTTTATCTCGAAATCCAGGACCAGGGTATTCCTGACGAGAAGCGTATTCAACCGAACCTGTTGAAGCTCGAGCAGGAACTGAATCTGCCGCTGGTGGCTACCAACGACAGTCACTATCTCTGCGAAGACGACGCGCACGCGCAGGATGTGATGGTCTGCATCCAGACGGGCAAGTCGATCAATGACACCAACCGGCTGAAGTTTCACGGCAACCAGTTTTTCGTGAAGAGTGCGGCCGAGATGGCGAAAGTCTTCTCGAGCTACGAGCGCGTGCTGGCGCGCACCATGGAAATTGCGGAACGTTGCAATGTGCGGCTGGAAAAAGTTCACGATCCATTTCCGCAGTTCGAGGTACCGGCGGGCTATTCGTTGCCGGATTATTTCGAGCACGTAACGCGCGAGGGATTTGCCAAGCGACTCAACATCCTGCGTGAGTTGCAAGCGATGGGACGCTTGAAACATTCGCCGGACGATTACGAGAAGCGCCTGTCGCGCGAGATCGAAATCATCCGACAGATGCAATTCTCCGGATACTTCCTGATCGTCTGGGACTTCATTCGCTACGCCAAGGAGCGCAACATTCCGGTCGGGCCAGGTCGTGGATCGGCTGCCGGATCGCTGGTCGCCTATGCGCTTTCCATTACCGACATTGATCCGCTGGCGAACGAGCTGCTGTTCGAGCGCTTTCTCAATCCCGAGCGCATCAGCCTGCCCGACATTGACATCGACTTCTGTATGAACCGCCGCGGCGAGGTTATCGAATACGTTACCCAGAAGTATGGTCGCGATCAGGTGGCGCAGATCATCACCTTCGGCACCATGGCGGCCAAAGCCGCGATCAAGGATTCCGGCCGCGCCATGGACATCCCTTATGCCGAGGTCGAACGCATCGGCAAGATGATTCCGTCGACGCTGAACATCACCATCGATCGGGCGCTGAAGGATTCGCCGCCGCTCGCCACTGCTTACGAGAGCGAGCCGCAGACCAAAGAGCTGATCGACACGGCCAAGAAGCTCGAAGGCCTGGTGCGTAATGCGGGAGTGCACGCGGCCGGAGTGGTGATTGCGCCCCAACCGCTGACGGAGCTGGTTCCGCTGCATCGCACCAAGAACGAGGAAATCGTCACTGCCTACGACATGAAGGCGGTGGAGAAGTTGGGCCTGCTGAAGATGGATTTTCTCGGGCTGACCACGCTTACCATCATCGATGACGCGCTGCGGCTGATCGCGCAAACGCGGAACGAGCGTATCGATCTACAGAAGCTTGCTCTCGACGATCAGGTGACCTACGAGAAAGTCTTCCACACCGGACTTACATCAGGCGTCTTCCAGTTTGAATCGCATGGCATGCGCGATGTGCTGCGGCGATACAAACCAACGGCTGTCGAAGATCTCACGGCATTAAATGCGCTTTATCGCCCCGGGCCAATCCAGGGCGGCATGATCGAGGACTTCATCGAGCGCAAGTGGGGCCGCAAGAAAATCGAGTACGAACTTCCTGAGCTGGAACCAATGCTCAAGGAGACGCTTGGCGTCATCGTTTATCAGGAACAAGTCATGCAGATCGCCAATCGGCTGGCGGGATATTCGCTGGGTGAGGCCGATCTGCTGCGGCGCGCCATGGGCAAGAAAGATCCCGAGGCGATGGCCAAGCAGCGCGAGCGCTTCGTGCGCGGCGCCACCGAGCGCGGCTTCCATGCAAAGAAGGTCGAGAAGATCTTTGATCTGATGGAGCAGTTTGCCGGATACGGCTTCAACAAGTCGCATTCCGCCGCGTATGCACTGCTCGCTTACCAGACGGCATATCTCAAGACGCACTATCCGGTCGAGTTCATGGCGGCGCTGCTGACATCGGTTTCCGGCAGCACGGACGATGTCGTCAAGTACATCAACGAATGCCGGGAGATGGGCATTGCGGTCGAGCCGCCCGATATCAATGTCAGCGATGCCTATTTCACGCCGCACGGCGAAGCGATTCGTTTCGGATTAGCAGCGGTGAAGAATGTCGGGCACAACGCGATCGAATCGATTGTTGCCGCGCGCAAAGAGAACGGCGCGTTCAAATCGTTCTACCAGTTCTGCGAGAAGGTTGATCTTCATTTGCTCAACAAGCGCGTCGTGGAATCGCTGATCAAGAGCGGTGCTATGGATGCGCTCGGCCGTCGAGCGCAACTTATGGCGGTAGTCGACGGCGCCATGGAGAACGCGCAGAAATCGCAAAGAGACATTGCGCTGGGCCAGCATGGATTGTTCGGCGTATTCCAGGAGGACGAGTCTAACCACGCCGAGAAGCCGCTGCCCAACACTCCCGATTGGGACGAACATCAGCGGTTGGGATTCGAAAAGGAAATCCTCGGCTTCTTCATCACCGGTCATCCGCTGGAGAAATATCAGGAAAAGCTGCTCGACTTTCACGCGCTCTCGACCACGGAGGTCTGCGAGTTGAAGTCATCGACGGGCAAAGACGAAATCATGATCGGCGGAATTCTGAAGGGCATACGCGTCGCCAAATCAAAGAAGGGCGATCTCTACGCGCAGGGTCAGTTGGAAGACATGAACGGTTCGGTCGATGTGCTGTGCTTCGCCGAACCGTATCGCCGGCTGTCGGAAAAGCTGAAGCTCACCGTTCCGGTGCTGATCAAGGGCGGAGTGCGCGTGGAAGAGGGCTCGAATCCCAAAGTCATGATCGGCGACATCACGCCGCTGGAAGATGCACGGCCCAAGCTGCCCACTCACTTGCGCATAAAGGTGACGCTGGAAACCGCATCCTCCGCGACGATTGATGACCTGTATGCGCTCTGCCGCGAGCGTAAAGGAGAAGCACGCGTGCTCTTCGATCTGGAGCGCAAAGGCGACTTCACTGTGGTGATGGAGGCGGAAGGCTATAATGTGTTGCCGGACCGGGCTTTCATCAATCGCGTGGAAGAGCTGTGCGGACGCGGCAGCGTGCGCGTCGTCGATTGATCTGGGTAGAACGCACCCTTAAGTATTTTGCGAAGGAGTTATTCACCACGGAGACACTGAGAGCACGGAGCCAATAATAGAGAATTTCTGTGATCTTCGCGCCTCCGTGGTGAATAACCACCGTCCCAGGAAGGCCCGCTGTTCCAACCGGGCTCTGAATCGTGGCCGAAGAAACCGAGTTGACGCCTGCGCAATCCGGAATGCTGTCTGCGCTGGACTTCTGGATCTATGCGGCTGAGGCGGTGTACTGGGCCGCAACCAAAAGAAACGATCCCAACATGGAAGCTGCTTCCAAAGCACAAGACGAACTTCAGCGCATCGAGCAACAGATTCAGCAACTGCATGCTGCTGCGGGCAACAATCAGGAAGCCCAGAAACAGTTGCAGGTGCTGCACGAGCGCGTCGAATCGCTGCGCCGCCAGATGTCCGGTCAGCTCACGGCGTGGGAGCGCACCGAGCTGGCGCGGCATCCCAACCGTCCTTATCCCCTCGATTACATCGAACGTGCCTTTTCCGATTTCAGTGAAATACATGGCGACCGCGCTTTTGGCGATGACGCCGCGATGATCTGCGGCATGGCGCGTTTTCGCGGCAGGGAAGTGCTGGTGCTCGGGACGCAGAAAGGTCGCGACACCAAGCAGCGCGTATATCGCAACTTCGGTCAGCCGAATCCCGAAGGCTACCGCAAGGCATTGCGCGCTATGCAATTTGCCGAGAAGTGGAAGCGCCCGATCATCTCGCTCATCGATGTTGTTGGCGCATATCCTGGATTGGGCGCGGAAGAGCGCGGCCAGGCGGAAGCTATCGCGCGCAATCTCCGCGAAATGGCGCGTCTGAAAGTCCCGTTTATTGCCACCATTACGGGCGAAGGCGGCAGCGGCGGAGCGCTGGCCATTGCCGTCGCCGATCGCGTGCTCATGATGGAAAACAGCATCTATTCCGTGATCTCGCCGGAGGGTTGCGCCTCCATCATGTGGCGTGATGCAAACAAGAAAGCTGTCGCCGCCGAGGCACTGCACATTACGGCCAAGGACATTCTGGAGCTCGGAATCTGTGACGAAGTGATACCGGAGCCGCCGGGTGGCGCCCAACACGACTACGATGTCGCAGCAACCGCGCTGGCGAATGTCGTGGAGAAACACCTGGCGGAGCTGGAGAAGCTGCCGACGGGCGAGCTGCTGGACGCGCGTTACAACAAATTCCGCAAGATGGCGCAGTATTTCCGGCTGGAAGGCACGCCGGCGTAGGGTTACTGGCCTGGCGTTCGTGCGGATGTCGAAGTGGTCGCGCTCTGCAACACCTGCCGCTTGACCGGCGGCTTCTCGCTCAAGCTCTTCTCAATCACATCGGCGACGACCGCATCGCCTGCCGAGTTGTAATGCGTGTCCCCGAAGAGAAAATAGTTCAGATACCAGCAGCCCGGCTGGGTTCGTGGGCACGCGTCTTTAATCGCAAAAAAGGCTGGGAAGAGGGTGATGAAGCGCTCGCACTTGCCGGCGCACCAATCGCGCCAGAGGGTCACATCGCGCGAATCCACGGTGTCATGTGCGAGCTGCGCCGGCCAGGGATAGACCACGACGCTGATCGGAATATTGCGCTGCTTCAGCTCCTGCCAGAGCACATCCATCTTGGCTTTTTCTTTGGCGACACCGCCCTCCAATCCGAGCGGAGCATAGCCCGTCTCGTACGGCTCGGTATCGGAAACCTTGCGATAGGTCCATGCCGAACGCTCCAGATCGAATTCGTTGCCGCCGTGTCCCAGTTCAAGGTGATACCAGCCCAGGCCTACCAGAGTTCTCTCGAAGAAGTCGAAGATGTCATTGGCCAGCAGCAGGTGATTGCTGATCCATAGTCGCATGTCCGCATACGAGCTCCGCTTCGACAACTTCTGGCCGGGACCTGCGACGGCGCCGGACGAATTCAGATCGTGAAAAAACGCGGCCTCATCCTGTGCGTCGGAGATATCGATGAAGACGATGGCTTCGTCGAAGTCGATGCCGCGCCGCAAAACCATTCTGACGGTATTCAGGTAATTCGAAGGCGAATATCCCTCGACGCTGCCGTTCAAAAAGTCGTACTGCGGAAACCTGGTCGCAATGCGCCCGACAACGCTGTCGCTCCAATCGGTCATTCCTTCTGGAACGGAGTCTCCGAGGATCAAGAGACGCGGACGAGAATCGGTACGCGGAACTTCGCGGATCTCTTTATCACGAAAGCCGAGGCTGTTGGTGTTGAACTCATAAGAGTTTCCCAACCAGGGACGAATGCAGGAGCAATTAGGCAGAAACGCGAAGATGCGATCCGGATCGCGGCTGAAGCAGAAACCATGCGCGCCGCCGCCGGCAACGTTCGAGCTGAGAACCGCTTTGCTGTAGAGGTAATCGAAGCCAACGAATGCCGAAGCGCTCAGCACAAACGAGACGAGAAATGCGATCACCTTGATGCGACGCAGCCGGCGTGGATCAAGAACGGGCGCAGCCGTACTTATCGGATTGGTCTGCGTGGCACTCAAGGCGTCCTAATTGTAAGTGGAGTTCGGCGTGATTTGGGGACTCATCGATTGAGGGATCAGGTTTCTTAGCGCTCTTTCATCAACAATACCGGTGAACCGAAGTCGTTGCTAATAACTGATAGCTGACTGCTGAGTGCATCTTCTACCTCAACTCCTCCATGCATTCCTCCAGCGCTGCCCGTGACGGGCGGGTAACGCTCTCCGGCAGCGTGGCCAGCGGCTGGTCCGTCATGTTGATCATGTCCAGGAAGTTGGGCGCCTTGGTATTGAGGTATAGCACCCCCGTCAGAACCTCTTCGGCATCATGCGATTCAATCAAGCGCTTTACCGCGCCAACTTTGTCGGTTGGATCGTAATCGTGCTCCAGTTTTCGTAGCCGCAGCGACGATCCGTCATGCATGATGACGTTGAGACTCGTGCCTTCGTCGTAGTCGACGGCAATGTCGTTGAAGTGTGGCACGAAATTGACGTCGTGCAGCGGCTCTTCATGGTCTATGACGAACTTATATGACTTGGTTGAGCCCTCATGATCGTTGAAGGTAGTGCAGGGCGAGATCACATCGAGCATGACTGTCCCGCGATGCGACAACGCGGCCTTCAGCATGGTGTGCAGTTGCCGCTTGTCCCCGGAGAATGAGCGGCCGACGAAGGTCGCGCCCAGCATGATGGCCAGCGCACAGGTATCGATCGGCGGAAGATCGTTGATCACGCCCGTCTTCAGCTTCGAGCCGAGATCGGCGGTCGCGGAGAATTGTCCCTTGGTCAGCCCGTAGACGCCGTTGTCTTCGATGATGTAGATCATCGGCAGATTGCGTCGCATCAGGTGAACGAACTGCCCGATGCCAATGGATGCCGTGTCACCGTCGCCGCTGACGCCCAGCGCGACGATCTTTGAATTGGCGAGCACCGCGCCCGTCGTGACCGAAGGCATGCGCCCATGTACCGAGTTGAAGCTATGCGAGCGGCCCATGAAATACGCCGGGCTCTTTGACGAGCAGCCGATGCCCGACATCTTGATGACGCGCTCGGGCGCAATGCCCATCTCGTAGAACGCGTCAATGATGCGCTCAGAGATCGCATTGTGGCCGCAGCCGGCGCATAGCGTCGTCTTGCCTCCGCGATAGTCGAGCACGGTGAGGCCTATGCGATTGGTCTTCGGTTGGGGCGTAGCTGTGGTCGCCATTTACTTGCCCTCCTGGGAGATGATCTCGTCGGTAACGGAGCGCGCGTCGATCGGTAGCCCGTTGTAGTGGCGAACGCTGCGCAGCTTTGAGATGTCGGGCACCGCGATGTCGAGCTTCAGAAGCTCCAGCATCTGGCCGTCGCGGTTCTGATCGACGATATAAACGCGCTGGTGCTTCGCGATGAACTCGTGCGTCTCGCGGGTGAACGGATAAGCGCGCAGCCGCAGATAATCAACCTTCACGCCATATTCCGTCTGCAATTGATCGAGCGTTTCTACCAGCGCGTGATGCGAGGTTCCATAGGCGATGATCCCGACCTCATTGCCTTCGTTGCGGACGATCTCCGGCCGCGGAACCATGGTGCGGGCTGTCTCAAACTTTTTCGCCAGCCGATCCATGTTGTTGGCGTAATCGTCGGGCCGCTCGCTGTATTGCGACTTCTCGTTGTGGCCGCTGCCGCGCGCGAACCAGGCTGCCGCTGGATGCTCCGTTCCCGGTAGCGTGCGATAGCCAACTGCGTCACCGTCGACGTCTTTGTAGCGCGCGAAGCCGCCCAGTCGGTCGAGCTCCTCGGCCGTCAGCACTTTGCCGCGATTCTGCGGCTTCTCGGGATACTGAAAGGGCTCCGACATCCAGTTGTTCATGCCGAGATCGAGGTCCGACATGACGAACACCGGCGTTTGCAGTTGCTCGGAAATATCGAAGGCATCGCTTGCCATCGTGAAACACTCACTCGGGTTGCAGGGGATCAGCATCGGGTGCCTGGTATCGCCATGAGAGAGCTTGGCGACGAACGAGATGTCGCCTTGCGAGGTGCGCGTCGGCAATCCCGTCGACGGCCCCACGCGCTGGATGTCCCAGATGACGCCGGGAATTTCGACGTAATAGCCCAGCCCGGCAAACTCCGCCATCAGCGAAATTCCGGGACCGGCAGTGGCGGTCATCGAGCGCGCGCCAGCCCATCCCGCGCCCAGGACCATGCCGATGGCAGCTAGTTCGTCCTCAGCTTGGACGATTGCAAAAGTAGCTTTTCCGTCAGCGCCAATGCGGTATACCTTCATGTATTCGATGAGGGTTTCCACAAGTGACGACGAAGGCGTGATGGGATACCAGGTCACCACCGTCACTCCGGCAAACATCGCCCCGATTGCGGCCGCAGAGTTGCCGTCGATGATGATCATGCCCCTGGTCTCGTTCATGCGCTCGACGGTGAACGGATCGACTTTGGTAAGCGACGCAGCCGTGTAATCGTGGCCTGCCTTGGCGGCGTTCCAGTTCAGTTCGGCGGCTTTGACTTTCTTCACGAATTGCTTGCGCAGCGCCTTCTCGACTTCCACCATGTCGAGATTGAGCAGCCGCGCCACCACCCCGACATAGACCATGTTCTTAACAAGCTTGCGCAGCTTCGACTCGGGGCAGACTGCGGCCGTGATTTTGTCGTAGGGAACGGGGTAGAAGATGAGGTCGGAGCGCAACTCGTTCAACTTCAGCGGCTCGTCATAGAGCGCGACCGCGCCCGGCGCTAGTGATAACACGTCTTCGCGCGCCGTCTCCGGATTCATTGCGACCAGGAAGTCGATCTCTTTTTTGCGCGCGATGTAACCCTTCTTGCTGGCGCGGATGGTGTACCACGTCGGTAGTCCGGCGATGTTCGACGGGAACATATTCTTGCCGGAAACCGGCACGCCCATTTGAAAAATGGTGCGCAGCAGCACGGTATTCGCGCTCTGTGAGCCCGAGCCGTTTACGGTTGCAACCTGGATGCTGAAATCGTTGACGACAGGCTCCCGCAGCGCGCCCTGGTCAGCGCTGCGTGCTGCAAATTCAGTTGTGGCCATCAATACCCCTTACTAGTTCTATGAGGACGGAGGGGAGAACTATTTATTATAGGTCAGTTGGCAAGGGCGAGGAAGAGAAGCTGGCAGCCCGGCCATCTCTGGTGACCAGTTCTTTCGGTTGGCGCAATTTGCCGCACCTTTAGCTGACCCGGCATCCATGGTTGACATCTGAATTTGCAAGAGGTCGAACGAAGAAAAGCTGGTAGACGACGAACTTGATATCGATGCAAATGACATGCCGGAATCTGCGTGAGCTGTAGATGGGTTGTTAAAGCCGGCGCAAGCTTACGAACTCTCTACACGGCAGAAGAAGTTCAGGAAGCTTTAGACACCGAGCCAGGCGGACGCCGTGATTTCAGGACGGCATCAGGCAGGAGCTCCTGAATCGTCTCCAGCATATCTCGAGGACCGCCGATCCCCTTGATAATGACGGCGTCCACCGCTTCTCGCACACTGGGCGGCGGGATATTGGGATCGCCGGTCAGCATGATCAGGGGAAGCTTCGGCCACGATGCCCGAATGGATCGAGCCAGGTCTTCGCCATTCGTCCTCTCGCCAAGATGGTAATCGATCATCACCAGATCAATCTCATCTGCAGCCAGAATTTTGAGAGCGGA
>CAWFUE010000068.1:0-55224 GCA_963818905.1 uncultured Acidobacteriaceae bacterium
AGCGCGACCATCGTTGCCGGCACGCTCGCAGGCTGCCATTGCCGCTGGAAAAATGTCGGAAGGGTGGCACGGATCCTGCTTCCAATAGATATCGTTGTAATCCATCGAGCGGATCATCAGCGCATTCGCCAGCGTCGCCGAGACCGGATCCATCTGCTTGCCGGTACCGATCACGGTGGCTTTCCCCTGACCGCCAATCTCGTCCAGTACTTCGAGAGCGATTCTCACATCGTGCTGCTGATAACCGCCGAGGGCGCAACCTATGCTGTCGAGAAAAAAACGCTTCGCCTGATAGATAGCGTCGGCGGAGAGGTCTTCGAAGCGCAAACCGGCGGCCCACTCCGACATTGTGGCAGTGACGTTTGGCTTGCTCGCAATCTTCATCGGTGCTGTTGCTATTGCCATAGGAATACCCACGGTTATCGGCCCATGTTCTTAAACGGCAGGAATGCCATGAAGTCGGCGTGATGCACGATGGTAGCTTCGGTGGTGCGCTTCACCAGATCACCCTCGCCGGCATGCGCTGCGATGACATGGCAGACTGCCTCGGGGACGCCGCACTCCATGGCCAGCGCGACGCCGGTAAACGGATGCCGCAGCAACCCGCCGCGCTTGCTTTGCTGCGTCTTGCCATCGACGATCTCGTATTCCAGTAGCTTGCCTACATCGGCCAGAATCGCGCCCGCAATCACGGTATTCATATCGATAGGCAGCGCCGCGCCCATGAACTCGATCATGCTCTCGGCAGCCTTGCGCGCGATGTGAACAACACAGCGCTTGTGCTCCATAAAGGTCGTGGGGCAATTCGGCACAAGCAGCGTGAACGGGATGCGGTTGAGGTCGTCCGGCGTGAGCGGGCTTAGTTCCAACGCTCGCTGCCAGGTCCGCGTCACCTGCTCACGCAATTCGGGCGAGCGAATCCACTCGATCTCAGGCCAAAGTCGAAGGACGGCGTCGCGCAGAGAAATGTTGTCGCTGCAAACACTCATTTCGGTAGAGCTAGGTCTGGTTACTGCAAACACTTATTCGTAACACTCTGAGGCGGGAAGAGCTATGACACGCGTCACAGAGCTCCTGGGAGCTGGCTCACCTCCGCCTATAGCATTTGGAGTAGCTTTCAGCGCCTCGGCCACTGCCGAATTCGTCGATCTCGCACAACGAAGCGAACCTCAGCCGCCAAGATCGCATCCACTTACTAGGACCAGCTCCCGGAAGCAATAGTAGAGGCACGGCGGGCAATGGCCTACAAAACCCCATCACCAGGAGCACACCAGATGAAGCTCTCGATGCCGATACTTTTGTCTCCCGTTTTAGCTGTTGGGTGCGCAGTTCCGGTGCTGGCAAATGCCAGCACCGTGCCATTCCAGCAGACTGACCAGCAGATGGACCGCCAGCGCAACACCCAGGCTTATGGCGATGGATTCGCCCAAGGTCAGGCCGACGCACGCAACCATGCCATGCGTAATGATCAACCAACCGCGCAGTGGACCAAAGACGACGACCAGCAGGCTTATCGCGAAGGCTATGACGCCGGTTATCAGAACATCATGAATGGCGGCGCTACTGGAACGGCTGCGGTTCCCGCCGAGCGCATGTCGCACGGAGATCAGCAGGCGCAGCAGTTTGGATATCAGGATGGTCTGGCTGCCGGGCGTGAAGATCAGATGAAGGGCAAGAGCTTCAAACCTCAGGACCATGACTACTACAAGAAAGCTCTTCACGGCTGGACGCCGGACTTGGGCACTCAGGATCAGTTCAAGCAGCTTTATCGCGAAGGATTCGTGAAAGGGTACGAAGAAGGCTACAAGGGAACGGGTCCGCACTAGAGCAAGGCGCAGATCAGCGATACCGGGCCGCCGCTCTGGCGGCCTGATTTTTTTGCCGCCGGGGTTTAGCGAATCGGCGTGGAGAATATTCGCAACTCATGACAGACATCAGCCATCGGAATCTGCGTTATTCTGACTGTGCGTTTTCTCTGGTGATCTCTCGTAAGTATGCTGCGGATTCTAGCTTTTCTCGCCGGATTCATTCTTTCCGCCGGCATGGTTTTCGCTCAGGGCGGTCCGCCCTATTACACCAACGATCCAGGCACTCCCGGTCCTCGCAACTGGGAGATCAACCTTGGCTACATGCCGTTCATCTACAGCAATCAATCTGTCACCCACACTCCCGACGTCGACATCAACTTCGGAATTGGCGAGCGCATTCAGCTGACCTACGAGAACGCCTGGCTTCGCGTTCACGATCTTCCGGTTGCAGCCAGGTTTGGACTAGGCCAGTCGAACTTCGGCGTCAAATGGCGCTTCTACGATGCAGGTGAGAACGGGTGGTCTATCTCCACCTTCCCTCAAGGGTTTGTCAACAATCCAAATGATTCGGTTCGCCGCGGCATTACTCCGCAAAGCGATGCCTTCCTGCTGCCCTTTGAGTTCTCCCACAAGCTCGGTCCGGTGGACGTGAACTTCGAGCTGGGTTACGACTTTGTCCACGACGGACCGAGCGGCTGGCTCACCGGCGTGGTTGTGGGGCACACCATCAATCCGAAACTGGAAGTCGACGCGGAATTCTATTCCCAGAGTACCTACAATCCATACGCGAGCCAGCCCACGCTTGAACTCGGTGGCCGTTACCGGATTCATCGGCCAATCGTGATCCTTCTGATGGCAGGTCGCAGCCCTGAATCTGCCAGTCCCAACCACCCTTACTTTGTCGGATATTTCGGAGTGCAGTTCCTGCTGCCGCCGAAATCCTACGACGTCGACAATCCGTCGCCACCGTCGCATCCCGACCCATGAGAATTCAGATCTGATTTCAGCGGTCAGGAACAAGGTCGCGCACCGCCTCTTCTTCAAACGAGGCAGCGCGTTTGGTGTCGCCAAGAGCTCGCCAGGCGTTGGCACGTGTCATCGCGACTTGATATCGAAAGCCATTCGTGCCGCTTACGCCGAGAAGATCCGGCGGCGCTTCGTGTACCGCCTTGTCCAGCGCAGCTACTGCGGCCTTGGGTTGTTGATCCCCAAGGTAGAGCCGCGCCAGTTCCAGCAACTGACTCGCCTCGGGTACTGCCGCCAGGTCGATCGCGCGCCCCTGTGCATAAATTGCGTCGCTGATTCGACCATCCTGCTTGTACAGCTTCGCGATTGAAAACCACAGCAGAGATTCGTGAGGATCCAGCGAAATAGCCTGGAGATATTCACGCTCTGCTTCAGAGCGCAAATCCATCGCCGAATAAACATTTCCCCGAAGCCATGGCACAAACGAACTGCCGGGATCGACTTGGGCAGCTCGATCGGCTGCGGCGAGTGCTTCGGAATTGCGGCCCAGCGCAGCCATAATACTTGCCGCGTTGGCCCACTGATTGAATGCTCCGCCGTGCGACGGCGAAATCTCGCCGACCATAGGCGCGATTGAACAATCCACTTGCCAGCGCTTGATCAGCTCTTCCGTTTCTGGCTTACGCCGGACAAACACCGCGCCAAGCTCGTCGAAGTACACGGGCCGCCAGCTCGTGCTACCGCAGAACGTTTTGATCGCTTCCAGTGCGCCGTCATAACGACCGAGTGGCAGCAGGATGGTATTGATGTTGTGCTGCTCTGCTTCGCGTTGCCATACTTCCGAATCCAGCGAACTGGTTAGCAGCACCGCTTCATGGTGGAATATCTCCGGACCAAACGGAATGGCTCGACCATCGATATAGTCGCGGCGCTTGGGTCCGAGCTTCCAGACAAGATATCCGCCTTCGTTGTAGGTGTTGAAGATTTCTCCAGGGAGATTTTCGCGCTGGATGAATTCGGCCGCACCTGCCGGGACCCACCAGCTCAAGCCCATTCCAAAGGCCGATGGCGAACGATACTGATAATTCCTTATGTCATCGAAGCAGCGCACTCCAGCAAGGATCGAGAACACGCAAACAATCGCTGCGGTAACGGCGAACCGCACTCGAGCGTTGACCATTCGAGAGCCGGCTTGCTGCACCGCCCAGAATGAAGACAGGACCGAGCCACCAATGAGCACCACGATGCACGCGGTCAATGCGTACATCCGGACGTGCTCCATACCCAGGTAAACAGCGGCGATCAGCAGGATCGCCGGTCCCAGTTGCCGCTGGAACAGCGCGACTAGAATCGCAATGATTGCGATCAGAAAAAGAAGGTAGAAGCTACCTTTCGTAGTGGTTGGCGAAAACACTGCTCCCGCCGCAGTCCAATTCAGCGGAATACTACCCCACTCGGCAATCCATCCGGAGTGCAAAGCCATCGCACGATTCTGCCGAACTAACGCCGAATAGATTCCCCATCCCCAGGGATTTGCCAGAGTGGCAACTCCCGTAGCTGCGAACCATGGGGCCGCGCGCTTCAGTCTATGAACCGCTTCTATACGACGGCTTCCGGGAAATAGCGCCTCGAGCAGATCTATTCCAATGAATGCGACAATCAATGCCAGGCCGGCTACAAACCCTAGATGGAGACTTACCCACGCGATCATCAGCAGCGGCAACAGCCACAAGCGAGCTCGTCCAGTCTGATACTGCTGCCAAAGAATAGATAGGTATGCTGCGAACAGAACCAGTGTGAACATCTCGGCGCGCGGTGTCGCACCTCCAACTATCACCGGTACAGCAATGATGGTGATGGCTGCGCTGGCCAGCGAGCCGCGGCGTAGAAGCAGAGCGACTGTCCCGGCGCACGCCACGGCCCCGATCAGCGAAATCAGGCCATAGCCGCCGATCAGGTACGCCGCATAGAAGAAGAGTCCCGAACCTGCGGGATAGATCCAGGGCTGCCCCTGAGCTGTATAAGAGAAGACCTCGGTTGAGAAAACATAGTGGTGCTGTGCTATCCAGCGCCCGGTCGCCAATTGCCAAAAAATGTCTTGATCTGAGACGGTTCGCAAATTCGCCAGAAACGCGTACACCAGCGCAACAAAAGCTAGCATTCCGAACCAGCGCCGGCTGGATCCAACTGTCTCGTATCTGTCGCTAGGCCAGTTCACATCCGAACCATCGCAAGCGCGAAACTCACCGGACACATTCCAGGATTAAGTGCGTGTAGGGGATGCGGAGCACATCTTCCCGTATATTCGCCCGCACCTCTGTGAACCAGCTATGTGCAAGGTTCTCGTACTGCTCCTTGGTACGAACGAATTGTCCGCGGTCGCGCGATAACAGGTAGCGCTTGGCAACCGATTGCTGCGGAGCGTAACAGCCATCATTCGTGATCATGCGCCCGCCCGGCTTCAGGGCCGTGTAGCCGAGCCGAAATAAGTCACGCGCCTCCGCGTCATCCAGGTGATGCACCAACCCTAGCGCCAGAACAAGATCGAAAGTCCCAAACTGCTGTACGGAATGATGGCTGACTCGCTGGCAAACGAACTCGCCGCGGTGGCCGTATCGTTGCCGTGCGGTAGCGATGTAGGATGCATTGGCATCGACCCCGAGGTACTGACCTTCGGGCAAGAACGGGATCATATTGCCCGGCCCGCATCCTATGTCCAGAATGCGATCGCCCGTTCTCGGTCGGATATAGTCGCTCACCAGCACCCGGCTGCGATAGTTTGCCCCAATCAGTCTGTGATAGAACTCGTAGAAGAAAGGGCGATTCAGAATCGGTCGAATGAGCTCAATCATGGGTGGCTGAAGTCACGCCTGCTTGATGGCGAAAATCGCGTACTGTCCGCCGAGAGGCATCCAGCTCAATCTTTCTTCAAGCATGTACCCGCCTAAACGATAGATTGCTCGGGGAAAATACAGGAAATATTGTTGCAAACGATGAGTGAGTCCCGCGCGCCTCATCCATTCCTTCGCTTCCGCCGCTTTCAGGAGAATCGCGTCGGCATCGACAGGTGCCCGTCGGACGATTCTTTGGGTCACCGGATTGTAAGGATTGTGTTCGACGATGGCGAATGTTCCACCCGGCTTCAACACACGGCAAATCTCTCGCGTCAAAGCCAATCTGTCGGCCGGCGGAATGTGATGATACACGCAAACCGCGGTAATGAAATCGAACTCCTCGGCGCCGAAGGGTATCGTCGCGGGATCTTGCTGCACGCGCGTCTCGATGCCCTGAACAAAGCTCAACATACCCTGCGAAAGATCGCAGCCCGCAACATGGCCGAAATCGCTGCGCAGTAAAGAAATGAGTTCGCCTTTCCCGCAGCCGATGTCGAGATACGACAACTCATGCGTATCGACCTTCTGCGCGCCAAAGTATTTTCGAATGAGATCGCGCTTGCGCAGGTGAAAGAACTCCGATCCGCCGCCCGTGAACCGCTCGCGAATAGGGTCCTTGATCAGTTCTTCGTAGGATGACGAGTAACGGTCAAACTCCGACTGGCTCATCCGCGCTCGTTCCGTGCCGTCTCCTGGACAGCCTGCTCGTACTTCTTCAAACCGACGTTGAAGGTGCGGGAAACAAGATAAATAGGCCGGTTCTTGGCTTGCTCATAAATCTTGCCAACGTAGTCTCCCACAATACCGATGCAGATCAGCATGGCTCCGCCGAGGAAGCTTACTAATACGGTGAGCGATGCCCATCCGGGTACGACATACCAGTGAAAAATGCGTGCCAGGATAGCGCGCACGGCTTCCTCAAAACCGATGAGTGTGGCGATCACGCCTAACCAGATACTGGCCTTCAGGGGCAATGCCGAAAACGAGGTCGCAGCGGTCCAGGCAAACTTCAGCATTTTACGCAGCGAATACTTGGTCTCGCCCGCCACTCGCGCCGCTCGCTCATACTCGACGCCGATTTGCGGATAGCCAACCCAGGCCACCATGCCACGCAGAAATCGATGTGTTTCCCGCAACTGCCGCAGACCATCCAGACAATTGCGCGAGATCAGCCGGAAGTCACCGGCATCGACCGGGAGGTCCTTGTAAACCAGACTGCGCATAAGGCGGTAGAAAATCCACGCCGTAAAACGCTTGAATCCACCCTCGCCCTGGCGCGAGACGCGCTTGCCGTAGACCACGTCGTATCCTTCGCAGTAGCGGTCTATCATGACGTGGATTACTGCAAGAGGATCCTGCAAATCGGCGTCCAGCAGGACTACGGCATCGCCCGCTGCGTAATCCAAACCGGCGGTCGAGGCGCTCTGATGTCCAAAGTTTCGCGACAGATTAACCACTTTGATCCGCGGGTCGTCATAAGCCCATGCCGCAATTTGCGTCAGCGTGGAATCACTGCTGCCGTCGTTCACCAGAACGACTTCCGTCTCTCCGCGCACTTCACTCATAAACTCTTCGAGAGCTTCGCGCAGGTGCGGAATCACTGCTCCCTCGTTATACATAGGGATAACGAGCGAGAGTAGGCTCGGATAGGACCGCCGGACCAGGAGCTGGTTTACGGAACTCTGCATTTGCATCTCTGGGTCAGGCACAGATTCGGATGGAAATCCTGCCCTAGTCTAGCATTGGCTTGCGGCAGCACGCATGTTGCCCTGTTTCGCCGCTCGTGATCTTGTGATTGGCCGCGAAATCGCAGCTGCAATCGCTGTATTCAGGCATAATCGCGATTCTGATACTCTTGATGCCGCAGGCGCTGGCCTATTCGCGCTGCTCCGAGCTCCAAGGATGATCTGTGACGTTTTGGTCCATTCTCAGGAAAGCTCTCTCAGCCTACAGCCCAACCGCATGACCGCTACTCGCACGTGGATCACGCGACATCCGGAACTCTGGATTGCAGCCGTCCTGTTTCTTGCCAGCTCTGGGTTCGTCTATAGCTTCGGACGGGTAACACATTGGACCACCGAAT
Source organism: uncultured Acidobacteriaceae bacterium (assembly GCA_963818905.1). GTDB lineage: Bacteria > Acidobacteriota > Terriglobia > Terriglobales > Acidobacteriaceae > Bog-257. The sequence continues at coordinate 7,752 of CAWFUE010000068.1, forward strand.
ATACGCTGACGGATCTGGTGAGCTTCTGCAGGTGGGACTGCGGCTGGTACTCGGACATTGTCGGCAAAGGGTATGATCTCGCCCCGCACGCGCACCCCGGCCACGATGCCGCGAACTGGGCATTCTTTCCCCTCTTCCCGCTTTCTGCGATGGCGGTAAAGCACGTTTTTCATCTCGACCCTCTGGCTGCTTCGGTAGTGGCCGCTAAGATCGAGTACCTCATCGCAATCTTCTCTTTTCTGCTCTGGCTGCGGCCGTTTCTGGAAAGCTTGACCGAATATTTCCTAGCAGGGTCCCTGGTTGCCCTGAGCCCTTACCTGATCTATGGTCATGCCGGCTACAGTGAGCCTTTGTACTTCGCTCTCGCTTGCCTGGGCTTCTGGGCGCTCGACCAAAAGAAGTGGATTGTGGCAGGACTACTGGGAGCAGGTCTGTCAGCGACTCGGCTGGTGGGAATTCTGTTCGCACTGGTTTTCGCCATAGTTGTGCTGCGCGATGTGGGATGGCGCTCCATTCTGAAGGATCGCTCCCTGGCCATTCCTATCGGCGTCCTGCTATGTCCGGTTGGCGTAGCTCTTTATGCCATCTATCTCTACCACCACACCGGCGATGCGCTGGCATTTCTTCATGTAGAGGTCGCTTGGGGACGCGCCACTACGAATCCCGCTCTAGTAGTTTTGCATTCGTATCAGGCACATGGATGGTTTCGCTTCTGGGCTCTGGTAGTGATAGCCGGTCTGCTGGTGAGCTTATGGCTTATGCTGCACCGGGTTGAGTACGGGGTTTTCCTGGCTCTCAGCATCCTCGCACCGGCGGCATCCGGATCGTTATATGGAGTGCCTCGTTATCTGTGGTGGCAGCCGCCGTTCCTATATGCTCTTTTCCTTTTTCTCAGGCGATCGTTGCCGATGTGGATGATTTACCTGGTATTCGCTGGAGGTATGGCGTCGTTCGTGGTCTTCGAGTGGTTTACATTAAATAAGTTGGTGATGTAATTAATCATGGTCCGCATGCTATGTCGTATCCTTGTGATTGCGGCTCTAATTTCGCTGCAAATCTTCACCCTCTACGCGGTCTTGCACCCTCGCGTTAGCGCGGACTATCGCGCCTATTACATCGATCATACAAGTGTAGATTGGAAGCCTCCTCACTACCCAGCAACTCCCGAGTCAGGAATCGACTTCACCAGGCCAGGCTGGCCCGATTTTGTTAGCCAAGCTTACGGATTTTCCTTCCATGACGACTGGGGCCGGTGGACGGACGCCGTCTTGCAAGCAAGTTCGACCATTGTGATGAATCACTACTTCAGCGGTCCGATCTGTATCGAGATAGTGGCTCGGCCGTCGGTGGCCGAAACGGGGCGAAAGGTCGAGGTCGCGCTTGGCCAAAGCTCCGGCGCCATCACACTTTCGAATCCTGATTTCGCTCGCTACGACATCAATCTCGATAACGTGCAGCCTACCGGTACCCTGCAGTTTCGCTTCTTCGGCAGGGTTCCTCGCGCTGCGGATTTCTCTCCCGGAAGCACGGATGAACGCCGTCTGGGAATCGCCATCTCGTCGATTCGGATCCTGCCCTCCCACTGCCAATCTCTGGCGGACAATCACTGATCGCGGCAAGAACAGCCGCCGACCGACCCGTTCCTAGCTGCCCTGAACTCGCATAGATCACAACCGATTGTGACGTACGCACTTGTTGCATGTGCGCCCGGGGTGTTCCGCTAGAGTGTATCCGGAGTAAAGCCTGGAATGCCGAAAGTGGGTAGTTTGCGCGTATCGCTTATGTTTACTGCTGTAAAGCGCAATTGTGGCGGATCACCATCGCAGGTGACCGACGACACTCGGCAAGGTGCGCACGCGAAATTTGGCGCGACACCAACCTTCCTGGCCTCTCGGAGTGGCTCGCACACGCTCCGGCCGTGAAACACGGGGATACCATGTAGTGTTCAGGGGGTCGTCGTGCTTACACCATACGGTCTAGACATCATAGAAAGCTGCCTGGCATGCAAGATGCGGGCAGAACACATCTTTTGCGATCTTCCGCCAGCCGCCCTGCAAGCCTTCGAAATCATAAAATATGCAACCGCTTATCCGAAGGGCGCGGTTCTTTTTGTCGAAGGACAAACGCCGCGCGGTATTTTCGTCCTCTGCAAGGGGCGGGTGAAGCTCTCCATCTGTTCCACCGACGGCAAAACGCTGATCCTGAAGATTGCCGAGCCGGGAGAAGTTCTGGGCCTCAGCGCCACGGTAAGCGGCAAGCCTTACGAGCTAACCGCCGAAACCGTCGACCCGTGCCAGGTCAACTTCGTGAAACGCGAGGATTTCCTGCGCTTCCTTAAGGAGCACAGTGAAGCATGCCTGCGTGTGGCGGAACAACTTAGCGACAAGTACAACTCCGCCTGCCGCGAGATCCGCTCGCTCGGTCTCTCCCATTCCGCCGGCGAAAAGCTGGCAAAGCTGCTGTTGGAATGGAGTGCCCGCAATGGGGAAGCCGCCAAGGTTGAGCCAAGGGTGAAGCTGGCGCTGACCCACGAAGAGATCGCGCAGATGATCGGCACCTCGCGGGAAACCGTAACCCGCCTCTTCGCTGACTTGAAGAAGCGGCAGATCGTCCAGGCTAAAGGTTCCACGCTGCTGATCCGGAATAAGGCGGCGTTAAAAGCGATGGCGATCACCCAATAGAACGTCGGCAGGCGACGAGCTTCAGCCCAAAGGTGATGTGTACTCTTTTGGGCGCTGGTCTTCCCATCCGTCACCTGCACTCTTAAACACCACAATAAAGGCGTATTTAGCGGGTATTTCGGACCTCTTCTTTGTTCTCTCATGTGATGAAGTCACGAAAACCAGTGATTGCAGTCACTGCGTGCTTCGCCGCAGAGAAGTATTCCTGCGGTATGGAGAGCACGATTCAGTCGAGTTGCTTGACTTGCGATTTCCGACCCGATCGCCTTTTTTGCGACATGCCAGCGGAGTCGTTGAAGGCCTTCGACGAAATCAAGTCTCTCGCTTCTTTCCCCAGAAGCACGGTTCTATTTGCCGAAGGGCGCCCGGTACGGGGTATCTACATTCTGTGCGACGGCCGCGCCAAGCTGTCCATCTGCTCCGATAGCGGAAAACGCCTGACCCTGCGTATCGCCGGCCCGGGTGAAGTATTGGGATTGGGAGCTACCCTTTCCAATAGCGCTTACGAAGTCACAGCGGAGTTGTTGGACAATTCTCAGGTGGTCTTCGTTCGCCGCAAGGAGCTGCTGAAATTCCTGCGCGAACATCGCACTGTCTGCCTGGAAGTGGTGCGCATGCTCAGCCAGGATCTGCACGGCGCCTATGAGCGGGTCCGCACCATCGCCATGGTTCGCACCCGTCACCCGCACATGAGCTTCAGGCCGCGCGCGCTGGTCGTGTAAGCACCGCACGACAGCCCAGCCATTTCGTCCGCCTTGCTGCCGACCTGAGTGGTGAGCTCATTTCCGACGGAACAAATGTTCCAACTTTCCGTCTGGATCCAGCAATTTCTTGCCGAGGTCTCCGAGCGCTTATCGCAAATCGCAGGCATCCACCCTACATAGCCGCATCGATCGTGGCGTTTCGGAATTTCTCGTGATGGGCGAAACACCAGTGATTTGGCTCACCACATGCCGTGAGAAGTAAACGCCCTGTGATTCAGGTCACATGCTCACGTGAGGGCACTCACTGCCCCTTGGTACATGTCTCGGCGATGTTTATTTGTTACCCGCTGTGTCGTGCGCCCAAAGGAAAGCGAGGGTTCTGTGAAACGCTGTGGTCCGGTTTTTCTTGCTGTCTTGCTCCTGTCTTTAGGGGCAGCTGCCCAATCAACCCAACCAGCCCAAACCCAAGGCTCGTCGGGAACCCCGGCCAAATCTGCGGCAGCGCCCAAGAAGCATTCTTCCCCGGCCAAGCCAGCGAAGATCAGCAATGACGAGTGTCTCGCCTGCCATAACGATGCGAGCCTCACCAAAGATGAGAATGGCAAGCAGGTCAGTCTGCACGTGGATAACGCCAAATTCAAAGCCTCGGTCCACAGCGTCTTCGGTTGCACGGATTGCCACGCTGACGTCAAATCCGTTCCCCATGAAACCACTCCCGCCAAGCCGGTCTGCGCCACCTGCCATGCCGACCAGCAAACCGCTTATGAACACGGAATTCACGCCAAGGCCGCAGCAGGAGGCAACACCAATACTGCGAAATGCCAGGACTGCCACGGCAGCGTGCATGAAATCCTGCCGCCGAGCGATCCCGAATCGAAGGTTGCGCGCACCAATATTCCGCAGACCTGCGGCGCCTGTCACGGACAGAAATTTGTGATGGCATCGGGCGGCATGACTGCCGCGCCCTTCAATTCGTATCAGGAGAGCGTGCACGGCAAAGCGGTCGCCGCTGGCTCCGACAAAGCCGCAGTTTGCACCGATTGCCACGGCGAGCACGACATCCTCAGTGCGACCGATCCCAAGTCGCCGATCAACAAGTTCAACGTTCCGACCACCTGCGCCAAGTGCCACAACAACATCAAGCAGGAATACGTACAAAGTATTCACGGGCAGGCGATCGCGCGCGGTAATTGGCAGGCGCCGGTCTGTACCGACTGCCACGGCATTCATACCATCAAGGCGCCCAGCAATCCCAACTCGTCGGTGGCCGCCGCCAACGTGAAGAACACCTGTGCGCAATGCCACGCGGGTGTCGCCCTTTCGAACGAATTCGGAGTGCCCGGTGGCCGTGTCTCATCGTACCTGGCGAGTTATCACGGATTAGCCGAAGAGGTAGGTTCAAAGACCGTAGCCAACTGCGCCAGTTGTCACGGAGTGCATAACATTCTGCCGTCGAGCGATCCGCGCTCCACGATTAATCATGCCAATCTGGCGAAGACTTGCGGACAGTGCCATCCCGGCGCCAATGCAAAGTTCATCAGCTACAAAGTGCATCTCGACGGGACCTCCAAGGCCGACGTGGGAAGCAAGATGATCGGTCTCATCAGCCGGTTTTACATCTGGATGATCGTCTGCGTGATCGGCGGGATGGTGCTGCACAATCTGATCGTCTATCGCAAGAAGCTGATCCTGCATCGCATCGGGCAGCCGCGAATCTTGTTCCGCATGACGCTGTCGCAGCGCATACAGCACCTCGCGTTGCTTATCAGCTTCTTCATTCTCGTGCTGACCGGTTTCGCTCTGCGTTATCCGTCGTCATGGTTGGCCGTGATCTTCGTCAATGAGTTAGTCCGCAGTTACATCCATCGCATTGCCGGCGTGGCGCTGATCGCAGTAAGTCTGGTGCACGCGTGGTACATCATTCGGACCGAAGACGGCCGGCAGTTGATCAAGGACATGCTGCCCGACTGGAAGGATGTCACCGACGCGCGTGACGCGTTCCGCTATTACCTGGGCTACAGCGATCAACGTCCGATGTTCGGCCGCTTCACTTATGCCGAGAAGATGGAATACTGGGCGCTGGTGTGGGGCATGTTCGTAATGGCCAGCACCGGCTTGATGGCCTGGTTCAAGGTCGCCGTCGGAGAGCACGTGCCCGGCTGGTGGATCGACGTCGCCATTACGATTCACTTCTACGAAGCGGTGCTGGCGACCCTGGCAATCGTCGTCTGGCACCTGTATGGTGTGATGTTCGATCCCGATGCGTATCCCATGAACTGGTCTTGGTTCGACGGCAAGATGTCGATCGAGCATTACCAGCACGAGCATCCGCTGGACCTGCTGGCCATTGAGAAGAGCGCAGGTTCCGGAGAGGAGACTGAACCGGCACCGGCGGCCGAAAAGAAAGAAGAAGTCGAGCCGGCCGGCACCAGGAAGTAGAAAGGCGTGATTCGTGAATCGTGAATCGTGGCTAGTGGATCGTGGCTCGCGGCTCTTTGAACGAGGGGTGAACACACAAAATGACTGAGGACACAAGGGTGGATCCTCTGCCCGACCATCCGCCGGTTTCAAAAAATCTCATTAGGAATCCCATCAGCCTGATCGGCATAGCGCTGGCAGGGGTTGCCTTTGCCAACATCGTTCTGCTGGTCGTGATCGACATTCTTGCCAGCCAACCGTCGCCATACACCGGAATTCTTGCCTACATGGTGGCGCCGGGAATTCTGATTTTCGGGTTGATCTTGATCCCGGTCGGCATGCTGGTCGAACGGCGACGGCGATTGCGCGCAGTCGGTGCGCCCTTCCACTATGCCAAGCTCGACCTAAACAACCCCGCGCAACGCAGCACGGTCGCGTTTGTGCTTTCCTTTGTCGTGATCTTCTCGCTGATGAGTGCAGTCGGCAGCTACAAAGCCTACGAGTTCACCGACTCGGTGCAATTCTGCGGGCAGTTATGCCACACCGTGATGCATCCGGAATTTGTCGCTTATTCGGCATCGCCGCACGCGCGCGTGGCCTGCGTCGATTGTCACGTCGGCTCTGGCGCCAGTTGGTACGTGAAATCAAAGCTCTCGGGCGCGCGGCAGGTGTATTACACCGCGATGGGAACGTATCCGCGACCTATACCGACACCGGTCCACAATCTGCGTCCGGCCCCGCAAACCTGCGAGCAATGCCACTGGCCAAAGAAGTTTTGGGGCGCGCAGCTGAAAGTCTTCACCCACTACGGCAGCGACGAGCAGAACACGCCGCGGGTGATTCGCATGCTGATCAAGACTGGCGGCGGGGATTCCTCGCTTGGTCAAGCGGGCGAAGGTATTCATTGGCACATGAACATCGCCAACAAGATTACGTATTTCGCCACCGACGAGCAGCGGCAGGTCATCCCGTGGGTGCGAATGGAAGACGCGCGGGGGCATGTCACCGAGTACGTCACCAAAGACAATCCGCCCAAACAGGCGCAGATCGATCAGGCCAGCAAGCGCCGCATGGACTGTATCGACTGCCACAATCGCCCGACGCACATCTACGTCGCGCCGGATCTGTCCGTGGACCGCAGCATGAGCGGACATACGATCGATGCGACGCTGCCCTTTATCAAGCAACAGGGTGTGCAGGTTCTCACCGCCGACTACAAGACCACGGACGAAGCGGAGCAGGCGATTGCCACCAACATCAATAAGTTTTATCAGGAGAAATATCCTCAACTTGCATCCAGCAAGAGTGACAGCATCAAGAGTTCGGTTGCAGAGTTACAGCGGATCTATCGCACCACGTTTTTCCCCTACATGAGAGTCAACTGGAAGACCCATCCCAACAACATCGGCCATCTGTATTTTCCGGGATGCTTCCGCTGCCACGATGGCAATCACGTCAGCAAGGACGGCAAGGTCATCAGTAAAGATTGCAATTCCTGCCACACGGTGCTCGACCAGGAAGAGGGAGGGGCTCACCTGGCGCCAATGGCGGCACAGGCATTTAAGCATCCGGTCGATATCGGCGACCTGAGCGGCGTCACCTGCTCGGATTGCCACAACGGCGGTGTAGGGCCGTAAAGGCACTGTTCAGCGGCTGCTGGCAGTGGCCGGCCGGGTCGGAACGGCCGGCAAAACCAGGAGTGACATACATCACAACCCCACGTGATGCCACTCACGGCCCTTTGGGTCGTGGAAATCCTATCGTGAAGACATAGAAATGAGCCGTTACTGGTAGCAGCGGGGGAGGAAGAACTTCATGACACCATCGACTGACAGCGCCCATCCGGCGGCCAAGAAGCAATACACGCCGCGCCTGATTTTCTGGGAAGTGACGAAGGGCTGCAATCTGCGCTGCATCCATTGCCGCGCTACGGCGACGGAGCTGATGTCGCCGCGCGACCTGCCGACCGAGAAAGCACTGAACATCATCTCCCAGATTGCCGATTTCGGAAGTCCAATTCTTGTGCTCAGCGGCGGCGAGCCGCTGTACCGGCATGACATCTTCCAGCTTGCCGAATATGCAACCAGCCGCGGCTTGCGTGCCGCGTTGGCAACCAACGGAACTCTGGTCACGAAAGACATCGCGGAGAAGATCAAGAACTCCGGGATCAAGCGGGTTTCGATATCGCTCGATGGCGCCGACGCCATCACCCACGACACGTTTCGCGGGATCCCCGGCGCGTTCGAAGCGGCTATTTACGGCATGCGCAATTTGCAGGAGCTCGCTGTTTCGGTGCAGATCAATACCACAATTGCTCGTCACAATGCGCATCAGTTGCCGGAAGTACTCGACCTCGCGCGCCGCCTGGGCGCGGATGCGCTGCATACCTTTTTGCTAGTGCCGGTTGGTTGCGGAGTGGATATTGCCGCCGAGCAGATGGTTCCTCCCGATGAATACGAGCAGATGCTGAACTGGTTCTACGACCAGTCGTTAACCGGCGACATTGAGCTGAAGGCCACCTGCGCGCCGCATTACTTCCGCGTGCTGCGGCAGCGGCGTGCGGCTGACCGCATGGCTGGACGCGAGCCGTCTCACGCTGCCGAATCACATTCGCACGCACAGCACCCCGGGATTGGTCCAACAGAGATGACAATGCCGGGTTCGACCGGAATTTCGTTGAAGCCCAATGGCGGTCCCCCGGTTGGTCACACGGGACATCCGGGCGGTCACCCCGGCGACATGAATGCCATGACCAAAGGCTGCCTGGCTGGCACGGGTGTTTGCTTCATCTCGCACGAAGGCGAAGTCTTCCCTTGCGGATATTTGCCGGCGCTGGCCGGCGACCTTCGCAAGCAAAGCTTCGCCGAAATCTGGAACGACTCCGCAGTATTCGGGCAGCTGCGCGACGATGACAACCTGAAAGGCAAGTGCGGCTGCTGCGAGTTCCGTCACGTATGCATGGGTTGCCGCGCCCGCGCCTTTGCCGCGACCGGCGACTTCCTGGCAGAAGAGCCGTTCTGTGTTTATGAGCCGGGTACTTCCAACCAGATGATCCGCGAAATAGCGGAGGCCAAACGTGTTGGCTGAGACTTAAGTCATATCGGCCACAGAGACCGTGAACTACTATCGGCCCATGGCAGCTCACATCAGCACAGCACCGAATTCCCGCCTAAAAACCATGGTTGTTCCGCGCGAGCACGGCGCGTGGGGAATGTTGCTGGTTCCGCTTGCGACCGGCGCAGTGGTCGCGTCGGGATTCGCAGGAAATAGTGCGACACTCGCCCTTTTCGTCTGCGCAGCAATGTCGCTCTTCTGGCTGCGTACGCCAGTCGAGAGCTGGCTGGGCACGTCGGCCATCAAAGCGCAAACGGCCGAAGAGCGAGCTCTCGTTCTGCGCGTAATCCTTGCTATCGGCCTGGTGGCTGCGATATGCGTCGCTTTGCTTCTGTGGGATGGCCGCAATCGCGGATTGCTGGTGATCGGCGCAATTGCGGCAATCGCCTTTGCCATCCAGGCTGGGGTCAAGAAGCTAGGCCGCCAAGGCAGGATGCCGGCGCAGATCATTGGTGCGATCGGGCTGACTTCAACTGCAGCGGGAGCTTACTACGTTTCTACTGGCCGACTCGACCGAACCGCGGTCGCGCTCTGGCTGGCGAATTGGCTCTTCGCTGCCGACCAGATTCACTTCGTGCAGCTACGGATTCACTCCAGCCGCGCCAGAACATTCGATGACAAGACCCGCCAGGGACTTCCCTTCTTATTGACGCAGGTTGGGCTGATCGGCGCGATTCTTGCTGCGTGCCACGTCAACTTATTTCCGGCCGCAATTGCGCTCGCATTCCTGCCAATCCTGTTACGTGGGATGTTCTGGTTCGTTCGCGGACACCAAGCGCTGGATGTGCACAAGCTGGGATTCAGTGAGCTGGCCCAAGCGATGGTTTTTGGTAGTTTGGTGTGCCTGGTCTTTCTCATTTGAGCCTTGAGGCGCCAACCTGAAGCGGCTGCAAGTCGGGCAACGTCACTTGTAGACAGATGCCGAAATTTCTTCTCAAAAAAATCGACGATGCGATGCAGAACCTGTGTGGTCCCAGTAGTACTATGAAGTCCGACGATCTCGCCGATTATGTTCCTCGGCCCGTTTTACGCGGCATATTGAAAGCTGAATTGGATACAACGCAAATTAAGAAAGGCTTGCGTATGAAACCAATTTTCGCAATCGCATGTTGGTTGTTGGCAGGAGTTGCTGCAACATTCGCTCAGCAGGGCAAACCTGCTGCCGGAGGTGGGTCGATGGCCTTCAAGTTGACCAGCTCAGCCTTCCCCGCCGGAGCGGAGATTTCAGAGCAATACACTTGCAAGGGCGCAGACATCTCGCCCGCACTCGAATGGAACGGCGCGCCGTCCAAGACTGCGAGTTTTGCGCTGATCATGGACGATCCTGACGCTCCCGCCGGAACCTGGGTACACTGGGTGATCTGGAACGTCCCTGCGACTGCGCATTCGCTGCCCGAAGGTGCGCCGAAGCAAGAACAATTAGACGACGGCGCGCGCCAAGGCCGGAACAGCTTCCACAAGACTGGATACAACGGACCTTGCCCGCCGCCGGGAGCAACGCATCGCTATTTCTTCCGCTTATACGCGCTCGATGCCAAGCTTGATCTTGCAGCTAACGCAAATCGCTCCGCTCTGGATGCGGCAATGAAGGGACACGTGCTGGCGCAGGCCGAATACATGGGAACCTTTCATCGCTAGCCGGCACGCCGCCCGGGGGGTTGAGAAATCCGCGCGAAGACGCATAGGATGTCGCGGCTGCGTCCTCTGACTTGCGCGCATTTCAGTTCACATTCCGCCGCCAATTTCGTATCTTGGATGATATCAATGCATTCTTAATGGAGGGCTTCATGGTGCATGTTTTGGTCCGCCACAAGGTTGCGGATTATAACCGCTGGAAAGAGACTTTCGATTCCCACCTCACCGCCCGCAAGCGCGCCGGAGAAACCGGATGCCACCTGTTCCACAATCTGGAAGATCCGCGTGACGTCTTTCTGTTGTCGGATTGGCAAAGCGCCGAGGAGGCTCGCAAGTTCATGAACTCGGATGAATTGCGTGATGCCATGAAAAAGGCTGGCGTCGTGGGCACTCCTGAAATTCAGTACCTGGAGGACGCGCGCAGCGTCCATCGCACCTCGGCTGACTAGAGCCGCTTGACGCCGATCTGAGAATTTTTTCTTAGCTCTCTTGACAACACGTTCGGTTTTGCGATTGCGCTTTTTTCTGCCTGCTGCGATTGCCGCCGGCTCTCATTTCACAGCGGCGGCGAGTCCCGGCTCACAGAAATCGCAGTATTCATGCGGGTTCAACGTGAGTCCCTCGGTTGTCAAGAGTTTTTAAAAAAATAACTTTGAGATTCCCAAAAAGGTTTATCGCGGGGCGTTGACAAACTGTTCCGCGTAATTAAAATTACCCGACGACTTTCCGAATCGATTTGCACCGTGACAAGCTCAACTGAAAACTCCGACGTTCTCCTGCAGACTGATTTTCCTGACCTGGATCTTTACGCCAGCGGGAAAGTTCGCGACCTTTACCGGGTCGATAGCGATCACCTGCTTTTGGTGGCAACCGACCGCATTTCAGCGTTCGATTATGTGCTGGCAACCGGCATCCCGAAAAAGGGCCGGGTGCTGACACAGCTCTCGCTGTTCTGGTTCGACTTCCTGAAGCACATCGTTCCCAACCACCTGGCAACCGCGGACGTGCATAAGTATCCGCACGAATTGCAAAAGTACTCTGCGCAGTTACGCGGCCGATCGATGCTGGTAGTGCGCGCCGACATGGTCGCCATCGAGTGCGTGGTTCGCGGTTATCTCTCCGGCTCGGGCTGGAAAGAATATAAGAGCACCGGCTCGGTTTGCGGTATCCCGTTGCCGCCTGGACTGCGCGAATCGGAAAAGCTGCCGGAGCCGATTTTCACGCCGGCGACGAAGGCTGCCAGCGGTCACGACGAGAATATCTCGTTCGACCAGATGGTGAAGCTCGCGGGCCGCGAATTGAGTGAGCAGCTTCGCGATCTGAGCGTCAAGATCTACCAGACGGCTGCCGATTACGCAGAGACGCGTGGGATCATCATCGCGGATACGAAGTTTGAGTTCGGACGCACGGCCGGCGGATTAGTGTTGGCTGACGAGGTCTTGACTCCGGACTCGTCCCGTTTTTGGCCGAAGGAAAAATACAAGGCGGGCGGTCCTCAGGATTCGTTTGACAAGCAGTATGTGCGTGACTATCTGGAAGCAATCAAGTGGAACAAGCAGCCGCCGGCTCCGGCATTGCCTCCGGAGGTGGCAGCGCGAACCAGTGAAAAGTATGTTGAGGCTTACACCCAGATGACGGGGCATCCATTGCCAGCGTAGGGGCCGATGATGGGCCTGTCGATCCTCGATTGGGTGATTGTGCTCGTCATTCTGTTGTCGGCGCTGCAGGCGGTTGCAGAAGGATTCGTTCACGAATTCTTTTCACTGGCCGGGGTCGTCATCGGGTATTTGATCGCGGCGTGGGAGTATCCGCGAGTGGCTGCGTGGTATGCCCGCTACACCACCTCGCCGTGGACTGCGGAGATTGCAGGATTCTTTACCATTTTTCTGGCCGTGGTGCTGTTGGCGGGATTGGTAGGAAGGCTTGCGCGTTGGGCCGTACAGGGCATCGGGTTGCGTTGGTTCGACCGTTTTCTGGGCGCGATCTTCGGTTGTATTCGCGGAGTCCTGATTAGCGCGGTGGTCGTGCTGGCTTTGGCGGCGTTTGCTCCGCAGTGGGGACTTCAGCGGTCGCGTATTGCGCCCTTCGTACTGGTTACCAGCCGCTCTTTGATCTGGGCGGCACCGGCGGAATTGCGGCATCGCTTCTGGGACGGGTGGAACCTGCTGCGCACCGTTCCCGAGCACATTTCGCCGCGATGACATCAAAACAGCGGGGAATCTATAGAAACGCCATGGGACAAACACTAGCGGAGAGAGGCGTCGTGAAAGATCAACTGGAAACTTTAATTGTGCACATGTACAGGAGCGGCATCACGTACTCCGAAGCCGTCTGCGAATTCAAGAAGAAATTCATTCTCACTGTCTTGCAGGACACGAATGGAAACCAGTGCAAAGCTGCCCGTCAGCTTGGTATGCACCGCAATACTCTCAGCCGCACGATTACAGATCTGAAGCTCGACGCCAAGGCGTTGCGGAACGGCACTCGCCGTCCACCGCGACCTGCCCATACAATTCCAACCGAAAAGAAGATCGTGCGCTAGGCGGGCGGAGCAGCAGGCATCCCTCGCTATCGCAGCCTGTCAATTGCAGGAGCTATATCTGGGCTGCGCTTATGGAGTAAGCTCATACACCATGCCATAGTTGTGCGCACCGCCCTCCGCGGTCGTGCCCCACAGATTGCCGTTGGCGTCCATCACCATGCCATCATAGGGTCCGGCTCCCTCATTTCCTCCGGTGAACGCGTGCAGCAGCGTGTAGGTCCACGAACCGTTCAGGAACGACAACTTGAAGGCCTCGCCATCGTTGCCCTGACCACTGATCCTGGTCCCATACAGGTTTCCGGCAGCGTCAAAGTTCAGGTTGGTACCGACCAGATCTCCGCCATCGTGAATGATCTCGAGGCTCCAGCTTCCGCCCGAGGGCGTCAGCTGAAAGATGCTGCCGTTGCCGCCGGGCCCTTCGATGTCGACGCTGCCATAGAGATTGCCCGCCCTGTCAAACACTACGCCCGCCTCCGAGCTAAAGCCTTCGTTCATCCCATTGAAGGTTTGAATGACCGTCTCCATCCAGCCGCCATCGGATGGTGACAGCTCGAAGACGTTGGTATTCGTCGAGCCGTAGAGATTGCCGGCGTGATCGAAGACTACCCCGCCCAGCGGAAACTCTCCATCACTGCCGCCGGTGAAGGTCCACAGCGTCGTCTCCGTCCACGTGCCGCCGGAGTTGGTCAGCTTGTAGACGGAGCCGAAGCTGGTGTTGCTGCCGCTGGTGGTGCCGTAGATGGAGCCCGCGCCGTCGAAGATGAGATCGCCGTATTCCGGAATGGCTCCATCGGCGCCGTTGGTGAAGCGATACAGCACCGTCTCATTCCACGGACAGATGCTGGTCTTGCAGGCGGTCGCTGGTGGCGTCAGCTTGAAAACGGTCCCGCAACCGTTTTGCGAGAAGCAACCGTTGCCGCCACCGTGGCTAGTGGTGCCATAGAGCGCGCCGTCCGAACCAAAAACAACGCGGGACGCGGGGTTCGCTCCGTCCATTCCTCCCTGAAACGTATAGAGAACCGTCGGCATCCACACGCCGTTGCGGTTGGTCAGCTTGTAGACCGTGCCGTACGCGGTGCCATAAAAATAGTTGGTGCCGTAGACGTTGCCGTTCCTGTCGAGGGTGACGCCGGCGTTGGGCAAGGCCCCCACAGCGTTCTGGTTGAAGCTGTAAATCACATTGAAGGTCTGAGCCCGCGCTGTCTGGGTGATGACGGGAGTCAGCGCAAGAGCCATGGCACAGCTCAGCGTGACGGTTGTAGTTTGCCTGCAGAGGGGCTTCGTCATCGCGGTTCTCCCTTTTCCAGCAGATTGCGCAAACCAGAGTAAGCCCGCCGCTGCAGTTTTGCTATCGGTTAATGTCAAGGAATTGTGAATTTCTCGTCACAGAACCATGACTTCTTTGTAACGCAAAAAGGAGCAGCTCTCGCCGCTCCTCTGGTACCTGGCGATCCCGGTTGCCTACTGCGAACGGTGGGTGGTGTGATGCGTCGGCGCTGTTGTCGTAATCGGATTGCCGTTCTTGTCTAACAGCATGCCATCCGTCATCATCATCATGAAGGGATTCGGCGTGTAGCTCGAGACTGTACCCTGGAACGTCATCAGCTGACCAACCTGCGGCATCAATCGCGATGGGATGGGATGGGCCATGGTAAGGGTGATATCGGCTTTGTTCGCCGAGATGTCATCATCGCTGCCGGCGAGCTGAACACTGGTCGGCGTCGCACTGATCACATTCGCTCCCAGCTTCACGGCTTTATTCTTGATCGCGTTCCAGACCGTGTCAGCGGCCTGCTGATTTCCTGATGACAGAACCAGTTCCCATTCCGCAAAGCTCATCTGAGTCGGGTTCTTGCTCTTCACCAGATCGGCAGCTTGTTGGGTTAATGGCGGCGGCGGTGGTGCGGCAGCTACGGTGAAATCAGCCGGCGGCATAATGTTGGGCGAGGCTTTCGCCTGGTTCACAATGTCATCCCAACCCTGATCCGAACCATGGTAGCGAATGTATTTCTTCTTGCCATAATCGAGGATTTGTTGCTGGCCGGCACCCTGGGCCAATGTCGCGGCCTTGACAATAAACCAGAAGCCCTGCGGGTTGATCGGCTTGGCTTCCAAGTCCGCCGTGGCCAGCGGATAAATATCGGCGATATTCGGCTGCGACTCCCAGGAGACAGCTTCCTGCAAATCCTTCTGCGAGGTCGCATAGTCTTTGGCCTGCAACGCGGCGAAACCTACAGCGCCATCGAAGATAGCGCCGGTCTCGTTGTGGAACTTGGTGAAATCGGCATCGCTCATGTTGTCAGGCTTCTTCATGGTCTGCAGTGCCTGGAGTCCCTGTTGACCATACTTCTGCGCCTTGGCCAGATTGTCCTGCATCTGCGGACCGCCTTGCGATGCCATAGCGCGATAGCTATAGGCCAACAAGGCGAGCGCACGAACGTTGTTCGGATTCACTTGCAGTACGCGCGTGGCAGCATCCAGCGCCTTCTGCGGCTCATTGGCCTGCTGATAGGCCACCATGAGCTGTTCCATGGCCGTTTCCTTCATCACGCTGTTTGGGTACGTTTGTAGGAAGGCTTCCAGCAGCTGAGCCTTTTGCGCTGGATTTTGCTGTTGGTAAGCGTTGATGTAGGCGTTGTATTCGGCGGGATCCTTGATCTCCGGACCCTTGGATTGCGCTGACTGACCAGCCGCGGGCGCTGCCTGCACTACCGATTGCTGGACCAGCGCTAGACTGGCAAACCCCAGCACCATGATCACGAGCGACCTTTTCATTCTTGGCTCCTCGATTTTGGAGAACTGCTGATGATTCTTAATTGCTTTCAGATGAATTGCACCGCTCAAGATAGCGAATGACCTCAGTGCAGCATGATAACAGGTCAACTCTCCACTTCTGCCCTCTTCCACGCTGAAGCGGGATCGAAACTGCGGAAAGCGGGATTATAAGTACCCGCCTTAAGATAAGGCAAGCTACTTACCAATTCGTACTGTACCCGCGCTGCTAAGATGCTGGAAGCCTGATCATGGGCTGTAGCGCGTGTCTGACCGGCCAAATTGCGGCGACTCGATCACCTCTAGCATCCACGGCAGCGTTGCCACAATCTCAACCGGGAGGAGATGTCATGATGGAAGCAAGGCAATGGGTGTCGTTGTCGGGTTCGGTGGCTGTGGTCACTGGAGGCGGCCGCGGCATCGGTTATGCCATCGCTGAGAAGCTGGCAGCCATGGAGGCGACCGTCGTCCTGACCGGACGTGATGAGACGCGCGTAAAGCAGGTCGCCGGGGACCTGATGAATCGCAATCACCGTGCCGAGGGAGTTGGCTGTGACGTCACAGACCTCGCCAGCGTGGAGACGCTGGGAGATCACCTGCGAAAAACCTATGGGAGGGTCGACATTCTAGTCAATAACGCAGGCATCGGAGGTCCTCCAGGCTTGTTGCACGAGCTCCCGCCGGATGATTGGGAAGCCATTTTCAACACGAACCTGCGCGGCGTTTATTACATGATGCGCGCCGTCGTCCCCCTCATGATCACCGCCGGATCAGGCCACATCATCAATATCTCGTCGCTGGCCGGGAAAAACCCTCTGCCTCGGGGAGCCGCCTATTCGGCTTCTAAATGGGGCTTGAATGGCCTGAGCTATGGTGTTGCTGAGGAACTGCGTTCGCAGAACATTCGCGTCAGCGTCATCTGTCCCGGCTCGGTGGACACGGATTTCAGTCCCCGGCGCCACGGAAAAGACACGCTGAAGATGCTGAAGCCCAACGATGTGGCGCATGCGGTAGCCATGCTCGTAACCCAAGAGCCGCAATCATTCATTAGCGAAGTGTTGCTTCGCCCGACCCAGAAGCCATAGCGCGAAAGCTCGACCAGGCACTGGACATCTGCAGCGCTGCGACGTGACGTCACCGATCGTTGTGATGTCGGCGAGATTTATCCAGAGGAAGGGGTTGTTACTGACGCCTATGGCGGCGGGCCTATAATCAAGGATTCCGCATTATTCCGCTTTCGAGCGAATTGATAGAGACGGGATTCATACGAATGAGAACGAAACTGATCGCTGCCAACTGGAAGATGTATAAAACGCCCGCCGAGACTGCCGACTTCTTTGAAGAATTTCTACCCATGGTCAGCGACCACACACGCGACGAGATAGTGGTTTGCCCGCCATTCATCGATCTGGAAACCGCGGTTGAAGCTGCGCAAGGATCGAACGTTGCGATCGGGGCGCAGAATGTCGCTTGGGAACAACAGGGCGCCTTTACGGGTGAGATTTCGGCGGCCATGCTGACCGCGATTCATGTGACCCACGTCATCATTGGACACTCCGAACGACGGCAGTATTTCAACGAGACTGACGACACCGTGAATCGCAAATTGGAGATCGCGCTGGAGACTGGCCTGACGCCTATATTATGCGTGGGCGAGGTGCTGGAGGAGCGCGAGGCCGGAATCACCGAAGACGTCCTGCGCCGCCAGTGTATGCGCGCGTTCAACGGCATCTCGGCACGCAAGGCAGCGAAACTTGCGATTGCCTATGAGCCCGTCTGGGCGATCGGAACGGGCAAGACAGCAACCCCGCAAATGGCTTCCGACGCGCACATGGTGATCAGGCATGAAGCCGAAAGGGTATTCGGCAAGAATTTCGCTGAAGCATTGCGGATTCTGTACGGCGGCAGCGTGAAACCTGACATATGCAACGCACTGCTGTCGGAGCCCGAAATTGATGGCGCGCTGGTCGGCGGCGCCAGCCTCGATCCCGCAACGTTTGCAAGTATCGTGAAGTACTGAAGCTCTAATATCTGAGGACCTCCTCAGCTTCGGCGTTCAAGCGATCGACGGCAACATTGGATTTGCCTGAGGTAATGGGCGTTCAAGGCTGCGCGGACTCGATCCCACAGGCACTAGCGCTATCCATTTCCAACAGACGGGATCTGGATTGTCTTTGTTATACTTGTGCTGCCTCGATGTTTCTGCCTCAACCCGGGATGCGCCTGCATCCAGAATTAATGTGCGGAAGTGGTGAAATTGGCAGACACACCATCTTGAGGGGGTGGCGCCGAAAGGCATGGGGGTTCAAGTCCCCCCTTCCGCACCAGAATTAGTTGCCTAGAATCAGCAAGTTAAAGTTGAAAAAATAAATTGTATTGAGTTTGTACCGCCTTTTGATTTCGCGTTGACGCGAAGTTCGTCTTCCGCGCAGAGTTCGCGTTGGGGACGCATTAGGCGTCCAGAATTGCGGCTCACGCGAGCAAGTCCTCAATGCTCACCGGCAATTCCCGGACCCGGACACCAGTTGCATGATGCACCGCATCGGTGATGGCTGCAGCGATACCTGCCAGCCCGATCTCGCCAATGCCGCGGGCTCCGATCTCGTTGATTTCCTTATCGGGATAGTCGAGGAAGTGCACGTCAATTGAGGGTGCGTCGGCATTCACCGCAACGAGGTAGTCAGCCAGACTGCTATTAATCGGTGCGCCATTCTGCGGATCGTATTCCGTGGCCTCCAACAGCGCCATGCCAACACCCATCACAACCGCGCCCTGGATTTGATTGCGGCCGGCCAGCGTGTTGATGATCTTGCCGGCGTCGATCACCGTTACCACTCGACTGAGGCGCAAACGCGCGATTTCCGGTTGCCAGGTGACCTCGACGAAGTGACAGCCGAAGGATTGGGTCGAGAACTTTGCCTCGGGGTCTCCGAACATCATCGGAGATGATCCGCTGCCCGTAACCATACGAAGGTTGGCACGTCGAAGCAGATCTGCGAAAGGCATGCCCTTCGCAGGGCCTTGCTCCTTAAGGAACAGTGCACCGTTATCGAAGCTCACATCTTCCGGCTTGTGATTTGCGAACGGAGATCCCGGCGTGGAAACAACAACCGTTTTGAGCAACTCAATCGCCTGGTCAGCGGCGGCAAATACGGCATTCACCAGAGAGGGTGTGGCCATCGAGCCACCCGAGATTGGGCCTTCCGGAAACGAAGTATCGCCGAGTTCGACTTCCACTTTGTCCAGCGGAACGCCGGTTCTTGCCGAAGCGAGCTGTGCAAGGTTAGTGTAGGTGCCGGTGCCAATGTCCTGTGTGGCGCTCGCCACGCGACAGGAGCCATCGTCGCGAAGCTGAATATTGGCTGCCGCGGGGAAGCGACCCGCGATCCACGAGCAGCCAGCCATTCCCCAGCCAAGCGTCAAGCCCGCATGCTTCATCGAGCCGACAGTGGGATTGCGCTTAGACCAGCCGAACTTTTCCGCCCCCAGTTGCAAACATTCCAGCAAATGCCGCGACGAAAACGGAATGCCCTTGCTCTCGTCGATCTTCGGCTCATTGATGACGCGAAGCTTGACGGGGTCGATGGTCAGTTGATGGGCTAGTTCGTTCATTGCGGATTCGATCGCATAGAGCCCGGGCACTCGACCAGGGCCGCGCATATCGGCCCCGCCGCCGATGTTTCGTCTGGCGCGACCAAACGTCACGCGCAGATTGGGCACGCTGTACTGGAATGGCGTGGCGTCGCCGCAATCTTCATGATGGGCGTCAAGCATCGACCGTGTGTAGATGTAATCGTGCTGCAGGGAAACCAGCTTCCCTTCCCTGGTTGCGCCCAGGCGAACGCGCTGCTGTGTGCGGGGCCGATGTCCGACGGCGTGAAACATCATTTTGCGAGCGAGCACCAGTCTCACCGGCCTGCCCAATTGTCGCGCAGCCGCTGCCGCCAGTGGACACAACGTCCATGGCCAGAGTTTGCTGCCAAATCCCGACCCTACGAACTTGGTAATCACGCGGACGTTCTCGACGGGAAGGCCGAACATCTGCGCAAGGACACCCCGCAGATTGACCACTCCTTGCGAAGACTCGTACAACGTCAAGATCGAGCCCTCCCAGACCGCGGTCGTGGAATGCGGCTCCATCGGGTTGTGGGTCTCGGTTGGCGTGACGTAAGTCTGATCGAGCTTGACCGGCGCACTGGCGAAAGCAGCTTCAGGATCGCCGCGCTCACTTTGTAAACGCTTTACCGGCCCGAAGGTCGTCATGACTTCGTCCGGCTCGTCTTCGGCTACGAGGTGTGGTTTGACGTTCGGCTGTTCGACGGCGTAGGTTGCGCGGACCGCGTCGGCAGCGGCTTTGGCAGTTTCGAACGTCTCCGCCACGGCGAGCGCGATGTACTGGCCGTAATAGCGAACGACGTCGTCTTCGAAAGGCGGGCGCCGCTCTTCGCAGATGCCAGAGAAACCCGGCCCCGGAATCGAACGATAGATCTTGCCGATATTGCCACGGTGCAAGATCGCAACTACGCCGGGCATCGCCTCAGCCGCCCTAGTATCAAGCTTTGTAACCTTCCCCTTCGCGATCGTGGATCCGACCGGCACTGCATACAGCATCCCGGGAAAATGGAAGTCGGAGGTGTATCGTGCAACTCCCGTCACTTTTTGAGGTCCGTCGACCCGAACTGTGTCGCGCCCAATTGGTGATACTTGCTGTTGCATCGCCATGCTCATTCTCCGTCGGCCGGGTCAGCCGTTCGCCGCTGTCTGCAGAGTGTGCACCAGACAGCGCTTTGCCAGTTCAATCTTGAATTTGTTTTCGCTCTGCGGCTTGGCATTGCGCAGCGCGGCTTCAGCGGCCTGGCGGAAACTCTCGGCATTCGCGGGCCTGCCGGCGAGCACGGCTTCCGCTTCCGGCGAGCGCCAGGGCTTGGTTCCAACTCCGCCCAAGGCGATCCGGATGTAGCTGACATTGCCACCATCGACCGTCATCACCACTGCCGCTGAGGCGAGAGCGAACTCATAGGACGCGCGATCCCGCAACTTCACATAAACCTGCTTACTGCCGGCGATCGGCCGTGGCAGCGTGACATGCGTGATAAGGTCGCCAGGTTCGAGCACCGTTTCGCGACCGGGCGTGTCGCCGGGCAGAAGATGAAAATCGCCAATGGGAATGGCGCGTGTTCCGTTAGGTCTCTGCACATGGATGACTGCCTCCAGCGCTGCCATTGCCACGCACATATCCGACGGATTTGTCGCGATGCAATGATCGCTGGTTCCGAGAATTGCGAGTGTGCGATTGCTGCCGGTTATGGCCGAGCAGCCGGTTCCCGGTTCGCGTTTATTGCAAGCCATCGCCGCGTCGCGGAAATAGAGGCACCGCGTTCTCTGCATCAGGTTGCCGGCGGTTGTCGCCATGTTGCGAATCTGCCCCGAGGCGCCGGAAAGAATCGCCTGGGAGAGCACCGCATAGTCGTGCTGCACTCGTGCGTGATTCGCCAGATCGGAATTGCGAACTGTCGCGCCAATCTTCAGGCCGCCGTCAGACCTTTCTTCGATCTTGTCGAGCAGGAGGCGATTTATATCGAGCACGCGTGTGGGGGTCTCGACGTTCAGCTTCATCAGATCGATGAGCGTCGTGCCACCACCCAGGAAGCGTACGTCTGCGCCCTGCTGCGCGGTTTTCGCCTGCGCGGCTGCATTGATCGCTGCTGCAGGATCTGGGGGCCGTGTGAATTCGAAGATATGCATCGAAGATCTCCGCTCGCGTTATGCGCGCTTTCGAACTTGTTGGATCGCGGCGACGATATTCGCGTAGGCGCCGCAGCGGCAGATGTTGCCGCTCATCAGTTCCTTCACGGCAGCGTCGTCTGGACCGCACGGCTCGTTAAGCAGCGCAACGGCTGACATGATCTGCCCGGAGGTGCAATAGCCGCACTGATAAGCGTCACAGACAAGAAACGCCGCCTGCATGGGATGCATGGCTTCCGGGGTGCCAAGGCCTTCGACCGTCGTGATGTCTTCGCCGTCATGTATCAGAGCAAGACTGAGACAGGAGAGCACTCGTCTGTCATTGACGTGCACTGTACACGCGCCGCACTGACCTTGATCGCAACCTTTTTTGGTTCCGGTCAATTCCACAGTTTCGCGAATGCAATCCAGCAGCGTTGTTCGTGGATCGATGCGGAGCGTGTGTTCCTTACCGTTGATGCGCAACGTGATTGGGACGGCGATCTCACCGGCAGAATTCTCCGCTTTTCCAGCCGCAGTGCGCATTGTCGGATCGAAGGTGGTTGCCATGATTCCTCCTCGGGTGCCGACAGTTATACGCGCATCGGCGGTTTCTTCTCAAGCGAATGGTTCCCGACGAACGGAATTCTCGGCCCACATGGACGTTGGCAAGTGGCGAAGCTGCCAACAGCAGGATGGTTATCCGTTCCGCGGATCGTCCTTCGGGTCTAGATAGTCGAGGCCGAGAGGTCCAATGGCCGTTACTTGCGTAATGTATTCCCCCGATTTGGCCCAATGGAAATGCGGCGTATCGCCGGGCAGAACGACTACCGCGCCAGGCGGATACGCTTGCAGCTTGTTGGCATCGAACTGATCACCTAGCCCAATGTAGAAGACACCGGAAATGACGGTGTATACCCGGTCCTCGGAATGCCTATGTGGCATCAATTTCACGTCGTGAGGGACATGAACCCTGATGGTGTAAGGGCCTTCCTTCGAGGGTTCACCTACAACAACGGCGAGGCGCACTGAGGGCGGGAACGCCGCGAAAGGTTTCCATTCAATATCCTCAGGCAACGTCGCCTTGAAGCTGCCTTCGCCCGGATAATGCGATCGAATGTTTGTGCCCATTGAAACCTCGCCAGCCATGCTCAGCCGTACATTCTACGCTTGCTGCTCAAAGCTGCGCCTGCTTTAAAAACGCGTCAGTGTCAGACAAAGGGCTAGTAACCGATGAATCTTACAAACCAGGTCGCAGCTGGTCAACAACTCGGAAGTAAGCGAACGGAACTCCACCGATTAGTATGGGAAGTCGGCTTGTGTAAATCGACGACAGGGATAACGAGCCATCCAAGGAATTCGCGCCGCCGGTCCAAATCGGGCGGAAAGGATGCGCCGCCGGCACAGGCGGAAGAAGCGACTGCCGAATGAAGCCAGCCCCGTGTTACAACTGAGAACATACCGCCCATGAATAGCAAGCGCAGCACGATCATATTTCTCAGTGTGCTGGTGCTGCTTGTGCTGGCCGTCGCGGTCATCATAACGTGGCCGTTTCTCAGGCCATTTGCGTTCGCAATTATTCTGGCCATCGTGTTTTATCCACTTCACGGCTACATGCTGCGCCTGACGCGGCAAAGGCATGGCCTGAGTGCGCTATGTTCCACGCTTCTGGTGCTGCTTCTGTTCGGAGTGCCCGCGTTCATCATCACTACGCTGGCGGCAAATGAGGCGATAAATGCCACGCATTATCTCAGCCGCAGGAGCGCCGAAGAAGGCGGCTTCGTCCTGTTCCTCACCAACCTGGCCGCTCCGCTTCTGCACTTCATCGGACGCTGGGTCGATATATCCAAGTACGACGTGCATGGCCTCATCAGTTCCAACGTGCAAAAGGCGAGTGTGGGAGTGGTGGGCTTCGGCGCGGCCGTGCTCAGTAATCTGGCGCGGTTCACAATCGATGCCCTGATCACCTTCGTCATTCTGTTCTTCCTGTTTCGTGACGGCAAGGACTGGGCGTATCGCGCCGGCAAGATGGTGCCGCTGTCTCCGGAGCGGGTTGCGCGCCTGTATCAGAACATCTCCGACACGATCATCGCCAACGTCTATGGAATTCTCAGCGTGGGTGCGGCACAGGGGGTGCTGACCGGCATTGCTATGAGGATTGTTGGAATGCCGTCGTCACTGCTGCTGGGACTCGGCGCCGGCTTTGCTTCCATCATTCCGGTTGTGGGCAGCGCTCTGGTTTGGGCGCCGGTAGCGATTTATCTGCTGGTCAGCGGCTTCATCTGGAAGGGTGTGTTTCTGCTGATCTGGGGAACGCTCGTGGTCAGCTCGATCGACAACGTCATTCGCCCCTGGGTGGTGGCGGGCCGCGTGGAATTGCACCCGATGGTATTGCTGTTCTTCATTCTGGGCGGCGTGGAGGCGTTTGGGTTTATCGGATTATTTCTGGGACCGGTCGTAGCGTCGGTGCTGGCAGCCACCTTTGCAATGTTGCGCGAGGAGCTGGTTGAGCCGAGCGTAGCTCGAGAAGAATCGCTCGCTGAATATCGTGCGGAATAGCGCCGGGTTATGCGCCAAAGTTTCAGATCGCGATCGCAAGGTTGGTTCGGGCGGGAGGTTGCTGAAAAGGTCAGACCCGCAGATCCCGCACCGACTGAAGTCGGTTCGGGATGGCAGGTATAAAAGGGCCTAGGCGCGGACCTGAAGGTCCGCTCTAGCAGAGCAGGTGAACTCTAGTCGTCCGTCAGCGGCACGTAGAGGTCGCCCTGTTGACGATCGCCGACATTCCGCAATGCCTTAACGGCGTACTCCTGAAAGTGCCAGGAGTTGCGATGGGCGGTCAGGGCAGCGGCATCGCGATACTGCTCATA
Source organism: uncultured Acidobacteriaceae bacterium (assembly GCA_963818905.1). Classification (GTDB taxonomy): domain Bacteria; phylum Acidobacteriota; class Terriglobia; order Terriglobales; family Acidobacteriaceae; genus Bog-257. The sequence continues at coordinate 32,212 of CAWFUE010000068.1, forward strand.
GATGAAGAATCGTCGCGGATCGTCCGTGTGGCGATGTACGACGTACATCAGACATCCGGGCTCCTGGCGCGAAGCAGCTTGCAGCTTCGAAAAGATTACGGCAACTTCGGTTGCACGACCTTCGTGAGCCAGCCAGTTGACCGCCAACACCAGCATGATGCCCTCCGGCTATCAGTTTACTTTCCGGTTCCGCTCACCGTATCCAGCACGCGCGCAAACTCGGTAACGACCATCGTCTGCTCGCGGTCGGGGCCAGTCGAGATAATGCCTACTTTCGCACCGGATTCCTTTTCCACGAATTGCAAGTAACGCTTCGCCTTTTCCGGAAGGCGCTCGTAGTTGTCGATGCCGAAAGTGCTAGTCCGCCAGCCGGGCACTTTCGTGTATACGGGCTCGATCCTTTCGAAGCCTGAGATCTGCGCCGGAATCTGCTGCGTCTCCTTGCCGTCAATTTTATAGCTGACGCAGACGGGAATCTCCGCCTGCTCGTCCAGCACATCGAGCTTGGTGACCACCAGCCAACTGGTGCCGTTGATCATATTGGAGTAGCGCAACAAAGGCAGATCCAGCCAGCCGGTGCGACGAGGACGCCCTGTGACTGCGCCGAACTCATTGCCCTTCTTGCGCAGCGCCTCGCCGGTTGCGTCTTTCGATTCGGTAGGAAATGGACCTTCGCCGACGCGCGTACAGTAAGCCTTGGTCACGCCGATGACCATATCGATCGAGGTCGGAGGAACGCCGGTTCCCGTTGCTGCGCCGCCCGAAGTCGCACTCGACGAGGTAACGAATGGATACGTTCCGTGATCGATGTCGAGCATCGTGCCTTGCGCCCCTTCGAACATCACCGGCTCGCCGTTGGCAATCGCCTGGTTGAGCAGCAGCGCCGTGTCGGCAACGAAGGGCGCAACCCGATCAGCGATCCCGCAGTACTCCGAGAACATTTTGTCAGCATCGAGCGGCTCGCTGTTGAAGAGTGCGTGCGCGATCGTGTTCTTCTCGCGGCAAGCGTTTTCGATGTGCTTGCGCAGCAGATTCGTGTCAAGCAGATCCTCGACCCGCAGACCGCTGCGCGCCATCTTGTCCTCGTATGTGGGACCTATGCCCCGCGAGGTCGTGCCGATTTTCACGCGACCAGGCGCGTTTTCCGCCGCTAGCTCGATGAGTCGGTGATAGGGAAGTATCACGTGGGCGCGGTTGCTGACGAAAAGATTGCCGTCAACCTGCACGCCGGTTGCGCGCAGCGCGTCGACTTCTTTGATGAAAGCGAACGGATCGAGCACGACGCCGTTGCCAATGACGCCGCGGCAGCCTTGGCGCAGCACGCCGCAAGGAATCAGTTGCAGGATGAATTTCTTGCCGTGAATGGTGACCGTGTGTCCGGCGTTGTGGCCGCCGGAATAGCGCGCCACGACCTTGAAGCGCTCGGAGAGCACGTCGACGATTTTGCCCTTGCCCTCGTCGCCCCATTGCGCGCCGACGACCACCGCTGTCTTGCCAGTTTTCAATTGCCACTCCGCTCGCGATCACAGGAATTGGACAAGGCGATCGCATCCTTCGCGCACACAACTCGGCTCTGCTTGCGAAACCGGGCAGAATTCAGGGAAATTGGGATGAGACGGGCTGTGTAACTTTAGATTTTACAGGTTGGGCTCTGCAAGGCGCAATCCTACCGTCTTCAGCCGCTACTTTGGCGTCTTCTTACTTGCAACCGTCATCTGGATCACCTGGCCGTCAGTATTCTTCACCAGCAACACTTTGCCGTTGGTGTCGAGCTTTGCTGGATATTCTTTACCGGGCGCCCAATCGATGAAGGTAGCGATCGGACCATTGGCACGGCACAGGTACACCGTTTCGCCCAGGCGCATGGCAATCTTGTACTGATCCGCATTTTCCGGATGCTGTTCGCTGGACGCGACTTTCTCGAACGAAACGACTCTGGCCATCTGGTAGCCGGAGTCCGCAGTTTGTGCAGAGGCGAGCAAGGCTGCCATCATAAGCAGGCACGACAAACCAGCCGCAACTTTCTTCATGTCTGTTCCTTTCTGAGTTCTGATGGCGAAAAGAAGTATAGAGCGCCTTCGATTGAAAATCGATTACAGAATTTCCTATACAATCAATGTACTGAGTTTCTCCTCTGCACGGTCTTGCATACACCCTGTGCTCATTCAAGCGAAAGATGCGGGCGCAGCCCGTGCGCTGATTGCGCGGTCCTGCTGTAGCGCCGAGCTCCGGTTCGGTGGTCGCGGGGGCTTCCAGGTCCGCGCGAGTTGGAGTTAGCCATTATGGTTGGATTCTCGACACGTGTCGCTTATGCCTTTCGTTGCTTCTTTGCGATTCTGTTTAACGGCAGAATCCCAGCGGATATCGCGCGCGAACTAGGTTTGGACTCGGCTGCAAGTGTACCGGCGAGCGCTGCTGCACCGGTAAAGCCGAGCGCAATAGACAGCGCCGTTGCGCCATCGGACGGAGCGGTGCAAATGCTTGCTTTATTTCAGCGCGACGGACGCTTGATAGATTTCTTGAACGAGGATGTCTCGCCTTATCCCGACAGCCAGCTTGGAGCTGCTGTCCGCACGATTCATGCTTCATGCCGGCAAGTGCTGGATCGTTACGTGAAGCTCGAGCCCATCATCTCTTCAGAAGAGGACCAGCCGGTGACGGTGCCTGTGGGGCTGGACCCGGCAGCCGTGAAGATGGTGGGAAATGTCGTGGGCCAGCCGCCGTTTAACGGCGTGCTGCGTCATCGCGGCTGGCGTGTGAGAACGGTCAGCCTGCCTTCATTGCCGCAGGAGTCGGGACGGAACATTGTTGCGCCGGCAGAGGTCGAGGTCCCATAGCAGTGAATTCCTGATTTGTCATCAAGAGCCCGGCGCAGCGGGCGAGGAATCTGCTTTTCGAGGTTTCAGCAGCTTGTTCAGTCGTGCCGAACAGACCGGCACGCCGCCTAGTGGAGATTTGATTGAGTTCTGAATTCATCGTCGGCATTGATCTTGGCACAACAAACTCCGCGCTAGCCTCTTGCGACGCGGCGGAGGAAATCCCCCAGATCGCAGTCCATACCATTCCTCAACTCGTTAATCCGAATGAGGTCGCGGACCGCACGCTGCTGCCGTCGTTCCTCTATATTCCCGGCGAGCTGGATTTCTCCGCGGGCAGCCTGCAATTGCCGTGGAATGCAGCGCCGAAGTTTGTCGTCGGAGAACTGGCACGCAAGCGTGGAGCGGAGAATCCTTCGCGGCTGGTTGCGTCGGCGAAGTCATGGTTGTCACATGCCGCGGTGAATCGCACCGTGCCAATCCTGCCTTGGCAGGCTCCGGAGGAAATCAGTAAGCTCTCGCCGGTTGAGGCCTCATCGCAATACCTGCAATATCTCCGCACAGTGTGGGACGCGCAACATACCGCCGATGGATCGTCGTTACGCCAGCAGGATGTCCTGCTCACCGTCCCTGCATCGTTCGACGAAGAAGCCCGCGAGCTCACCCGGCGCGCAGCTGAGCAGGCGGGTCTGGAACGCGTGACGCTGCTGGAAGAGCCGCAAGCCGCATTTTATGCGTGGCTGGAGAGTCAGGGTGATGCGTGGCGGAAGCACATCAAAGTTGGCGACCTGGTGTTGGTCTGCGATATCGGTGGCGGCACGACCGACTTCAGCCTCATCACGGTTACCGAAGAGAACGGCGATCTTGCGTTGAAGCGCGTTGCCGTGGGCGATCACATCCTGCTGGGTGGCGACAACATGGATCTTGCGCTGGCGCGAATGCTGCAACAGAAACTGGAAGCCGGAGGCCAATGCATCGATATGTTTCAGCTGCAGCAACTCTGGTATCAGTGCCGCGCCGCCAAGGAACATCTCTTCGAGCATCCTAAGTCGCAGAAGCAGGACGTCACGTTATTGGGCAAGGGGCGCAAACTTGTCGGCGGCACCATTAAGACCGAGCTGCTGCGTGAAGAATTGGATCGCGTGCTGGTGAAAGGATTCTTTCCGCAGGTGTCCAGCGACGAAATGCCGATACGGCAACGCAGAATTGGATTTCAGGAACTGGGTCTGCCCTATGCCGCTGACGCAGCGGTCACCAAACATCTGGCGCGCTTTCTTTCGCAGCAGGTGCAGAATAGTCCGGAAGCTGCGAACATACGTCGTGGGCGAACTGGGCTCGCGTGTCCCACGCATGTGCTCTTTAATGGCGGCGTGATGAAAGCGGCGGCATTGCGCGAGCGGCTGGTGACGGTGCTGAACCGCTGGTTGAGTGGAGAAGGTTTCGAGGCGATGGGAGCGACGCAGGTGCTCGATGCTCCCGATCTCGAACATGCGGTTGCGCGCGGTGCGGCTTACTACGGCAGAGCGCGGCGCGGCCACGGCGTACGCATTCGCAGTGGCGCATCGCGAACTTATTACATCGGAATCGAAAGTGCCATGCCGGCGGTGCCTGGATTTGAAGCGCCGATGAAGGCATTATGCGTCGTTCCATTCGGAATGGAAGAAGGCACGGAGGCACAAATTCCCGGGCGCGAGTTCGGGCTGGTTGTCGGCGAGCCGGCCGAGTTTCGTTTCCTTAGCTCAACCGTGCGCAAGCAGGACCATGTCGGCGATCTGCTAGACAACTGGTCGGGTGAGGTCGAGGAACTGAGCCCGCTCGAGGTGACGCTCAGCCTCGACGGCCGGCAAGGCGCGGTCCTTCCTGTGCGGCTTGAGTCGCGGGTAACCGAGATCGGCACATTAGAAGTTTGGTGCCTTTCACGTGACGGCGCGCAGCGCTGGAAACTTGAGTTGAATATCCGCGAAAAAATTGAGCAATAGTCTGCAGTAATGGAACGCTCTCGTTATCTGATCGGCATCGACCTGGGCACTACGAATTCGGTAGTCGCTTACATTGATACGGCGGAGCCGCAAGATGTCCCAGAATTTGGCATTCGCGTTCTCGATGTCGCCCAGGTGGTCGCGCCAGGCGAAGTGCGCGCGGTTCCAGCGCTTCCTTCGTTTCTCTATTTTCCTACTGACACTGAGAAATCATCTGGCGCGTTCAACCTCCCGTGGGAAGAAAATCCTTCAGCAATTGCCGGCGTAGCAGCTCGCGAACTGGGGGCGCTGGTTCCGGGGCGACAGGTTTCATCCGCGAAGTCGTGGCTTTGTCAGAATGCCATCGATCCAACGGCTGACATTCTCCCACGCGAATCTGAGCCGCCGGAGCCGACGATCTCTCCGGTTGAGGCTTCGGCTCGCTACCTCGCGCATCTGCGGAACGCGTGGAATCAAGCGATCGCTGCCGGGGCCGAAGAGCTACGCTTCGAAAATCAAGACATCGTGCTGACCATTCCTGCTTCATTCGACGAGGAAGCTCGCGAGTTGACGGTGGAAGCAGCGCACCGCGCCGGATTGCAACACCTCACGCTTCTGGAAGAGCCACTCGCGGCGTTCTACGCGTGGGTTTCGACGCATCGGCATGAGGTTGCAGCGCATGTGCAAGATGGGGATCTCGTCCTGATCTGCGACATCGGCGGCGGCACCTCGGATTTCAGCCTGGTTCGCGCCCACCTCAATGGCAGTGAGATTCAGTTCGAACGCACTGCAATCGGCGATCACCTGCTGGTGGGCGGCGAGAACGTTGATTTAGCGCTGGCGCGGCGCGTTGAACAAAAGCTGAATGCGACTCTCGGGCTGCGCCAGCGCCACGCTCTTGAGATTGCCTGCTCTGCGGCGAAGGAACGCTTGCTCAGTGACCCCACGGTGGATCGCGTTCCCATCAATATACTCGGCTCGGGGCGAGCAGTTGTGGGCCAGATGATGAGCACTGAGATGACGCGAGATGAAGTTGTCGAACTGCTGATGACCGGATTTCTGCCCTTAACGACTCCGGATGAATTGCCGTCGCGTACTCAGATTTCCGGATTGCGTGAGGTTGGGCTGCCGTATGCCAGCGATCCAGCCATCACCAAGCATCTGGCGGCTTTCCTGCGGCGTTCGGGGGCATCGATGCGTTCGCAATCTTCTGCCGGGACCGGCATCCAGACTGCGCAGGGAAGCGAAGATCTGACCGGGCAAATAGCACGCCCTGATGCCGTGTTGTTCAATGGCGGATTCTGTATTCCTGCGATCACGCAAAGCCGGATTGTCGAGGCGATCGACGGGTGGTTCTGCAGCGATAAACACTGGCGCCCAAAAATTCTTCGCAACGATGACATGGCCAGCGCGGTTGCCATCGGGGCTACGTACTACGGACAGGTGAAACGTGGACGCGGATTGCGGGTGAAGGCAGGCAGCGCGCGTACCTATTACATCGGGACCCGCGCAGAAGGCGCCGCGGTTTGTGTGCTGCCTGCCGGAACGGACGAAGGAACGACTTTGCGCCTTGGTCGCGAGTTCTCGGTCCTGGCGAATCGCCCAGTGTCGTTCAACCTGTTCAGCTCGACCGTGCGCCACGATGCGCATGGCGCCTTGGCTGATTTAGACCCGTTGCAGGTGCACCGGCACGCTCCATTGACCACCCTCTTGCGCTACGGCAAGAAGCTGCAGGAGATGGAACTCGCGGTGCGATTATCGGTCAGCTTCACCGAGGTGGGAACGCTGGAGTTGTGGTGCGAATCGGTAAGCTCGCCGCATCGCTGGCGATTGCAATTCGAGTTGCGGGGCAAGGCATCCGATGCGTCCGCGGAGTTGCCCAAGCCATCCAGGACAACCGCAGTTGCCGAAGTTTCCGAAGCTTCGGTGCAGGCTGCGCGGTCAGCCATTCGTGCCATTTTCAGTGAAGCTGCGCACGGCGAGGCTGTCGATCCATCGTTGCTCGGCGGCGAACTGGAGTCGTGCATAGGACTGAATAAAGAATCTTGGCCGGTTACAGTCCTGCGCGACTTGGCGGACGCATTATTGGAATTCGCGGAGGGTCGAAAGCTGAGCGCGCAACATGAGGCGCGATGGTTGAACCTGGCAGGCTTTTGTTTGCGGCCCGGCTTCGGCGATTCGCAGGACGGCCGCCGCATGAGCCGGATGCGCACACTGTATCAGTCAGGCCTGGCGTTCGCCGCAAATCTGCAAAATCAGATCAACTGGCTGGTGCTCTGGCGCCGCATTTCGCCCGGGCTTAGCGCCGCGCACCAACATGAGATTCGCAATTACCTCGGGGGAATCGGAATTGGGCGAAAGAAACCGGGCACGCGTTTGAATTCTCAGCTTGAACGCGATGGCTGGCGTCTGTTGGCGAGCCTTGAACATCTTTCTGGCTCGACTCGGGCCGCGCTTGGGGCAGAGCTGTTGCGCAAACTGAAGAATGAGCCTTCGGAGGGCGCATGGTTGTGGTCGCTCGGCCGGTTCGGCGCTCGTGTTCCGCTCTATGGCTCGGCTGCGTGCGTGGTGCCGACGGCGACCGCCGAAGAGTGGATTCAGTTTCTGTTGGACTTAGCTGAGGTGAGGCATGAAACCGCGAGCCCAATCGTTCAACTGGGCCGCCGCACCGACGACAGAATGCGCGACATCTCCGACGAAGTTCGGAACCTTGCTCTCATCAAGCTGCGTGCTGTGGCTGACGAACCGCTGTTGAGATGCCTAACCAAATTCGTCGTCCCTGATCGAAGCGATGTCTCTCGCGCATTTGGCGAGCCGCTGCCGAAAGGAATCGAACTGCACAGCACAGCCGACTGCCTGTCGCCCGTTTCGGCGATCACGGTCGAGCGGTAAGCAGTTTGTCAGTTGAGTCGAGGACAGCGTTTGTTGTGACAACTGAGAACGCACAACTGATTACCCGCCGGAACTGCGCTGCGCGGCCGCCCTCGCACCACTCCTGCGAAATTCGAAGCGAATCATCCAGTTACTCGCCTGCGCTTTTCCATCACGAACAGGAGCGACGAATGTCCATTGCCGCGCGGCTTCCAGAGCGCGATTGGCGAAGTAGGTGCTTGGCCCTCGTGTGGCCAGAGTCGCCCGCGAAACTTTTCCGTTAGCATTCACCTCAACTCGCACCGAGACTTTGACGGTACCGTTGATGCTGTTTTTCGCTTTGCCGGGAATTTCGGGCATCACCTGACGTAGCACAGTTCCTGGGCCAGCAATTAGCGCCACTGGCTTTTGTGTACTGGAATTCGTTAGCGCTGGCGCAGCAATTGCGCCATTCGACTGCGCAGCCGCGGTTGAAGTTGATGGTGAAGTTTGCGGACTTCTATGCGTCAGGTACAGGCCGAGAGCGACCGCGATAATCACAAATAGCCCGAAAGCAGCAACTATCCAGCGAGGCGTGACTGCAAACATCGCACGCCCCGCCTTCGCACCCGGGGGTGAGAAATCCTGGGCGACGACAGCGGGCGTGAGACTACTTGCGATAGTCGCCGCAATTGGCGCGGTTTCTACAGAGGGCGTCTTCGGCGTTACAACCTGGAGCTTGGGCCGTTCGAGCAATTCTCGAATCGCACTGATCGAGAGCCGGCGGTCACGTTCCGGTGTCAGACATCCTTTGATGATCGCGTCGAACGGTGGAGGAATTTTCTCGCTCAATCCCAGGACGCCGTCTTTGCCGGGTGGCGGTATATATTTCGTCAGCGCTTCGAATAATGTGACACCCAGCGACCAGATATCGGCACTAAGCGAAGTGGTCCCGGCAGTTATCTCCGGTGCGTCGTAAGGTGTTACAGCCGCCGGCGTATATGGCTCTCCACTGCGGCGAACCTTGTCGGTAGAGAGTTTCAGTTGATCGCCACTGGCCAGAACATTTGCAGGATTGATCTGCCCGTGCACGATGCCCTTTGCGTGCAGATATTGCAGAGCGGCGAGGGCGGGCAGCAGCATCTCGCGCGCTTCGCCGGGCGTGAGTGGCCGCTGGCGCAAAACTCCCGCGAGGCTCTCTTCGCAATACTCCATCACGGCGAACTGCATGTCCTGTTCGGCGTCCGCGTGCCAAACTCCCGTGTCGAAAATTCGTACCAGATTTGGGTGGGAAAGCTGACGGGCCAATTTCCAGGAATCGAGCTGTGCGCGTACGTGCGGTGAATCTGCGGGAACGAGCTTGATCGCAGCTCTTGCGCCTTCGACTTCGGTCAGGTAGACGGCGCTATCCTCCGAGCCTCCCAAGTATTGCCGCAGGGGAAATCTCCCATTAACGATCCGTCCATCCCAGTCCAGCCAAGTTGCGATAAATGCCATCTGCGTTTGCGCCATAATGGGCGAATTCTAACCGTTCCAGATGTCGAAAATCCGGAAAGTCGCGGTCCTGATGTTTACGAAATAGATAACCCACGACTAGCCGTGAGCGAAGCACTCGTACCGTTTTTAGTAGACAGCCTCGCGAGAATTTGCGTTTTTCATAGCGCAGCGCATGATTCCATCGTTATGTGATCAATAGCTCGTTCGTACTCCGAAGTTAATCCCCGTACGTCTGTTTCTCGCCGTTGTAGGGTCAACCTCGATTTTTCCGATTTCGTAACTCGGCTCAGAAATCGTCTATCGCGCGTAGCCGATGGAACAGTGCATGCATTTGGCTGTCGTTGAGGAAGTTTGTATGTAGAGCGCCTCGATCCAGAGGCTTCTTCCGGGGAAACCTAAACACATGTTTGCAAGACGCTGCGCTGCCGAGCCTGGCATCGGTCGCTTTGCCTGATAAGGAACAACCAACTCAATTCACTTCAACTGAGGAGGATGTCATGAACCGAAAACAACTTTGGATGACGCTGAGTGTCGTGCTCGTGGCTTGTAGTTTCGCCAGCGCGCAAAGGTATATCGTCATTAACGCGCCGGGCGCGGGCACGGGTGCGGGTCAGGGAACCTTTCCGCAAAACGTCACCGACTCGGGCTTGGTCTTCGGCTACTACGTCGATTCCAGCAATGTGGGTCACGGATTCCTCCGTAGCCCGGAGGGAGCGTATACCGAATTCAACGTTTCAGGCGCGGGTAATGGATCCGGCCAAGGCACATTCCCATTCAGCATAAATCCCGCCACCACCTTGACGGGATATTACATTGACGCGAGCGATGTCATTCACGGCTTCGTGCGTACCGCCAACGGCCGTATCACGACGTTTGACGCGCCGGGTGCGGGCACTGGCGCCGGCGAAGGGACACTCTCCTACAACATCAACCCGTCAGGCGAGATCGCCGGATATTTTTGGGACTCGTCCAATGTCGCCCACGTGTTCGTGCGTTACCCAAATGGATCGTTCCTGACCTACGAGGGCCCGGGTGCGGGAACAGGCGCCGGACAAGGGACCGGTACGTCGGCGGGAATCGGACTGAATCCTGAGGGAGCGATCGCGGGAGCCATCATCGACGATGACAACGTGCTGCACGGATACTTCCGCAAGCCCGACGGCAGCTTCGTCGTTATCGAAGTTCCCGGTGCAGGCACCGGTCCGGGTCAGGGAACTGACACCGACGGCATCGGCGCGAACTACTTCGTTCCCGGAGTGTATATTGACTCGAATAGCGCATACCACGGCTTTACTCGCACTGCGGATGGCACGCTCACGGAATTCGATGTTCCCGGCGCCGGCTCCGGAGCCGGCCAAGGAACCCTGCCTGAAGTCTTCAACTCGCTAGATGTGGTTTCTGGTCCCTACATTGACTCGAATAACGTACTGCACGGTTTTATCCGCAATCGAGACGGATCGATTACTACCTTCGACGCTCCGGGTGCGGGTACCGGTGCAGGTCAGGGTACCTCTCCGGACTGCCTCAACGATGAGGGAGTGGACGGCGGAAGCTACATCGACGCGAACAACTCGTCGCACGGTTTCCTGCGCTTACCATAGCGTAGCTGGCCGGAATTGGAGTATTTCGGGTGGCGCGGCGAAAGTTGCGCCACTTGCAAATCTGCGAGATTTAATCGGCAGCGAACGTATCCGTTCCTATCCAGAACCCGGCCAGCGCTCGCAGGTTTTTCTTATAGGTACGGGTGACGGTGTACTCTTTTCCGCTCTTCAATCGCAGTTCGTACTCTCCTGTAGCGCACGGACGGATCTCTTGCACGAACGCGGCGTTCACCAGCACCGAACGATGTATGCGAACGAATCCATATGGCTTGAGCTTTTCCGCAATGGTTGAAATCGATTCGCGCAGCAAATAAGATCCCGACTCCTGCTGGAGCAACACATAATTACCCTCAGCCTGTACCGCAACTACGTCCCGCGGATCGACAAAAAGAATTCTCCCGTTGCTTTTGATGCCGATCTTCGAGGAGTTCTGCTGGGTCAAGGTCCGCAAATGCGGCATCAGTTCAACCAATTTTGCTGCCCGCTCACCGGCAGTTCTGCGGGAGGCAAACTCCAGTGCCTGGTTGACACGTTCCGCTGAAAAAGGTTTTAGGACGTAGTCAACCGCATGTTTTTCGAAAGCCGCCACTGCATGCTGCGCGTGTGCGGTCACCAAAACTACGGAAGGCAACGGCCGCCCGTCCTTCTGCAGACGGCTCAGCAGTTCAAGTCCGGATAGCTCCGGCATGCTGATATCGAGCAGCATTACGTCATAACTGTCTTTGGAAAGCCGCTCCTGGGCCTCGATAGCGTCGGCGGCTGAGTCGAAGCGCTCGACATCGGACCTGGAGGCCAAAATCTGCTGCAAGGCAGTACGGGCTAGAGGTTCGTCGTCGACGATGAGGACACGCATAATGGATCTCTTTCCTCAAGGACGTTCCGGACACGGCTCTGTCGCACACCGGCAGGCTGCGAGTTCAACACCGGAATGCTCAAAGCCGCGAGGACAGTCCGATCTTCGGCGACGGTGAGACGTAGACTCGCATCGCCGGAATACAAATACTTCAGCCGGGCTTCAACATTGCGCAATCCCACGCCGGTTCCGTTGGAGGTCTTGCCACCAGCACTATTGCGCACACGAATGTTCAGTGTTCCTTTGCTTGTGCTGGTCGCCACTTCGATCCACCCGCCTTGGCGCGATGAGGCGATGCCATATCGAATCGCGTTCTCCACCAGCGGCTGAAGGATCATCTGCGGCACAAGCAAGCGACCGGTGTCAGGGGCGACTAGCCAGTTGATCGCTAGCCGGCTGCCGAAGCGCATCGTTTCGATGTCGAGATATTCGCGCGCGAATTTTAATTCCTCATCGAGCGGGATCAGATCCGCGCTGTCACGATCCAGGGCTGACCGCAGCAGATTCGACAGCTTGAGGATCATGGTCTTGGCGCTGCCCGGGTCGCTTTCCATCAATGTTGCAATTCCATGTAGGGTGTTGAACAGAAAGTGGGGCTGCAATTGCATTTTGAGCGCCTGCAGTTCACTGGCAACGAGCGCTTGCTGATACTTATATCTCTCCGCCTCCTGTCTTCGCGCTCGCTTCAAATATTCGTACGCGTGAGCCGCGACAACAATCGCAATGTATACGAACATGACGTCGGCAAATCCGGTCCGAATCATTTCAAGCCATGCATGGACAGAACGCGATAGGTCTTTGTGCAACGAGCCATCATAGGGCGGAGTCAGCGCGAAGATCATCGCCGCGTAGATCAGTACAAACGGCGCAGCTCCCAAAGCCCACAGCAGAACATAACGAAGACGATCAATGGAAAGTCTGAGATACTTGCCAACCAGATAAAAAATCGGCGGCGTCCACAAGGCTAAGGCAAAAGCGTGAGCTCCCGCCACAACCAGCAGATTGGCGAACGAGGACCAAAAGCTTCGGTGATTGAGGGGTTGATACTGCAGGCCCATAAGCAGCGACATCCCGTACCAAAAACCAATCGACATCAGGTAGGCGCGCGCTATTCGATGGAGGCGGGACGACCGCATCCGGCTATTTTACTGCTTGAGAGGACCAATTTGACTATTGGGCGCTGTGCAACTGCTCAGCCAATTCTTGAACGATCTTCGGGTTCGCGTCGCCTATGACGACATAGCGCAGGCCTCGCTGTGTCCACGTCTGTAGACTGAAAGAAGATGTCCGGTCGGCGAAGGCGGACGCTGGAAGAGCGAGTGCAGGCGTCTCCCGGAAGAGAAAGACGGAAATAAGGTGGCGCTGATAGCGGAATACGAGTTGAGCGCCGGGCTCCTGATGGAAGTAAGCAACGCGTCCTCCCACCAGCGTGAAAGGCGAGCCTTCGAGATCGGGGAGGTCGAAGGTGAAGGGAATTTTTCCCTGAAACCACGGCTTTACCGTGTGCCGGTCCGTGGAAATGACCTCCACTGGATTGGCGCTGGCGAGAGCCGCAACGTGGAGGTCGGTAAACTCGCCGAGTGCCTTCGCTTTATTCCGGCGATTCGCCGCCACGAACAACCCTGCTGTAATTAGTAGGAAAACTGCGGCTGCAACCGCCCAACCAAGCCACACGCCGGAGGTTAGCCGCCCAGCTGATGTCCGAGATCTTTCTGGTATCACTTGCGCAGGTTCAGCTTTGCCCTTAACCAAATCGAACACACGTGTGCGAGACTCCGGAGCTGCGGTGTAGCGATTCGCCGCGCGCCGAGTAGCCAGCTTACTTTCCGTAAGTGCCAACGCCATGGCAGCACAAGCCCCGCATTTTTCTGCGTGCGCACGGAAGGCATCCATCTCCGGCGCCGGCAGTTCGGCATCTACGTAAGCGTCAAGGCGGCCTTGCCACTCTGTACAGTTCATCGTTCGTCCATTTTCCCGGCTGAAGTGGACGATGCTGTCCGCTCTCCCGCCAGCGATTGCCGCAGCAACTTGCGGCCACGTGCAACGCGAGACATGACGGTTCCGATTGGAATGGACAGTACCTCTGCGATCTCCTTGTACTTCATCTCTTCCACATCGCTTAGCAGAATCACTTCGCGATATCCCACCGGCAACCGCTCAAGCGCGGCCTGCAATGCCTCGCGAGTGGCTGAAGTGAGTGCGAGCGACTCGGGTGTTTCCCATGTCACCGCAATCATGGCTTCATCCTCTGGCTCAAGGCTCACGGTCAGCTTTGCGCGCAGTCCGGTCCGCGAGGTCAAGAACGTGTTGCGCAGAATACGAAATATCCATGCCCGAAAATCAGAGCCGGGAGTGAATGAAGAGAACCCACGCAGCGCCTTGCTAAAGGTTTCCTGAACCAGGTCTTCGGCTTCAGTCTCGTCGTGCGCCAACCAGCGCGCGAAGTTGTACAGCGAGTCAAAAAGCGGCATCGCCAGCCGCTCGAAGTCGCCATGACTGTCGGTTCCTGAGTTCAAGTCTCAGCCTTGGTTAACTCGTGAAGTTCGATTTTATTCCTGCCCCTCAAGCATATTTATTTTTCTCGATTCGCGCTTTGTCACGGGAATAAACATCCAGCAGGCCAGTTTGCATGGAAGAACGATCCAAGATTTGGACCTACGTCTTCTGGCAAGATAATCTGCCAGATCCACGCGGCAATAAAACGGCTCAGCTTGGGAATAACTTATCCGTAGCTCAGTACCTATCTTGAGATCCACAAGTCACTGCGCTGACAGATACTACGAGAGAAAACAAATGACCAAAAATATGAGCGACCAAATCCTACATGACCACAACCATGACGGCATCGATCGCCGAGGCTTCTTAAAGTGCATGGCATGGGCAGGCACAGGCGCATTTTGTGTCATCAACGGCGGTGTACTCAATTCTTATAGCCTAAGTGAACTTCCAAATAGCAGGCCTGAACATAAGGGTGAGCTGAGCTTTGTTCAGATTAGCGACACCCATATGGGCTTCGATAAAGGTGCAAATCCCGATGTTGTAAGCACGCTGAAGGCTGCTATCGACAAGATCAACGCCTTAAGAGTGCCTCCCGCTTTCATCCTTCACACGGGTGACATCAGTCACCTGTCCAAGCCGGAAGAATTTGACACGGTAGATCAATTGTTGAAGTCCGCCAGCGCGCAGAATATCTTCTTCGTCCCTGGTGAGCACGACGTTCTCAACGACGACGGTAAACAATACCTGGAACGTTACGGCAAAGGGACTCAAGGCTCGGGATGGTACAGCTTCGACAAGAGTGGCGTGCACTTTATCGGGTTAGTGAATGTCATAAACCTGAAGGCAGGAGGATTGGGCAGGCTTGGCGTCGAACAACTCGGATGGCTGGAGAAGGACGTGAAGCATCTTTCAGCGAGCACTCCCATCGTCGTATTCGCTCACATACCGTTGTGGAGCGTTTATCCGGAGTGGGGTTGGGGCACTGACGACAGCGTCCAGGCACTTTCCTATCTGAAACGCTTTGGCTCTGTCACCGTCCTGAATGGACACATTCACCAGACCATGCAGAAGGTAGAAGGCAACATCACATTTCACACTGCGATGTCCACGGCGTTTCCTCAACCTAGACCGGGTGAGGCAGCTTCTCCTGGACCGATGAAAGTTCCCACCGACAAACTAAAGACTCTGCTGGGTGTTACAGATGTGAACTACATCCAGCGGCGGCATGCACTGGCTGTCATCGACTCAACTCTTGCCTGAGCTTCACACGCAGATAGAGAGGGAAAAAGAGCAGACTATATGAGGAACAAACGAAACATATTGCTGATAGCTGCACTTGCGGTTGGTCTCATCGTTATCGCAAGCGGCGTAAGAAGGATCGCCGCCGCTTCGAACGACAAACAGCCAAGCAGGGTGGAAATCAAGATCGACAACTTCAGCTTTTCACCGGCTACGGTCACGGTTCCAGTGGGAACCACAGTTCGCTGGACGAACCGCGATGACATTCCCCATACGGTTGTGAGTGAGGGCGAGATCTTTAAGTCAAAGCCACTCGACACGGATGACCAATTTACCTACACCTTCACCAAGCCTGGCACCTATGCCTACTTTTGTTCGATCCATCCCCGGATGACGGCGAACATCATAGTGCAGTAAGACAGCAGCATCACTTCTGCTTTTCGGAAAAGAGGCGCTGTGTAGTCGGATACTTAGTTCATCTTCATCCCCGGCATAGCTGCGTGGTCCATATTGTCGTGGCCATGATCGTCATCGTCGATCGACCAGACCTTCTTCGGATCACTCTCATACGGGTATATATGGACCATCCATCCCAGTACGTGCGGATAAAACTCTCCACCCTCGGCCTCACAAGCATCCTTAGTAGTAATCGATCCCATCAGGCCGAACTTGGCGTGCGGACCAAAATACTCGAGCTTCTTTCCTGCCGGCGCTTTGCAGAAATTGATATGTTGATGCCAGCGTGCAACGCTGAGCGGAATGCGCTGGTTCAACTCTTGCTCGCTGGCGTCAACCCGATCGGTGTACATAACTCCTACCAGGTTGTATCCACCGTCCGCTGTTTTCTTGTAGAGCAGTGAAGTCGGCTTCAAGGGATCAAAGTGCCAGAGTGCCGCGCGTCCGTTTTTGTAATTTGTAAAGTGGTATTGGGGTTGCGGAATATTGGGAAGAAAGATGACATAGCGGTCAGCCAGCGCCTTGCGATAATCCTGATAGGGAGCCATCGCTGCCTTGGCGGATGCAACGACAGCGTCGGCCTTCTGCAGATCACCTGGCTGGAGTGGTCTCAGCGACGTCATGTACATGTGCGACATTCTGACGTCAGACATGCTGGCGGCAGGCGGATTCGACTGGTTTGCTTGCGACAAAATCCCAGCCAGTAATGAAGCCGGTCTTGCGCGGAAGGCCATTGAGTTCGCAAATACGCCTGACAGCACCAATAACAACAAGCCTCGATTCGGCATGTCGCCATCCTCTCACCGGCATTTTTCCACGCATACGGATGAGACGCAAGCGGTCTTATGCGACTTGAGATCCTGAGCCGCCGACGCGGCATGTTTCGTGCTATTCGCAACGGCCATCTGGACGGCCAGGAGTCAGCTTAGGAGCCGACGTGACTCTGGAATTTTGAGATGGTGGAACTCCGTAAGCTGTGGTAGAGTCAAAACCCACAAAAATCCCTCCAGAGGTGGCGCTATGCGGCAAGGCCTTGGCCGGTTGTTCGCTCTTCTTCTGTTCGTTGTTGCTGTGACCTCATTCTCCGCCCGGGCGCAAGTTGTCACCGCAACCGTAGGAGCCGGGGTCAATCCATCCGCTGTAGCGGTGAACCCTGGTACCAACACAATCTATGTCGCCAACTACTGCGGCACTGATCCCAACTGTGGAAGCAACGGAACGGTCACCATCATCAATGGCGCAACGCTTGCTACACAAACCCTAACCGTCGGCGTTCATCCCGTGTTCGCAGCGGTCAACACGGTTACGAACATGATCTACGTCCTCAACAATTGCGGCACCGATCTCACATGTTCAAGCAGCGGGACGGTCTCCGTGATCAGTGGTTCTACCCTTGTCAATACTGTCCCTGTAGGCTCGAACCCCTATGAGCTAGCGGTGAACTCTGGCACCAACACAATCTACGTGGCAAACGATTGTGGCGCTGATTCTTCCTGCTCGAGTGCCGGAACCGTAACTGTCATCAATGGAGCTACGTTGGGAACGCAGAGTGTCAACGTTGATTACTATCCATACGGGATAGCAGTCAATGCAGCCACGAACATGGTTTACGTCGCTAATACATGCGGTACGGACGTTACTTGCAATAGTCCTGGCACGGTCACCGCAATTAACTCCAGCCTTGGCACTCAGGATGTTTCCGTGAATTACTCTCCTTACGACGTGGCTGTGAATTCCACGAATAATATGATCTACGCCGACAACTATTGTGGCACTGACCCAAATTGCGGCAGCGCTGGAACTCTCGCAGTAATTGACGGCAGTA
The DNA here is from genome assembly GCA_963818905.1 of uncultured Acidobacteriaceae bacterium. Taxonomy (GTDB): domain Bacteria; phylum Acidobacteriota; class Terriglobia; order Terriglobales; family Acidobacteriaceae; genus Bog-257. Next base: position 49,806 of record CAWFUE010000068.1, read on the forward strand.
CCCTTGCCGTGCAGAGCGTCGCAGTAGGATTTGCGCCTTATGATGTCGAGGTCAACGCAGCAAACAATAACATATACGTAGTCAACAATTGCGGGAGTGATCCCAGTTGCAACAGCCTAGGAACCGTAACTGCGGTTAATGGGACTACGCTTGCGACGTCGACCGTTAATGTCGGCGCCTACCCGGTTGCAGCGGCGGTGAATGCGACAGGCAATAAGATCTACATCGCCAACAGCTGCGGAAACGATGTCACCTGCAGTAGCAGCGGAACAGTGACCGCAATCGACGGGACAAGCAACAGCACAATGCCAATAGCGGTCGGGGGTGGTCCTCAGGAAAGTGCTATCAATTCGTCAACTAATACGATCTATACCGCTAATGCCGCTGATAACACCACTTCCGTGATCGGAGGAGCCACCACGCTGCAAATGGTCGCTGTTACGCCGTGTCGCTTGGTGGATACGAGGCAGGCAAACGGAGGGTCAGGTCCAATTCAGGGAGGAAGTTCTGAGACCTTTAATCTTCCGCAATTGGCCCAGTCCAAGGGCTGCAGTGATCTATCGACGGCGGCCTCTTTCTCGCTGAACGTGACCCTGATTCCAAGTCAAGGACCGGTACAATATCTCACCATATGGCCAGCCAGTCAGATTCAGCCCTATGTATCAACCATGAACTCAGACGGCCGCATTAAGGCTAATGCAGCCATTGTCTCAGCCGGAGTAAATGGAGGAGTTAGTGTATTTGTAACGAATACGGCCGACGTGGTGCTGGACATTGATGCCTACTTCGCGCCGGCGACTCAATCCACTTTGGCGTTCTATCCGCTGACACCTTGCCGTGTGGTCGATACCAGGACGGGCATGGGAGGGCAGACTTTGCAGGCCGGCATGCAATACAGCTACGTCATACAAGGCGTGTGCAGCATTCCGACTACCGCACAAGCTTACTCGTTCAACTTCACCGCGGTGCCACCAGGTCCGTTGGGCTATCTGACCGTTTGGCAGACTGGCCAGAGTCAGCCCATTGTTTCCACCTTGAACGCGCCCACTGGCGCGGTCACGGCCAACGGGGCAATCGTGCCTGCAGGTACGAATGGAGAGATCAGTGCGTTTGCGTACAACAACACCGATCTGGTGATCGATGTGAATGGGTATTTTGCGGCGCCGGCGCAAGGCGGACTGTCGCTTTACCCAACAGTACCTTGCCGCGTTCTGGACACGCGTAACGGAAACGGCGCATTCAGCGGCACCCTCACTCCACCGGTTGACGTGCTGGGGAGTCCCTGTGGCGTGCCGTCCGTGGCGCAGGCATACACATTCAATGCAACTGTTGTGCCGGTGGGATCTCTGGGATATCTGACCCTGTGGCCGCAGGGGCAATCGCAGCCCGGTGTCTCGACCTTAAATGCCTACGATGCCGCGGTCACTTCCAATATGGCTATCGTTCCTTCCGGGACACAAGGTATGGTCGCTGCCTACGCCTACGGAACGACGAACCTGATACTGGACATCTCCAGCTTCTTAGCGCCGTAATGCTATAAGAGCGCCGCTGGAAACAACTACTATCGCTGATCCCATCTTCTGATGCTATGCGCCGCCGGTCACCGACGGCGCATATTTCTTTAGTAAGGCGGCTGCTGCGTATAGTGGCACTGGTCGCCCGAGATAGTCGAATCCACCAATTGGTAAGGAGTCTGCCAATTCATCTGATAGTCCGGATCGCTGGAGAACTTTACCGGCACCGGTGGCGTCGTCTCCACGCCGGTCTGGAAGGTTGTCGGTAAGGTTATGCCAAAGGCAAAGCATCCGGCGATCGGACAGTCCATGTCCTTAATGGCCAGGAGCAAACCGAGCTATCGGTACATCCACTGTTAGGCGCGCATTCACATTGCGCTCCGTGGCCTGGCAGTAAGTTGTCGGCTGGCAGAACTGAGGTATGTCGCCGCTGAATTCACTGGCGTACGCATCGAGGTGCACGTCTATGCTAACCAATCCAGGACCGCCCATTGACTGCGGCGATTTCGGGACGTTTTTCGGGACAAATACAAAACGCCCCGACCGGGCGCTCTGTAAGCCATTGAATTTTATGGCGGGGTCGACGGGACTCGAACCCGCGGCCTCTGCCGTGACAGGGCAGCGTTCTAACCAACTGAACTACGACCCCGCTATTGGTTTGCTCGGGTCAGCGGAAACCCTTGTAAACACTGGCGATTCAACGCTTTAAAGTTGTTTCGCCAGTTCCGTCCATTTCCACCGAACATAATCCCTTTCGATGTTCATGGATCGTATGGACAGTAAGAAAATCTGTCCGGAGCGTCCGGTTGGGTGGCTGAAAACGCTTTGTCCTCCACCGGAACGTCTCTGATTGTAGCAGATAAGGCGCTAGTATGCCTTGGGCCGTGGGCTGCAATGCCGATGGATGCGTTGCGAGGAGCGTGTTGCTTCAACGTCTGCCGCTCGCCCTTGGTTTCTGCAGCAAAACTGCCGGGTCCAGACTGGCGAATAAATCTCTCAGGCGAGCGATAGTTCCTGTCCAACCCGCCTGATGGCTTGCACCCAATCCGGCGCCGTTGTCGCCATGGAAGTGTTCGCAAAACAGAATGTAATCCTTCCAGATTCATCCGAACGATTCAAGAAAATGTTGAGCCCATGGACCCAAATCCACGTACAGCCCGGCGGACTGTACCTCGTCTCCGGCGCGCTCGTACTTTACACCAGAAAGCTTGTCGGTGAAGTTCAAGGTCCGACCCGCTAAGTCTTCCCAGCCAACATGAACCAGAGCTTGAGCGGGGTTGTCGCTCAGGTTCACCACAATGAGATATCGCTCCCTATCTTTGCTCCAGCGCCACGCAAGAATATTTTGGAAGCTGGAATTATCGGGCCAGCCGCTGCGATCGCAGAGACTCCATTGGCCCTCCCGAAAAACAGGACTGTTAATGGCGGCGAGAAGCTTTCTGTAGAACTGCTGTAATGGCGTATCGGTTGGTTCTGCCGGGCGTCTGCCCAGGAAGACCGGCAGCCTCACCTTACGACCCTCCAGTTGTCCTTCGTGGAACATTCTCGCGCCCAGCAGCGTCGATGTCGCTACAGCTGCCGCTCGCTCCTTCGCCGCAGAAAAGGCTGCTGCTGCGCGAGGCTCGTCATGATTCTCGATGAAGCGGAGTAACTTCTGCTGGTAAGCCAGATCGGCGCAAAGATGTAACCGGACGCTCTCTGCGTTCTCATGTTCCAGCCGGTCATAGAGTCGCTTGTCATAGCAAAAGTCAAAACCGTTCTGCTGTAACTCCCACTCCAAGTCCCAATATGCTTCAGCGATGAAGAGAAATTTAGGATTGGTTTCCCTGAGAGCCAAGATGACATCCACCCAGTACTCCGTAGCAGGGGTCCGGCCCGCCTGCTTGCCCCATGTTCGTTCGAAGATCGAGTTCAGCAGCAGCATCGCCATGTCACAACGTACGCCGTCGCACTGGCTGGCTATGTCGGAAAGGGTATCGATGACAGCCTTTCGCAACCCCGGCTGAAAAGCATTCAGTTGTAGAACGTCAGGCCAGGCGGGGAAGTATGGGTCTTTACCGCAAGCGTAAACTCTTCCTTGTACCTCAATGTAAGACGCTGGATCATTCCGCGCATCGTTGACCGTTCCTTGAATGAAGTATTCCGGATGCTCGTTGACCCATGGATGATCCGGTGCCACGTGATTAGGTACAAAGTCCAGGAGCAGGCGCACGCCTCGACTTGCAAGTTCACGGCGGGCGACAGCCAATCCTTGTCGCCCGCCCAGATGCTGATCTACAACGTAACGTCGAACGCAGTAGGGAGATCCCACATTGTCGGATGGCCGAAAATCGGGCAGAGCCGTGCGAAAATCCGCGAGCAGATTTGGGTTTCGGTTGGCAATGGTAATACCGGCGGGACTGCGTTCCCACACACCCATCAGCCACACTGCGTCAAAACCCAGCGCTGCGATAGCATCCCATTCGACAGACGGCACAGAACCTAGATCAACTGAGCTTCCCGCCTTTACGCTGAGCTCGGCAAGCCAGATCCAGGTGTTGATCTCATACAATGTGGGATAGCGGGGCCACACAGACATCTTCATGCTTTCTCCCGGAAAGGGTTGGCCTATCGTCCGAGCATCCCCTTCTTCATATCCGCATTGGGCGGCTTCGGCCCGAGCCACACCGAGAAGAGTACCTGGCCAAATGCCGGACCGGCAATGGTGAGCTTATCGTTACCATTGATAGCGAGGGTCGTACCTGTTCCCGGGACGTACGTGAAGACCATTTCGTCGCCTGGCTTAACAGGCTCGAGCGCGGAGAGCAGACGGTCGATGTCAGGCTTCATCGTCTTCACGGCGTCGGGCGTATTGTCGCTAAACGAATCGTTGAATGCGTCAGTCATTTGGCTCTTGCTCGCGCTGTGCACGAACTTCATGACGATCTGCTTGGGTGCGTCTGCCTTGATGATGGCTTCTGCATCTGACGATTTCTGCTCAAGGTACAGTCCCGCGATATATACCTTCACCATGTACTTTGTTCGCAGTCCGAGACCATTGAGTACCAGTGTTTTGCCCCCGGCCTGTACCGTGTCGGGCAGGGTCACGCCGGCCAGACTGCCAGCCTGTAGATTGAAGGGCGATAGAACCATCAGTACGAAAAGGGCGAGTGACAACGCGATCTTCCGCATGACAACTCCTTTGATAAAAGAGGATGCGCTCAAGCTAACACAGTCGGGACTGTCTGCGCCGCGGCAACAGCGACAAAATTCATGGCCCGCCAAACGCAGAACGGCACGGCTATGTTTCTCAGAGTCCATGCATAGCTGGCCGGTGGTAGACATATGCGATAACATTTCAGGGAAGATCGTTTGAGCCTGTGAGAGTAACCTTGGTTCTGACCCTCGCACATGAGAGGCGCGAATGGTTTCGTTGATTACAGGTGGTGCCGGCTTTATCGGCTCGCATCTCGCTGAAGCGCTGATTGCACGCGGCGAGCATGTGATCATTCTTGATGACTTAAGCACTGGGTCGGCGGAGAACATCCTGCATATCCGAACGAATCCGTTGCTCCATTGTTTCTTCGAAAGCATGATGGAACGACGCCTGCTAGCCGAATTAGTAGACAGTTCCGATATTGTTTTTCATCTCGCAGCCGCAGTGGGAGTACGGAGGATTATCGAGAGTCCGGTCCGGACAATTGAAACGAATGTCAGAGGGACGGAGTTGGTGTTGGAGGCTGCCGCCAAGAAAAGGAAGCTGGTCTTTTTGGCTTCGACTTCCGAGGTTTACGGAAAGAACGGCAATGCCCCTTTCCGCGAGGACGACGATACTGTCTGTGGACCTACAACCAAATCCCGGTGGTCCTATGCAACGTCGAAGGCGCTCGACGAGTTTCTAGCCCTGGCTTACTGGCCGATCTGGT
>CAWFUE010000069.1:0-28661 GCA_963818905.1 uncultured Acidobacteriaceae bacterium
GTCCGCCAGCCGTATCGAATATCCTGTGCCAGAGTTGTCATCGGTAAATCCTTACGGGTTCGAGGCGACCAACCAGCTTTGAGGCGTCGTTCCCGCAGTATCAGGAGCAATCTCCCTGCCAGCACGGGGAGTTGTAAATAGCAGAAAAATCAGACGAGTCGAGAAGCTTTCTTGCTGTCAGGACAAAGATTGTGTTCGGTGGCGAACAACGTGTCCGATTGTAGAAGGTCCGATTGTGGCGAACAGCGGTTCAGGGTTACGGTGTAATTGTCGTGTCAGGGCCTGTCAGAGATCAAAAATCACCAGCAGCCCAAACGACATGCGCAGGCAGATTCGAGGGAGCGGGGACGGGAGCTATGTCTCCCCGTTTGTCTCTAACCCACAGCTTCAATGTTGGAAGGGATTGTTCGGCTTCTAACTCCGTCATGAGATTATGAGCTACAAGATCGGCGACCGTCATTCGGTACTTCGCCTGCTCCGCTGCAACAAATGCAAGAAGATCTCGATAAAACTGCTGAAGGGATCGAAATTCGATGTGCGTCTGAATCTCGACTTGCCACGGTATCGCTTCAGGAGCAATGCCCAGCATCTCGGCCAGCAATCGACGACTCTCTTTGCTACCGAGAGAAACGCCCAAGGATGTGCCGCAGGTTTCCGCTCTGTAACGAGTAAACTCCTCGCGTGTGGCGTAGATGGGGTCGATGCCTCCCACCAGAAGCATGGCTATGTATTTCTTGTCGTTCGGCACATAATCCCTGTGCAGCATGTACTGCCCGGTTAGCGGCCAGTCCTTCCGAAGTGCTCCGGGGCCGGGTGAGAAGCAGTCGCCCTCACCGTGCGCAAAGCCGATCGATTCGCTGCCGGGACGGATGATGAAGAGCCATGCGTATATCGTGGTGTTGCTGAGGAGGTCGGCTGCAAAGCCAGGAGGCGGGTGAAGCGCTCACATGGCGGCGCTCACATACCGAAGCGCATAAGCGTGGGCAGGAAGCGAATGGTAGAACTCCAAGGCCAGGCGCACGGCATCTGGAGTTGGCATCCGGGCTGAGGAGAACAGCGACATCGTTTCCGAAATCGGGCGCCAAGGTGCCCAACATGTCTGCAGGAACGGACGCATTCATCTGGATGAGGCTATCGACGACCGCCGCCATGGCATCGCGTTCGTCTAGCTGATCCTGCGGCAGGTCATCCTCCGCGCGCCACTTGTCAGGATCCGGCGGAGGTAGGGCTTGCCATTGGGCTGCCAGAGACAGGAGATCGGGTATGAGGTCTCGGCGTTGCGTAACTAGGGCCTCGTGCGCTCCCCTCGCGACGAGCCGGGGCTGACCGCTTGCTAGCAAGCTCTCGATGCTTTGGTCTGGCGGCGATCCCGCTGTGGTTGAAGCGTTCTGGGTTCCAGCCGGATAGGAGAGTATCAGCAGAAGGCAGGAAACAGTAAGGAGGCGGTGTCGGAGAGCCATACGAAAGAGCGAAGCTCCCTCAGATCTTCGGACAACATTGATTATAAGCTCGCGCCCTTTTTGCCGTTCCCAGCACTGCATGTTATCCTTGATGCGTAACAACAAACGATAAAAGAGTAGGAGCGCAGCCGATTCAGTGTTAGCCCGAGAGAAAAAAGCCGCCTTGATTGCCGATAACCGGAGAGCCGATAACGATACCGGGTCGCCGGAGGTTCAAATCGCCATCCTGAGCACGCGGATAGGGGAGTTGACCGAGCACTTCAAGACCCACAAGAAGGACCATGCCTCCCGGCGCGGTCTTCTCATGATGGTAAGCAAGCGTCGCAGCTTGCTCGACTACCTCAGAAAGTCCGATACCGAACGCTACAAAGCCGTTATTCAGAAGCTGGGCATCCGCAAGTAACGCGGTTGCAAGGCGCTGAGGCCCGGCTGCGGGCGGATTGCGATTCCAGTCTGGCGTGAGCGCGCGCTGATTGGACGTCCCGGACTTAGCATTACAGGTTACGGGGACTTGGGCCAGGAAACCGGGCGCGGAGAGCGCCCACAACATTCGTCCAGCTTCTCTCGGCTGACTTGTACTTCACTCCATCTCCCATATCGTGATTGGGGCATTTTCGCGTCACAGCGAAAAGCAGGTCCCTCCGCTCGGGCTGAAGCCCTTGGTCGGGATGACAAACACAAGAGATCTATCGGTTGCGTAACGGAAGGAACTTAGGACAATGAACGAAGAAATGACGGCCACATTACACGGCGTCACCAAACATGAAATCAGCGTCGACTTGCCTGGTGGCAAGTCCATTCACTTTGAAACCGGAAAGCTCGCCAAGCAGGCACATGGCTCCTGCATTGTGCGCATGGGCGACAACGTCGTCCTCGCCACCGCCTGCGCTAACGCCGAGCCGCGCGAGGGTATCGACTTTTTCCCGCTCACCGTCGATTATCGCGAGTACACCTACGCCGCGGGACGCATTCCCGGCGGCTTCATCAAACGCGAAGGCCGTCCCAGCGAGCGCGAGATCCTGACCAGCCGCCAGATCGACCGGCCCATTCGCCCGCTGTTCCCCGAAGGCTTTCGCTGCGAGACCCAGGTCATCGCGATGGTGCTGTCGGCCGACACGGAGAACGATCCCGATGTTTCCGGCATTAACGGCGCCTCGGTCGCGCTCAGCGTGTCGGACATTCCGTTCCATGGCCCCATCGGCGCGGTGCGCGTCGGGCGAGTGAACGGCGAATTCGTCATCAATCCCACGTACGACGAGCAGCGCTCCGGCGACCTGAACCTGATGGTGGTCGGCACCTCCGAAGGCATCGTGATGATCGAGTCCGGCGCGCGCGAGGTCTCGGAAGAAGTCGTGGTCGCGGGCATCGAGTTCGGCCACGAGCAGATCAAGAAGATATGCGCGGCGATCAGCGATCTGGCGAAGAAGGTTGGCAAGCCGAAGCGCACCGTCGAGCCGGTAACCACCGATGAAGCCTACCTCGGCGAGCTGCGCTCGAAGATTGGCGAGCGCCTGGCCGATGCGGCCAACACCGAAAAGCATCCCAAGAACGAGAGCTACTCGCTGATCAAGCAGCTGAAAGACGAAGTCAAGGCGGCGATTCCCGAGGAAGATGAGGACGGCCGCAAGAAAGCCGGCAAGTACTTCGATCTGCTGCGCGAGCAGATTTTCCGCGAGCAGGTGATCAAGCAGAAGCGTCGTCCCGACGGCCGCAAGTTCGACCAGATCCGCGATATCTGGATCGAGGTCGGCGTGCTGCCGCGGACGCACGGATCGGCGATCTTCACCCGCGGCGAAACCCAGGCGCTGGTGACGACGACGCTTGGCACCGGCGAAGACATGCAGCGGTTGGAAGCCTTCGAGGGCGAAGCCAAGAAGCGCTTCATGCTGCACTACAACTTTCCGCCGTTCTCGGTTGGTGAAGTGGCATTTCTGCGTGGCGCGGGCCGGCGCGAGATTGGACACGGCGCACTCGCCGAACGGGCACTTTTCGCCGTGCTGCCCAGCGATACGGATTGGCCCTACGCCATGCGCGTGGTCTCTGACATTCTCGAGTCGAATGGGTCGTCCTCGATGGCGACGGTTTGCGGCGCTTCGCTCAGCATGATGGATGCGGGCGTTCCGCTGAAGGCCTCGGTCGCAGGCGTGGCAATGGGTCTGGTGAAGGAAGGCGACGACTACGCCGTTCTCACCGACATCGCCGGCGCGGAAGATCACTACGGCGATATGGACTTCAAGGTCGCCGGCACGCGTGACGGTATTACCGCGCTGCAGATGGACATCAAGGTAATGGGTATCACCCCGCAGATCATGCGCGAGGCGCTCGAACAGGCGCGCGCCGGGCGCATGTTCATCTTGGACAAGATGAACAAGGTGATTGGCGAACCGCGCACCAAGATCAGCGAATTTGCCCCGCGCTTCTACACCCTACAGATTCCGACCGACAAGATCCGCGACCTCATCGGGCCGGGCGGCAAGGTGATTCGTGGCATCGTGGAAGCTACCGGCGTCAAAATCGATGTCGAAGACAGCGGCAAGGTGAACGTCTCGTCCAGCGATCAGGTAGCCGCGGCTAAGGCGCTGCAGATGATCGGCGACATCACCGCGACTGCCGAAGTCGGCAAGACGTATCTTGGCAAAGTGACGCGGCTGGCTGATTTCGGCGCCTTCGTCGAAATTCTGCCGGGTACTGACGGTCTGCTGCACATCAGCGAGGTTGCCGAACATCGCATCAACGATGTGCGCGATGAACTGAAGGAAGGCGATCAGGTGCTGGTGAAGGTGCTCGCGGTCGACGGCAATCGCATCAAGCTGTCGCGCAAGGCAATCCTGAAGGAGCAGCGCGCGAAGATGGCTGCCGAAGGCGGCGGCGAACCTGTTGCGGAAGGCGTCGCACCGGCGGCGGGGTGATCTTCGAGGGCGGACACGAGCGCGCCGACGAGCCCGAGCCGAACTTCAATCGCGACGGCGGCGAACGGCGTGAGCACGCCGGCAGCCGTCCCGGCGGACACGGTGGCCGCGGAGGCCGTCCTGGCGGTGGTCGAGGCGGTGATCGCGGACGCGGCGGGCGCGGCGGACCGCGGCGGTAAGTCGGTAGAGCGGGCCTTTAGGCCCGCGTCCAGGCCATGACATAAGAACCTTCGGCTACTGAGGTCTGCGACCTCAGTAGCCGAATTACTACTCCCTGAAAGAAGTAATCCCGTGGCCGGCCGTCAAATCGGCCCGAGGGCATGCAGCACTTCTTGAAAGCGCCGACTCGATCCACACGGACATAAATCGTTGCGTCCAAGCTTCTCAATTAACTCCTTGTCGCTGTGAACCACTCGATGACCGCGCTTGACGCGTGTTTCGGAGGGATATCCCTTGCACCGTTTACTGCTGCGGGTGAAAGGAAGACTGTTCGGTGAGTTCGTCGTCGTATCGCATGACACACCTCCAAGCGAGGCCCTAGGGTATCACGTTACGCTTGCCGGTCCTGCCACTCCTCGTACCACGCCATTTGGATCGCTTCCAGCTTGGCTTCATTCGAAGCCTTGGGATCGTCCTCGAACGACGGCAGCTCGGTCACATAGCGATGCAGATCGGTGAATCGTACCTCCAACGGATTCTGCTCGGGAAATTTCTCCGACAACGCAATCGCAATATCTTCGGCGTCGGGCCATTTCAGTTCAGCCATAGCGTCCTATTCAGCTCGGTCCCGCGAATTATTTGAATTGTCATCACGAGCGGAGCGAGGGATCTGCTTCTTGCGCAATTTCGAACAGCAGACCCCTCGCGCCAACATCTGGCGCTCGTGATGACAAAGAGATCTGAATCAGTCTCCACTCTCCGACACATAATTCCGGTTCCACGCCGGAATCTCCACCACAATCTCGCCCGGTTTCTCTATAACAGCCTGACACCCGAGGCGAGAATTCAACTGCAAATCCGCAGCCATGTCTAAGCGATCCGCTTCTTCGTCGTCCATTTCGCTAAGCAGCTCCTTGCCTTTCTTCACGACGACGTGACATGTGGTGCAGGCACAATTGCCGCCGCAGGCATGTTCCAAGCGCAGGCCAAAATTCAGCGCGATATCGAGAATTGAACCCGGTTTGCCATGCTCCTGATACGCCAGCTTGCCGCATTCGAACTCGACGGTCTCGTTCTCCGGCAGAAATGTAAGCCGAACGGTGTTTGAAGGAATAAGTTCGGCCGCCGTCGCCACACCGGCGTTGTGGAAATCCGATTCAGACATAAATTTCACCGCGCGGCTGCTCTAAAGCGCTGGCTAACATCTGCCGTCCCTACGGGACTCGGGCGATTTTTCCAGTCAACCCAGGACACCGCTCACGCTCCGTCCTGGGCTATCTTGACGCCGCGCCTACGGCGCTCTGACTATCGTGCTTCAAGCTCCAATGCCAACGCCTAGCTCTCACAGTCCTGCAGATCGCAACAACAACCGGCAACCGACAACTGCCTTTATTCGATCTCCGCTCTGGCAATCGGATGCGGCGCGGCCGGACCTTCGCCGACATCGGCGGTCTCCATGGTCTTGCCCTTCAACGCAGTGCCGACAGCGGAATCCATCATCAGTTCCGCCAACCGCATCGTCCCCTGATTCAGCGCGTCGATCGCGGTACGAATCGTCTGATAATTGTCTTCCTTCATCACAGCTCGCAGGGCCGTTTCCTGCTTCTCGATACTCGACCGCTCCTGCGATGACAACTGCTCCCATGCGGGATTCTTACGTCCTTTGTCCAGCGCCGACAGAATCGTTTCCGCCTCATTGCGCGCTTCGATTACCTGGCGCTGGCGAAAATCGTTTTCCGCGTAATCGAATGACTCGAGAAGCATGTTCTCGACCTGTTCATCGGTCAGGCCGTAACTGGGCTGCACTTCGATCTCAGCTTCCTTGCCGCTGCGCAGCTCGCGGGCGGAGACGTGCAGGATGCCGTTGGCGTCGATGAGGAATTTCACTTCAATACGCGGCAGTCCTGCGGGCATCGGCGGAATGCCTTTGAGATCGAAGCGCGCCAGGGAGCGGCAGTCCTTCGCCAGTTCGCGCTCGCCTTGCAGGACGTGAATGGCGACGTTGGTCTGGCCTTCGACGCCAGTGGTGAAGTGCTCGGTCGCTGACGCGGGAATGGTCGAATTGCGATGAATGATTTTGGCGACGACTCCGCCCAACGCTTCGATGCCGAGCGACAGCGGCGTCACGTCGAGCAGCAGCATCTCTTTCGTTGCTGCCGAGCGGCCGGCGAGAATGTTGGCCTGCACTGCGGCGCCCAGCGCGACAACTTCATCGGGATTCAGATCGCAATGCGGCTTGCGCTGGAACAGCTCCTCGACGAGTTGGCGCACGCGGGGGATTCGCGTCGAGCCGCCGACCAGCACGGCCTCATCGATCTGGCTTGGCGTCAGCCCCGCATCCTTCATCGCCTGCCGGACCGGACGAATCGTGCGCTCGATGACGGGCTGAATCAACTGCTCGAATTGAGCGCGCGTGATCTCGCGCTCGTAGCGTTTGCCGCCGGGAAGATCGACCTCCAGCGTCGTTTTCTCGTTCCCCGATAATGCGATCTTCGCCTCGATTACGGCTTTGCGAATCGCTTGTACGATCTCGGCATTGCGCCGGACATTCATGCCGAGATCTCCCTGGATGTCGTCGAGCGCAATCGTGATCAGAAGATTGTCAATGTCGTCGCCGCCGAGGTGCGTGTCGCCGTTGGTGGCGATTACCTCAAAGATGCCCTCGTGCAGCTTGAGAATCGAGATGTCGAAGGTCCCACCGCCGAAATCGTAAACGGCAACCGTTGCGGTCTCCTTCTTGTCGAGACCGTAAGCGAGCGCGGCTGCGGTCGGCTCGTTCACCAGGCGCAAAACTTCCAGGCCGGCGATGCGGCCCGCGTCCTTCGTGGCTTGCCGCTGCGCATCGTTGAAATAGGCCGGAACGGTGATGACCGCTTTGGTGACCGGCGCAGAAAAATATCGCTCGGCATTGCGCTTCAGTTGACGCAGGATGAACGCCGAAATTTCCGGCGGCGTGAAGGCCTTGTTGCCCAGCTTGATGCGCAGGACTTCGCCAGGCGCGAGATCGTCAGCGAGCCGAAAAGGAAAGAGCTTCAGCTCGTCGCGGATATCTTCCACCCCGCGGCCCATCAGCCGCTTCACGCTGTAGATCGTGTGGTCGGGTGTTTCGATCAGATATTTACGGGCGGCGTTGCCGACGACGATTTGTCCGCTCTCGTCCAGCGCGACGATGGAAGGCACAAGGTTGGAGCCGTCCTCGCCAGGGATGACGACCGGGCGGTCGCCCTCCATATACGCCACCAGCGAGTTCGTGGTGCCAAGATCGATGCCGACGATGTGTTCTGTTGCCATGAGAAAAACTGTTCGGTAGAGCTGGCCTTCAGGCCAGCGTCCAAGCTTTCAATTGATGCGGCGAGCCGGCTTCAGCCGGCGACGGCATTGTCCTCATGCCGCATAGCGGTTGATTCTGGCGGCTAAAGCCCGCTGGGAAATTAAGAATCGGACTTAAGGCCGGCTCTACCTAAGTCACGCCTCCAACACTTCATCAACATCCCGCAGCAAATGCTGCAGATACTTTCGCCGGTTCAGCACGTCCAGCATCTTGTCGCGCGCGGCCAGGCGATCATCTTCCAGAACATTGCCACCCTGCTCCGCCTGCTCGACCAGCGTATCCCAGTCGGTCCATGCACCCTGTAACCGTTGCATCAGCTCTTCATATTTCGCCTGCAAAGCTTTCCTGGTGTCGCGTAGGTCGCGTACCAGACTGCGGTCCGGCTCGCCCATCTTCTTGTTCATGCGAGCTTCTTCCAGCTGCATGTTCAGCTCGAAGACCTGCTCCAGCAGATCGGGCGGGACAACTTGCTTCTTCGCCGTACCGCTGCGCCGAGCTTCTTCGGTTGCGGCTGTCGACTGTTCCTCCAGCCGCACACCTTGCAAGCGCAGCAGATATTCGGTCCGCGCGATCGGGTCCTTCAAGGTGCGATAGGCATCGTTGAGTTGCGAACTCTGTTCCAGACTCCACGCCTGTTCCTGCACAGTATGAATGGCATTGATGTCGGGATGCAGATGCCGGCTAAGATCGTAGAAATCCGCGCTCGAGCTTCGCGGTGTCAAGGTTGAGCTTGTAGGGCAACCCGAAGAAGGTGAAGTAATCGACCGGCGCGGGAGGCTGCACCTTGCCGCACTGCTGACAGAAGTGCGCCGCGCGCATGTCGCCGCACGACCAGCAGTTGACCTTGGTGGGCTTGCTCGGGCTGGCGACCAGTATACCGGCGGGAGGATGCTCGTGTTGTGCGTGATCAGCTGGAGGCATGATTTTGGTCATGTCGTCTGTCATCCTGAGCGCAGATAACAAGCTTTGGGTGGAGCACCGCTTCAGCGGTGCATTCTCGATCGCGCAAGAGACCGGCTTTAGCCGCTGAGGTAACGCCAGAATTACCTCAGGCCCTGAAGGGCGAGTCAGAAATCAGCCGCAAACTGCACGCCTGAAGGCATACTCCACCCATTCCTATCGGACGAATCACGAGAACGAAGTGCCGCAGCCGCACGATTTCTGAGCATTCGGATTGTTGAACACAAATCCCTGGCGCATCAAAGTCTCTTCGTAGTCGAGCACCATGCCGTGCAGGTAGATGAATGACTTGGGATCGACAAAGATGCGCACGTCGCCGTATTGAAAAATGCGATCCCGCTCGGCCGGTCCGGTCTCGAAGCGAATGACGTAACTCAGTCCTGAACAGCCGCCGCCCTGCACTCCCAGCCGCAGCCCGCCTTCGGCCGGCGAAATTTTTTCTTTTGCCATCGCCGCGCGGATGTGCGCGACGGCTTTCTCCGTCACCTCGATGCCCTTTGCCGATGCTGCCGTTGGAGTAGCTGCGGGATTCTCGATTTTGACCGTGGTCATTGTTGCCGTCTCACCCTTCTACGAACGCAACGCGGATCCCGCGCGAGCCGAAGCTTGCTCAGGATTGGTAAATAATAAGCGCCTGTTCGGCACGACTGAAATCGTGCCCTGATACAAAGCTTTCCAACCGACATGACGACCGGTTCTCACACGTGCTATTCCTTCGACTCCCCGTTCGCGCCGGATTGCACCGCGGCATTCTTCTTTTTCCAGTCACCGATGGCAGCGCGAATGGCATCCTCGGCCAGCACCGAGCAGTGAATCTTCACCGGAGGCAGCGCCAGTTCCTTGACGATGTCAGTGTTGCGGATGGTCAGCGCTTCATCAATGCTCTTGCCTTTGACCCATTCCGTCGCCAGCGACGAAGAAGCGATGGCCGAACCGCAGCCGAAGGTCTTGAATTTGGCGTCCTCGATGACATTGGTCTCGGGATTCACCTTGATCTGGAGCTTCATCACGTCGCCGCATTCGGGCGCGCCCACCAGGCCGGTGCCGACCTCGGAGCTGTTCTTGTCGAGCGAGCCCACGTTGCGCGGGTTGGTGTAATGGTCGAGGACCTTGTCGCTGTAAGCCATCTCTTGCTCCTGCTTTGAAGGGACGCAGCTTTAGCTGCGCCGCTAAGCGCATTTCTTGCCGGGTGAATGAGAATCGGCCCATTCGGCGCACTTGAAGGTGCGCCCCTTCAAACATCAATGCGTCGGCTCGGCGGCCCACTGCACCTTCTTCAGGTCGATGCCTTCCTTGGCCATCTCATACAGCGGCGACAACTCGCGCAGCCGCTGAACGGTTTCCACCACGCGCTTGGCCACGTAATCTACTTCCGCTTCGGTGTTGAAGCGTCCAATGCCGAAGCGGATTGAGCTGTGCGCCAGATCATCGCCGGCGCCCAGAGCTTTCAGCACGTAGGACGGCTCCAGCGTCGCCGAGGTGCATGCCGAGCCGCTCGATACGGCAACATCGCTGATACCCATCAGCAGCGACTCGCCCTCGACGTAGGCAAAGCTGAGGTTCAGGTTGCCGGGCAAGCGATGCTCCATCGAGCCGTTGATGTACACCTCGTCGAGTTGCCCCATAATTGCGTTCTTCAGACGCTCGCGCAACGCGGCAAGCTTTGTCGCCTCAGTTGCCATCTCTTGCGCGGCTAACGCGCACGCCTTGCCCAGTCCGACAATCCCAGTCACGTTCAGCGTGCCCGAGCGCATGCCGCGTTCATGTCCACCGCCATCGATCTGCGCCACCAGTTGCACGCGTGGATTCTTGCGCCGTACATACAACGCGCCCACGCCTTTCGGTCCATAAAATTTGTGCGCGGAAATCGACGCGATATCGACGTTGTCCTGAATCACATTGAACGGCACCTTCCCGATCGCCTGCACCGCATCGCTGTGGACGATCACACCGCGCTCGTGGCACAGCGCGCCAATCTCGCGGATCGGCTGCAGCACTCCAATTTCGTTGTTTGCCGCCATGATGGTCACGAGAATGGTCTTGTCATCCATGGCCCGCCTCAGGTCGTCGAGATCGATGCGACCGTCCTTCTGCACCGGCAGATAGGTGACGCGGAAGCCGTGCTTCTCCAGTCGCTTGCAACTGTCGAGCACCGCCTTGTGCTCGGTCGCCTGCGTGATGATGTGATTGCCCTTCTCGCGATACATTTCGGCGACACCTTTGATGGCAAGGTTGTCGCTCTCGGTCGCGCCGGAGGTGAAGATGATTTCTTTCGAGCTGGCGCCAATCAACCTCGCGATGCGTTCGCGTGCCTGCTCCACTGCCTGCTCGGCGATCCAGCCGAATTCGTGATTGCGGCTGGCCGCGTTGCCGAAGTTCTCGGTAAAGTACGGCAGCATCTCCTCCACGACGCGCGGATCGGTGCGCGTGGTGGCGTGATTGTCCATGTAGATGGGCAGCTTGACATCCTCGCTACCGATGCGACGAAGTCACGCTTGTGCTCATATTTCCGCCATGCCTCGGTGTAATTCGATTGTACTCTCGCCAGGTGCGGTGGGAATGAATCCCACAAGAGTGGGAAAGGCAATAGCCAGTGGTCAGTTGTCGTTATCGGTCGGCATGACACACCTTGCGCACAAAAGCGGCTGCGAGTTACACCACACCATGCGACGATGCGGTGATCGTCTCCAGTCCATGCCCGTGCGGCCCAGTTTCGCGTTGGCGGAGCAGGAAAGCCAGGATGCAGGCCGACGAAGCCGAGCGCCGTCAGAATCTTCAGCATGGGCAAGATAGCCCGCGGGATTGCTCGCACTGGCTCCGGCAACGTCGTTTGCCTTACCCAGCACCCAATTCGTTCCGGCCATGCCCATGTTCTGGATCATGGTCATGAGGCCCAGCGCCGTGCCCAGCGTGCGTTGCGGTACGAGATAGGCGACCGACGGCCAGATGATCGCCGGCACACAGCGTGAAGGCAAAGCCAAGCATCGCCATGGGAACATAAAGTGAAATGTTGGTGTAGGCCATCATCAGAAACACTGGGATGAGAAGCAGTGTGCCCAGCAGCATGATGGTTGCGCGACGTCCCACTTTGTCAGAGTAGAGCCCGATGATCGGCGTGCCAATCATGGTGAAGCCGGTCAGCACGCTGAGCAGAAATCCGCCAAGCTGCAACGATGTGCCTTTAGCATCGACAAAATATTTCACCGCAAAAGTTTCGAACGGGAAGATTGCCGAATAGAAAACGACGCAGAGTCCCACAATGTACCAGTAGGAAAGATTGAACGCCTTGATATCCGCCATAACGATCTTGTCGGACTCGCCGGCCTGGCCGAGAGAAGACGTGCGTTCGGCGCGGACTTCAAGAATCCAGTATCCGATAGGACCGATGACGCACAGCGTGACAAATCCTACCCCGATGAGCCATGGCGTTTGCCAGGAATTGTAAGCGCCGCGTGCCCAGGTCGGAGAATTCTGCGCCAGCCAGGTGCCGCCACGCGCGATCATCAGATTGATGCCGAGTGCAAAGCTGAGCTCTTTACCTTTGAACCACTTCGCGACTGCGGTGGTGATGCCGACGATCAGCGACTCGGCGCCCATGCCAAAGACAAAGCGGCCGGAAGCCATGAGGGGAAAAGTCGAGCCGAAGGCGGTCATCAGGGAGCCAACCAGACAGACCAGGCCGAAGATCAGCATGCCTTTGCGCGTCCCGATACGGTCGATGAGAATACCGCCGATCAGCACGGTTGCGATCGGCGCAATCGAGTAAAACGAGTTTAGCAAACCGATGTTCTGATCGGTGAAGTGAAGCTGCTCCTGCAGCAGCTTGGCCAGTGGCTCAAGCGCATCGTAGAAGTAATAGTTGCCGAACATCGCCAGGCTGACGAAGATCAGCACCAGCCAGCGGTACATTTTGCTGGGTTGCGGAAGAGAATCGACCATGGTTTGAGATGCTGACATTCAAGGCCTCAAGTGAGCGTGAGCAGCAAAGATATCAGAAACCCAGCAATCAGCAATTAGCTGTCTGCCGTCGGCGCTAAGGAGTCAGTGAGCGCCAGCCTGTTCCGTGCCCGATAGGGAGTCTGTGCCCTGCCGCAGACAACCGCACCGCGCGATTAGAATCCTCAATTGCTGACTGCTGACTGCTGACTGCTATATTTCTTTCATGCTCACTCGCGGACAGGCCGGCGACATTTTCGACAAGCTTCGCAAATACTCGACTGCCGACGAAGTCGAGTTGCTCATCTCGACCGGAAGCAGCGCGCTTACTCGTTTCGCCAACAACACCATCCATCAAAATGTTGCCGAAGACGACAATCACATTTCAGTTCGAGTTTCGTTTGATGGGCGCACGGCTCGCGCCACCACTAACAAGCATGACGACGCAAGCTTGCGCCGGACGATGCAATCGGCGGAAGCGCTGGCGCGAGTCCAGCAGCCGGATTCCGACATATTGCCCATGCCTTCGCCCGAAGAGGTCCGCGAGAACGCGCCACAGTCGGGTGCTCCATCCATGCGCCGTCACTTCGACAGCACGGCTCGCATAACGCCGGAAGATCGCGCCGCCGCCGTAGCCCGGATGGTGGATGTTGCGCAGAGAAACGGACTGACCGCAGCCGGCATTTTTTCTTCCGCGGAAGGCGCTGAAGGCCTCTTCAATTCGCGCGGTGTGACCGATTGGTACGAGCAGACGCTGGCGGAGGTTTCGGTCACGATGTTGGACGAGACTTCATCAGGATGGCAAAAAGCCAATTCGCCCGAGGCTGCACGTCTCGACGCTTCGCAACTGGCGGAGATCGCCGCACACAAGGCGATTGCTTCGAAGAATCCGCGCGAACTTCCGCCGGGCAAGTACACCGTCATCCTCGAACCGGCGGCGGTGCTCGATTCTGTCGGCTTCATGTTCTGGGATTTTGGGGGTTCCGCTTTGCTGGAGCAGAGATCATTTCTGAACGACCGCATCGGCACCCAGTTGTTCGGCGAGAACATTACGGTTTGGGACGATGTCTATCATCCGCTACAATGCGGGACGCCATTTGATGGGGAAGGCATGAAGCGCCACCGAGTGCAGTTGATCGAAAAAGGCGTGGTCAAGAATGTCACTTTTTCGCGCGCCAGCGCCAAGCGAATGCAACTCTCGGACACCATTAGTAACATAGGTTTAGTTACCCCAACCGGACATGGATTTGCGCTGCCGAATGAGATCGGCGAGGCGCCCATGAACATCGTCTTCGCGAGTCCGGAGCCCGCGACGGCTCAGACTGTAACCCAAATGATTGGCTCCTCGGAGCGCGCGATTCTGGTGACGCGCCTGTGGTATATCCGCGAAGTTGATCCCTACGAGAAGATTGTCACCGGCATGACCCGCGACGGCACCTTTCTGGTGGAGGATGGCAAAATCCGCTGCGGCATACGTAATTTCCGCTTTAATGAGAGTCTTATCCATATGTTGCAGAACGCAGAGTCGATGAGCGAACCCGTCCGCGCCAGTGGCGAGGAGTCGATGGACATGGTGGTGCCGGCGATGAAAGTTCGCGACTTCAATTTCACCGAGACCACAAAGTTCTGATCTCCCAGCGTGCGCTGTCTGCCAAATTTTTTCATGGCCGGCAGTCCTTGCACCGATGCATCGAAATTTTGCGTGCCGGCAACAGAGAGGGTATTGTCCCCGCGCACGCTGCACTTGCGGCGCCTCTTGCAAAAATTCGCTGAGTGGTAATCGAAACTTCTGGTACTTTAGTAACAAGAATCAAAGGGTTCCTGGGAGTATGCTGCACTTGTCCGACATGCCTGCTGGCCGACAGTCCGATCTGCGCAACTCCGTCCGTTTTCCGCTCCACCTGCAAGTCACGTTGAGGACCGATAACGGCGAATATCGGGCAACGACGATTGACATTTCCGCAGGTGGCATTCTGTTTCAAATCGAATCCGAGATCGAAGCCGGCTCCCGTGTGGAGTTCGAAATTGAGATGCCAATTGATGTCTCAGGCGTGCAGCGTCCGGTAGGCGTGATCTGTGCCGGGCGAGTGGTGCGCTGTACCGGAGAAGGTACCGGACGAAGTGTCGCGGTGGTTATTGATGAATATCGCTTCAAACGGATCTAAACGCGCGAAAGGAAAATCCCGGCCCAACGGCAGTGACGAGGCAGCAGCTCGTGCGAAGCCAGCGCGAGTGCCGATCGAGGATCCGCCGCCGTTGAGGATCATCCTCGCCGATTCGGAAGCAATTTTTCGAGTCGGTATGAGCAGGATTTTCGCGCAATGGCCCGATCTTTACGTGGTCGCGCAGACCGAGACCTTGCCGCAGACTTTGAATGCTGTTTCCACCACTTCCGCCGACGTCATTCTCTTCGAAGTGGGACTGTCGCCCAGCCCGGCTGATGCGATCAGCGAGATAGCCCGTCGCGCTCTGCCGGGAGCGAAGCTGGTGGTGGTCACACCACGCGCCGGCGAGCAGGAAACTGTCGACTATCTTCGCCGCGGTGTTCGCGGAATTCTGGCGCGCGCTGTCTCGCCGGAGCTGCTGGTCCGCTGCGTGCGAAAAGTTGCCGCCGGCGAAACCTGGCTCGATAAGCAGGGCGTCAATTGGGTGATCGAGGCGTATCGCACGCAGGCGCTGCAGGGCAATCTTCCGCAGCAGCAGCTTCGCCTAAGCGACAAAGAGATGCTGATTATCAGCGGCGTCACCCAGGGAATGAAGAACAAGGACATTGCGCGTGAGGTGGGAACCACCGAACAGGTGGTGAAGAATTATCTGCGCAAGATCTACGACAAACTCAAAGTTGTCGATCGACTCGAATTAGCGCTGTATAGCATGCACCATCGGCTGCTGGACGGTTATCCGGTGCCACAGCCGGAAGAAACACCGGAAGCGGCCGCCGCTGCTGGGGAGACCCTGGTAGAGTCCGCGAAAACTGAATCCCACTGAATCACCGAAGATGGGCCGCTCGGGAGAACAAATATAAAAGGACTTCTAACGGCGCACCTGAAGGTGCGTCCCTTCAAACGGCACCCGGACGGCACGGCTAGAGCCGTGCCCCTTCAAAACTGAACACACCAACATTACTGACGCTCCATTTGTCCCATTGCCGTCCTTGCGATAGTGTAGTTCGTTCTACATTTCCTCTTCGAGGCGCAGAATGCCCATTCATCGCATCATTCGCAAGCCGGCGCTGGCTTGCGCGGTTTTACTCCTCTTATCGTTTGCAGCGCTCCATGCGCAGAATGAGCCATCACTCTCGCCGCAGTTGCGCAGCAGTGTCGACCAAATCGCGCAACAGGTGCTGAAGACGACGGGCGTCCCTTCGGCTTCAATTGCAATCGTGCAGGATGGAAAGATCACCTACACGCAGGCTTATGGCGATGCCAAGCTCGATCCCAACACCGCGGCGACGCCGCAGATGCGTTACAGCATCGGCTCGATCAGCAAGCAGTTCACGGCTGCGGCCATCATGATGCTGGTTGAAGAAGGCAAGCTGTCGCTCGACGATCCCGTCTCGAAATACATTCCCGGGTTGACCAGCGGCAACGAGATCACGATTCGCGAGTTGCTCTCGCACACCTCCGGCTATGAGGATTACTGGCCACAAGACTACGTTCCGCCGCTGATGCTGAAGCCCATCACCGCCGAGCAGATCATGGATATGTGGGCTCGCAAGCCGCTGGATTTCCAGCCGGGCACGAAGTGGCAATACAGCAACACGAATTACGTGATCGCCGGCGCAATTGTGGAGAAAGTTTCCGGCCAGCCGCTGTTTCAGTTCCTCGGCCAGCGCGTCTTCACGCCTCTGGGGATGAAGAGTGTTGCCGACACCAATCTCAACAAGCTGCCGCCGACCGATCCGACGGGATACTTTCGCTACGCGCTGGGACCGCTGCATCCTGCTCCCAAGGAGGGGCGCGGCTGGATGTTTGCGGCGGGCGAGCTGGCGATGACGGCGGAAGATCTGGCCAAGTGGGACATCTCGATGATCAACGAAAGCGTCCTCAAGCCTGCTTCGTACCACGAGATGGAAACCGAGGTTGTGCTGAAGGACGGAGTAGGAACGCGCTACGGGCTTGGCATGTTTGTGACCAGCATGAACGGCCATCGCGTGCTGGAGCATGGGGGCGAGGTGTCGGGATTTGTAGCGGAGAATATCTTGCTGCCCGATGACAAGATCGCGGTCGTGGTGCTGACCAATCAGGATGCCTCGGAAGCGGCATCCGGCATCGGTAACCAGGTGCGGGCGCTGTTGGTAAAAGCAGCCAATCCCAGTGATCCCAAGCAGGACGCGCTGATGCGCAAGGTGTATGACAGCCTGCAGCAGGGTAAGATCGACCGCTCGCTGTTTACCGATAATGCGAACGCCTACTTTACCGATCAGGCGCTGAAGGATTACGCCAGCAGTCTTGGACCGCTGGGCGCTCCGGAGTCGTTCACGCAGACCCGTTCGTCAGGACGCGGCGGAATGATCGAACGGATTTATGAAATCAAATATCCGAAGAAGAATTTGATCGCCATCATCTACGAGATGCCGGATGGGAGGATCGAGCAGTACTTGATTGCGGAGCAGTAGCGTGCGGCCAGCGATGGTGAACGGGCTCAGCCGGCAGCGCCTACTTCGATTCCCACTCATCCGAAAACTGCGGATGAGTGGGCACCCGGCACCCGCCTTACGCGTCCATCTCATACGCCTTCCTCATCCAGCGCTTGGCTTCGTCGTCGAACTCCTCGATGCTAGTGATCTCGATGCGGTGCGTGATGCGGTCTTTCTTCGCAAAGCCTCCGGTATCGATCAGCCGCTTCGGCGTCTTGGTGCCCTTCAGCGCCAGGCCGAGGTCGATACGCGTGCGCGTGGTCGGCTTGATCTGCGCGATCACGTGATTGCGATAGATGGGAACGATGGTCGAACAGGGCGACACGCCGATGTCTTTGCCCAGAGTCTTGGCGTAAATCAAGATCGCGTCATAGATCGGCCGCAGATGCTCCTTCGGCCCGGCGTACATCTTGTCGACATAGTCTTCCGCGTGCTTCAGATATGCGTCGGCGTCCTCATTGGTATCGGTTTTGCCCACAGACTTGCCGGCAATCCACGACGCGTAGTTCGTACCCAGTCCATGCTCCTTCTTCAGCCACGCAGCGCGTTCTTTCTCGGCGGCGGGACCATACTTTTTCACGTGGCTCACCCACTCGTCGATCGAGCGGCCGGTCTTCTCTTTCATTCCCTTGATGATCGCGTCTGCCATCCGCACGCTGGGATGCAGATCGTACTTCCATCGCTTGTGCGGGCCCGCTATCGCCATGGTCTGCTCCCTCGCATAGATCATCTTCAACTTCGACAACGTCAACTGACGACCGACAACGATTTTTCATCCTACCGGCCGGTGCCCCACGTCTCGCGGGGTTCGAGACGTGGGACCATAAAGATCACGCAGGTCTCGAAAACCACCGAGACCGGGCCACCCGGCCTATGGAACGCAAGGTTCGACGTGCTGCGGATAGGAAAGCTCGAATCCTCTAGCCGAGGTTGCGATCCTCAGCTTGACAGGCTTGGCTGGGGAGGATGCAAGCTGGAACTCCAGAGCATACGGCGACTCCAACTGGGCGCGCAGCCATTCCCGATCCTGCGCGGCCTCCTTGCCCTTGCTCCATGTCGGAGTGATCTGCGCCTGGATCCAGCTTCCGCCGGTCGACTTGATAAAGGCGATGAAATCGACTGATGCCTCCCTTTCCCGTGGTGGCGGCGGCGGAGCGCCTGGAGCCGTCTCCACGACGAAGGCAAACACACGAATTCCCCGCCGTATCAACTCATTCGCGACGGTCCTGGGCTCTGCTCGCCCGACATTGTTGCCACCATCGGAAATAACATAGACAAGATCTCCAAACTGTGGCGCTCCGAATAGCTGCATCGCCGTTTGAATCGCGTCGTATAGTGCCGTCCGCCCGTGCGGCTTTGTTTGCTTCAGGGCAAGCAATTTTTGCCGTATTTGTTCGGGATCACCAAATCCCGAAACCTCAGCTTGTTCGTTAAATGTAACGAGGGCAACTGGGGAGTGCGGCGGAAGTGTTTCAAGGGCGAATGCGACCGCCAGCAAGGTATTTCCCCACGTTGAACTGCTATCGGCTCCCATGCTGCCGCTGGTATCGACCAGCAGGACGACTCGCGGAGAGAGGTTCTCCTTACTCAGGGAAACGACAGAGACCGCCTTCCCATCGACCGTAACTTGCAAATCGCTGGCTATCAGATCGGCGTTATTCGGGGTCTTCCAGAGGGTAAGCGGAATGCCCCGGCGAAGACAGACATTGGGCCTCGGCTGAGGGCTACTGCCGTTTCCTGGGGTGCCGTCCTGGGCGGAGAGAATGATCCCGGGCAAAAGCAGCAGCCATGACGCCAACGCTCGAAGTACCGCACGGCGTGTGTAACCGCTTCGCATCATATGGGCCCGGCCTGACTCATAGGGCCAAAAAGGCTCGCTCAGATTTTCGGCCAGGTGGGCACCGAACGCAAGATAGCATTGATGGAGAAATACGAAGGCGGCCCAACTCGGGCCGCTCCTTCGGTTTATTGCTTCCGGTTTATTGCTTCGTCGCTGTGTACTTCATCGACGATCCCTGCAGTTTGTCATCGTAGGTTGCAGTTAGGGTGTTGCCGTTGACGGTGGCCTTCATGATACCGATGACCTTGCCATCGCGAATGTCAGTTTCCTCAATGGTGTTGTCTCCGATCTTCTTCACTTTGACCGCCGTTGTGCCGGGATCGCCCTTCATGGGAGCTTCCGTTCCGTCCATCTTCGCGGTGTAGGACTGGCCCGTTGGATTGGTCATGGTCAACTCGTCGCCATTCACCTTGTAGGTCCAGGTGATTCCATTGTCAGAGATATTCTCGAACTTGGTGGTTCGCCAGGAACCCGAGATCATGTTTGCTCCGGCTGAAGGTTTGGCGCCGACGCGCGTGTTTTCACCTTTTCCTGTCACCGGAGCGGCATTGGTGTTGCTGCTGTCGGTGAAGTCGAAGGTCATGGTATTGCCGTCGGGAGAAACCGTCATCTTGGAGGTGGCAACGGTTTTGCCATCTTTCTTGTCCGTCTCTTCCACTTCGTGATCGTTGACGACCTTGATGGCAACGCTGTTGTAGTAAGGATGTCCGGTG
Organism: uncultured Acidobacteriaceae bacterium; assembly: GCA_963818905.1. Taxonomy (GTDB): domain Bacteria; phylum Acidobacteriota; class Terriglobia; order Terriglobales; family Acidobacteriaceae; genus Bog-257. The sequence continues at coordinate 19,948 of CAWFUE010000069.1, forward strand.
ACTGCGTGGTCTTCGCCATCGGCTTTCACTTCAATGGGCGGCACGCACGTCTTGCACTCATACATTCCGTTCTGCAGCAGGTACACCGCAGGTTTCTTGGGGAAGTCGACCTTGTTCATGTCGACCTTCCAGGTGCCGTCGAAGGCGCTCTGGGCGATTGCCGGCAGAGGAGTCAGCGACAGCGCAAATATCGCTAGCAAATAGAGCTTCCGCATTTCCCAAACCTCCTCATTAGGATTTGCCGGTCGCGAATTATATCGGAGTACGAGAAATCTGCAAGCGACATTCGTGCGGCAAGGAGGCCGATAGGTGGAAATTGGAGTTGCACTTCAGGGGCAGGAAAGAACGCCTCAGAAGTTATTTGCAGTTCGGCGAGAGCTGTGGCTGGCTGCCGTCGGACGCAGTCTGCAGCGCAGCCGGATTCATGCAGGTTCCGGGATCGGGCGTGTGCGTGGCCACAGCGCGCGCCGCTGGCGTTTGAATCAGGTAAGCCTGCGGCGTCGAACTGGGATTGGTCGAGGAGTTGGGCTGCTGATCGGCCGGAGTGTTGAGCTGCGGCTGCGTACTCGGCTCCTGCTCAGTGCCTTCCATCTTGTCACTGCCAGTGCTGCTCGTTCCCATTGTCGATGTCGACGGCGGCTGATTGTTTTGGCCGCTTGCGCCTGTGGTCGAGGTCGTGCTGCGCTGCTGATCCCGCACTGTTGTATCCGGAACTCCCGACTGTGATTCCTGGCCCGGTGTTTTCGCTCCTTTGGTCGTGTGGGAGTTCTGGCCGGACTGATCAGTATTCGTGCTGCTCTGGGTTTGTGCGGACTTGCTGGAGTTGCTGGGGTCGCTACTCGGGTTCGAGGTCGAACTCTGCCCGAAGATCATCGCCGCAAACAGCACGGCCAGGGCTGCAAAATACGTGAGGCCGGTCATAACAACCTCCCTGCCGCGAATACAAAAGACGGCAGCGCCACTTACTTAGACTGGCCCGAAAGAGGTTTGGTTTCCCGTTCTTAGCGAATAATAGATCTAGCTGCACGAACCTTTGTGGTCCTGGCACTTCGACAGAATCGCCGTCCGCAGCCGGCCGCGCAGATCATCGGGCAGCTCGTAAAGTTGCGAGTCGCGATAGATCTCGATGGTCATTTTGGTTGTATTGCAGACGACGTAGCAGTTGTGGCACCACTGAAGATGGTCTTCCAACTCCGCTTTAGTCTGCGGATCCATCGAATCGTCAAGGTAATCGGTGAGCTCCTTCAGAAAATCAGAGCAGGTCACTTTTTGCCATCTCCACCAGTACGATTTTTGAAGTACTTGTTCAAGCGTTCACGCAACTGCAACCGGGCACGAAGTAATCGGGACTTCACTGCCGGAATACTCAAATCCAAGGCATCCGCCGTCTCTTCGGTGGAGAGGCCCTCAACGTCACGCAGTACAAAAACGGTGCGAAAGCTGGGCGGCAACCCCTGAATTGTCTTGCCCAGAATCTCTTTCAGCTCGCCCTGCGTGTACAACTGTTCCGGATTCGGCGCCCAGTCCGCAACTTCCCGCGGCATGGAATCTTCTTCGGTCTTGATGTCCTCATCGAGCGACACCATCCGCTCCGGACGACGGCGACGCAAGCGCATCAGCGCTTCGTTCACCGCGATCCGCACCAGCCACGTGTAGAACTTGGACTGCTCCTGAAAGTTGGCCAGATTCTGGTAAGCCTTCAGGAATGCGTCTTGCACCACGTCTTCCGCGTCTTCGCGGTTCTGCGTGATATGCTGAGCAATCCGGAAAACATTGCGGTCATAGCGACGCACCAGCTGCTCGAAGGCGCCGATGTCGCCCGCTTTGGCCGCATGAACCAGGGCCAGCTCATCGCCAGCCGGTTCTGCTACTTTTGGTTGGATGGTCCCCATGTCTTTGCAGATTCAGATTTTACAGCGCAATCCGAATTACTCTGCCCATTTTACCTATTTGGAACTACATTGGGCGAGCGGGATCGAATTATACTCTTCGGACGCTCTTGGCATTCAGGATTATCGCGCTGGTGGAACTCGCGCCTGGCACACGGACGCGTGAGCTGGTGGCGCTGAGCGCCAGCTCGGCTGCGCGGAGGCCTCCACGCCGCCAGGCAATAAAGCTGCGAATCCTTTCCGAAGCTGAATCGTCAATACTCCGCGCGCGCGAATCGCGCTAAACTGCATTAGCGATGTTACGTAGCCGCCTTCTCGTCACCCTTTTGGCTTGCGCTCTCGTCTTGCCTGGCGACGCATTGTTGGCGCAGGACAACCCATCTTCTTCGTCGACAACTACGCCTAAGAAGAAAACGACCTCTACCTCCAGCACCCACAAGTCAACTTCGGCGCACAAGAAAACGGCCTCGGCCCATTCGCGTTCGCGCAAGAAAGTAACCGCTGCGCGCGCCCATCAGATGCGGCGCAGCTTCGTTGCCTCGAGTGATCTGCGGCCGATGGCGCGGCAACTGGTCGAGTTCCGTACGCCCGCTGCTTACGCTGGAGTCGAAAACTACGCTCACAGCCACGCCGGAACCGGGGCCGGAGCACTGGCGTGGTTCGCTGTCGGATATGCGCATTATCTCGACGCGCAGTATCCTGCCGCGATCGCGGCTCTCGAGAAGGCGCAGCCGCAGATTGGCGAGCTCAAGGATTACGTCGCATTCTTCATCGGCAATTCCTATGTACTGAGCAACAACTCCGAAGAGTCGCTGGCGTACCTACGCGACTTCGGAACGCGTTTTCCCGACTCGCTCTACGATCACGACGCGATGATCTCTTACGCAAAGGCGTTGCTGGCGTTGAACCGGCCGAGTGACGCGATCAAGCTGCTGGAAGCGCATCGCATGCCCGCTAGCGTCGAGGCCGAATATTATTTGGGCAAAGCTTACGTGCAGAATGGGCAGGGACGCGCCGGCGCTGACATTCTTCAGCATATTTATTACGCGTACGCCACGAGCTACCTCGCCGATCAGGCGCAGACGGATCTGCGGAGAATCCCTGAGGAAGAATCGCTGCCGCCGGTCACTTACGCCATGCACCTGGAACGCGCCGATGAGTTGTACAAGGCGCGTCGCTGGGGTGCTGCCGCTGATGAGTATCGCTACGTCGTCGATCTGGCTCCCGCCGGACAACGATCAGCGGGATTGATCCAACTCGCCAACTCCTACATGCACGACGGCAACACCAGAATGGCGCGCGAGGCGCTGGACCAGATTCCTGATGACGGCAGCGAGGCCAGCGCGGAAAAGTGGTATCAGCAGGCTGAGATTGCGCGCAACGCGAACGATGACGCTTCGCTCAGCAACATCCTTGAGCACATGCGCGCCTCCACTCCGAAATCGCCGTGGCTGGAAGCGACGCTGTTGAGCGCCGGGAACATGTACCTGCTGCGCAAGGATTACGATCGGGCCCTCGACTACTATCGCGAAATCCACGAGCGCTTTCCGAGCGGTACGAAAGCGGCTTATGCGCACTGGAAATGCGCGTGGCTGACTTACATGCAGCGCCGCAACGATCAGGCAAAGAAATATTTCGAGGAGCAGGTCGAGTTCTATCCGGGCACCAATGAAGTTTCCAATGCGATGTATTGGCGCGGCCGCATGGCCGAGGACGAACGCGACTACAGCACCGCGCGCGCGTACTATGTGAAGCTTTCCGAGCGCTATCGCAATTATTACTATGGCGTGCTGGCGCGACGCCGCTTGCTGACTTTGCCCGCGGCTCCGGTTGTGACGGTCGCTGCCCTGCAGCACGTCTCATCGATGGCCGCGCTCGATCCTGTGTCGCAGATCGTCGATCCGCCGGAAGACGATCTCCACTACAACCGCGCCAAGTTGCTGGAAAACGCCGGCATGACCGATCTTGCGGTGCGCGAGTTGCAGGCCGGCAGCGTGACTGGCCCTTGCTGGGAGATGCTGGAGATCGCGAAGATCTATACCAGCGGCGGCGAATACTATCGCGCGTTGCAGGCGCTGAAGCGAGCCATCAGCGGCTATTTCGCGATGGACGTGAGTACGCTTCCGCTGCAGTATTGGCAGGGACTTTTCCCGCGTCCTTATTGGGATGCGCTGCGCACCTACTCGGAGGAAAACGGCCTCGATCCTTATCTGGTGGCTTCGCTCATTCGGCAGGAGTCAGAGTTTAATCCCAGCGCTGTCTCCCGCGCCAACGCTTACGGTCTGATGCAATTGCTGCCGAGAACCGGCAAAGGTGAAGCCAGAAAGACAGGACTGCAACACTACAGCACCGACTCGCTGCTCGACCCAACTACGAACATCGAGCTGGGCACGCACTATTTCCGGCAGATGGTGGATGAGTTTGGTGGCCAGGTGGAATACGCGCTTGCCGCCTATAACGCGGGCGCCGATCGCGTGCAGGACTGGCGCTCTTCCGGCAGCTATCGCGACGTGGAAGAGTTCGTCGAATCCATCCCCTTCACCGAAACCCGGGAGTACGTTCAGGCCATCGTGCGCAACGCCGAAGTGTACAAGAAGGTCTACGGAACGCCGTAAGAAATGATTCCGCCGGCGAGATCACTCTACGGATAACCGCACCTGAGGAATACATTGGCGCAATTCAAGTGGAGCTGAATGCGCATGACAAAATGATTACAGGGATGGAGAGCCAGGGGTGGAACAACGCTGAAGCCAGAAATCCAGCCGCGCCAGCGGCGGCAGCGCAGTGAGCCCGGGTCGCAAGACCCGGGTAAAGTTGGCAAAAATGAATAGAGCCGCGCCAGCGGCGGCATTTGTGTTACCCGCAGTTTAATACGAGGATAGTCTAAGCGGGGGTGGCGACACCACCCCAAAAATCCTGCTTTACCAGACCTAGGTGGATTCCTGAGCCAGTCTAGGGTTAATCCCTACTATGCAATCGTATTAAGTATCGCTATGCTCCGACCAAACAGATGCCTCTTGCGCTGATTCGTTGTTTTGCGCAGAGTATCTCCAGCCAGACAGCCTCTCCGACAGACAAGTTGCTGCAGCCGAGTGATGCCGGCATGCAGTGATGAAGACCCTCACGTCAGTTCGCTCATCGAGCGGCGCAGGAGCCATTTCACTTGCGAAATGCTCGTCGCTTTAGCTGACTGACTATACCTGGGCTAGTCCATGATCTAGGAGTCGCTATGCGCCACGCTAGTCTTCTACTTGCCGTAGTGTCATGCCTTGTCGCGGCCAGTTTTGCGCAAGGACAATTCACCTCCCCAACAACTGTCCAGTCGCCTGCCGAACCCTTTCACTCCCGTCACGTCGTCGTAGTGATGGAAGAGAACCGCAGCATTGGTGAGGCTTCCGAGTACATGCCATATCTAAAATCGCTGGCCGAGCAGTACTCGCAGGGAATGCAAGTCTATTCCGATTCGCATGGCTCTTGGCTTGCCTATGGAGAATTGACCTCCGGTATGGCTCCCTTCGGTGGAGAAGGCGACGGCGGACTATGCAATGGCGACGGCTGCACCCAAACTATAACCATCGACAACCTGGTCCGCCATTTTGCAGGCCAGGGAATTAGTTGGAAAAGTTATTTTCAGAGTATGCCGTCGATTGGCTACTTGGGAAATGAATATGGTGAGTATGTTCGCCGCCACAATCCGTTCGCGTTTTACAACGATGTCGTCTACCAGATGCCGCAACTTCTTAGAATGGTGCCTGCCGATCCTTATATGCTGCAGGACATCCAGAACAATAATCTGGCGGAATTTACCTGGATTTCTCCTGATCTCGACCACGATGCGCACAATGGTAGCGACGACCAGCAGGCACTGGCCGCAGCCGACGCTTATTTGCAAACCTTTGTTCCTCAACTATTGCAATCTCCGCCCTTCCAGCCGGGAGGCGACGGGGTACTTCTCGTCACCTTCGATGAGGGTGAGTTGACTGGCGATAACGAGTGCGGTGGCAATCCGGACCATAACAATTGCGGTGGCCACATCTGGCAGGTACTCATAGGTCCGCAGGTCAACCTCGCCTATCAGTCAGATACCCACTTCATGCAGGGCAGCCAGCTGCGAATGTTCTGCGACTTGCTCGGAGTCATTAGTTGCCCCGGTGACGGCGCTACTTCTCTTCCCATGACGGAATTCTTCCAGGGCTCGCCTAGCTGCACACCCACTCAGGATCGTACTGTTAAGATCTGCTCACCGCCCGCTAATGGCAACGTTACTTCACCCGTACAAATCATTTCCGCAGCGAAAGACAATGAGTATCCCATCACCGGAATGGTAGCTTATGCGAATAGTCAAATTGTGGCGCAAGGCGGCGATTCTACCCTGAACGCGACTATCCAGTTGAGTCCCGGTCAATACAATCTTGTTATCCGTGCCTGGGATAGTAGTGGCGATTATTTTTCTTCGCAGGAGAACTTCACGGTGACATCTGGCGGTTCGCTTTACAAGGGCGAGCCGACGGAGCTAACCCAAAAGAAAGTGAAGTGAGCCGCTCGGTTATTGCCGGCGCTGCTTTTGCCTCTGTGATAGCTAGGCGAGCGCGGGAGTACCCGCGCTCTTCCTGTCGTGGTGAGATCAATGAAAATGCGGTTGCTGTCTTGCCTTTCCCTTAGTCTCGTGTTCGCATCTAACTGTAGCGCCCAGGCGCAAAGAGCGAGAGACGCCTGTCCTCGTCCTGCCTGGGGCGCAATGGTTTCAAATCCTCCGGAGCTACAAAGCTATAATGGTACTCTCGAAGTTAGTTTGCACCTGCGCTACGAGCAGACACCGCCAAGTGAAGGTCCTCCTCGCTATTGCTATGTTACGGATGACGGTCTTGAATCTCCTACCTTGCGTGTTCATCCCGGCGATCATCTGATTATCCACCTGCATAATGACTTAAAACCCTCGCCTGGAGCACACCAGCAAGAAATGCATGGTATGGGGCATGACAGCGATTGCAGTGACCCTATAATGGATCTTTCCACTACCAACCTTCATTTTCATGGGATGACCATTCCTCCTAGTTGTCATCAGGATGACGTAATCCACGCTGCAGTGCATGCCGGCGAGACATTCGACTACGACATAACAATTCCTGCAGACGAGCCACCAGGGCTCTACTGGTACCACCCACATCCGCATGGTTTCAGCGAACGGCAGGTACAGGGCGGGGCTTCCGGAGCAATCATAGTAGAAGGAATCGAGCATATAGTCCCATCTTTAGCTGAATTGCGCCAAAGGGTAATCGTATTGCGCGACCAGCAGCGCATAGGACCGGAAGCGCCAGGACCAATGGTCCCCTCCTGGGATGTCTCGATAAATTTTGTTCCTGTGGTCTATCCGGACTATCTGCCGGCGAGGATTGAGATGGCTTCCGGAGAAAAGGAACTGTGGCGTGTGGTTAACGCCGCAGCGGACACAATCTTTAACCTGCAAGTCCTGGTTAACCAGATAGCGCAGCCGGTGCAAGTGGTGGCCATCGATGGAGTGCCGCTTCAAACCAAGCTAACAGCGGCAGCAGCGCAGACTAGCATACTACTTCCGCCCGGCGCGCGCGTGGAATTTGTTGTAACCAGCCCCGGCACAGGACAAAATGCAAAACTGGTTACACAGGCATGGAATACTGGTCCTTCGGGAGATAACGATTGCAAGCGAACGATTGCAGAGATCGTAAGCTCGGCAGACCCAAAGCTGTCAAAAGACAAACCAGCTCGCCGGCTCCAGCAACCAGCGACGCCCTACACCAGAACAAGCCTGACGACTCCAGCGAGCGCGAGCCGCTTACTATATTTTTCGCAGCACTCGTCGAATGCGCAGGATCCTGACGGCTTCGTCCTATACTTCATCACTGTTGCCGGCCAAACTCCCGCGCCATACAAAATGGGTGCGCCTCCCAATATTATTGTTCATCAAGGTGATGTCGAGGACTGGACCATTGAAAACCGCACGCCGGAAGACCACGTATTTCATATTCACCAGATCCATTTTCAGATTCTCGCGGTGAACGGAAGATTAGTCAGTGATCCCACTATGCGCGACACCATAGACATTCCCTTCTGGACCGGCGAGGGGCAATATCCAAGCGTCACGCTACGAATGGATTTCACAGATCCGAATACTGTCGGCACATTCCTGTATCACTGCCACATTTTGAAACATGAAGACATGGGAATGATGGGATCAATCCAGGTACTGCCGCCGGCGAACGCCACGGCAGGGAAGCTGACGGCGCCGGTACGTCATTGAAGAGCCTTTACACGAATTTCATGTGAATGAACTGATCTTCTCTCGCCAGCTCCACATTTCGAATCTTACGAACCTGAGGGCGCGCAGCGGCCGATCTTTGGATAAAAGAGAGTTCAACGTATTTTGATTTTGTTTAGCCGCGCCACCGTGCGCCCCTGCCCCAGGTTCGCCATCACGGCAAACAAACTCGGGGCCACGCCTTGTCCGGTGAGCGCGACGCGCGCTCCATTGATCAGCGCTCCAGCCTTCACGTTCTTCTCCGCCGCGAAATCGCGCAGCATCTGCTCGGCGGTTGCCTCGGAGAACTGGGTGACCTGCGCATACTGAGCGCCGAGTTCGACCAGCATCTCCCGCACCGTCTCATCCTTCAGATACTTCTCCGCCGCCGCACGATCGACCTCGACTGAATCGCTGAAGTAGCCCCGGAACAACGTGGCGAAGTCCTTGAGATTACGCGCGCGCGGCTTCACTAGCTCAACCGTCGACTCCATCGCTTCCCGGCTGGTTTGAAATGGGATGAGATCGATCTTCTCCCACTCTTCTTCGAT
>CAWFUE010000070.1:0-72862 GCA_963818905.1 uncultured Acidobacteriaceae bacterium
CGGGCATCGACTACTCGATCGGACAAAAGGTCGCCGGGTGGTTAGACTCCCTGGAGATGGAGCAGGCCGCCGCCGAGGGCCACATGCCGATCTTCAACGGCGGCTCTCGCTGGGCGACGTACTGGATCGAAACCATGCTCGAGCTACAGGCGAAATTGCTGCAGTCAAGCCGCATCGCTGAGCAGAATTTCGCGGAGTTCTATAGCCTCTACCGCGACCCGCATTACTGGACGAGCGTCATCACGTTCGTTGCGACCTGGGGACGTAAGCCGGTGTGATCCTAATCGTGTATAGCCTTCGGCGGCGAACGCTCTCGCGTATATGGGATTTAACGGGACACAGGCCGGAGTGGGTCACTCCGGGGGACTACCTTCTACGAACTGCCTTCGCGACTTTTTTTACCGCTTTCTTGGCCGCCGGCTTGCTGGCGGCCGGCTTCTTTGTGGCAGGTTTCGGTTCCTCGACTGGTTCCTCAGCCGCGTGTCTTTCCAGAGCCTTGGTCACCACGTACCCCATCTCGGCAATCGGAGCGGGTTTGCCGGTCCAGATTTCGAACTGTCGCGCTCCCTGCTGAACAAACATCTCCAGCCCGGGTATCACCTGAAGGTTTTTCGCGCGAGCCATCTTCACCAGCTTGGTCTCCGCGGGGTTATACACCAGGTCGAAGACGTACTTGGTGTTCAGCTCCTTCTCGTCCAGCGGCGACTGCTTGTTGCCATTCATTCCGACCGGCGTGGCATTAATGATTACGTCGAACTCCTGCTTCGCGACATCAGCGCGCTTCATGTACTTCACTTTGGCTTGCCGCGCCAATGCCTGGGCTTTTTCCGGCGTGCGATTAGTGATGAAGACCTCCGCACCCTTGGCTTTCAATCCGAATGCGGCCGCACGAGCTACGCCTCCGGCTCCCACAACCAACACGCGCGCTCCGGACAACGTCATCCGCTGTTCCAGCGGCACTACGATTCCGGCAACATCGGTGTTGAAGCCGTAGAGCTTGCCGTCGGCGCTGCGGACAACAGTGTTGCAGGCGCCAATCTGGCGCGTGAGCGGATCGGAATTCTCCAACACCGCAACCATTTCCTGCTTGTACGGCATGGTGACGCTGAGTCCGCGAATAGGAATATCCTTCACGCACGACATGAGGTCTTTGAGCGTCTTGGCGTGGAGCGCCAGGTAAACGGCATTGACAGTTTCCCTGCGAAAGGCTGCATTCATCATCACCGGCGACAGCGAATGTGCCACAGGATCACCGGCGACGCCGTAAACCTGGGTGGCCTGGTCGATCATGTCAATTCGATAAACGTCGCGCAGTTCGCTGGCCAGCACTTGTCCGGGAGCCGTTTCTTCACCCTTGCTGGCCGCGCCGAAGGTGAAGATGCTGCCGGCGCGCACTCCCAGTACGCGGCTGATGATGCCTTGTTCGCCCATGCAGAGGCCGACCATCTCGTGCTTGCTGGAATGCGCCTCCAAAAACTTCATCATCACCACGTTGTCGTGCAGACTGGTCGCGGTGGAAACCAACTTGTAGAAATCTGCCGGATACTTACTCATCTCGGCGAACTGTTCTTCTAACTTCTTGGTCACACGGAAGTTATGATGCGACAGGATCACGCCGACCCGGTCCGAGAGGTCGCGCAAATCGTCTGCTTTAAGAGCTTCTGCGCTTTGCAGTTCGAGGTCGACGAGGGGAAATCCGCAGTCAGCAGCCTTGCGCAAGACGGCCAGCTCGGCGGCGACCGATCCCTTGAACTTCCCGCCATTTACGGCTCGTCGACAGGTGGCAATGAAGGTCGCTTCGGGATGCATCTCCAGCAAGTTCTTGAGCTTGGGGAGCATCGCCAGCGGCTGGGAGAGATAATCTAAACGTAACTCGATAAAGGGGTTATCTCGCACCAGGGATTCGGCGCGTTCGATAATGGTGGCAGCATCCGCTCCGACCACAGCTATACAGAGGCGGGGCAGCCGAAAACGACGAATCCGGGATGCGTAAGTACCTGAAGACTCGCGCATGTAGCTGCCCGATGGTAACGATGCACAACAGAAGTTGCAACCCTCTTGTTGCAAAAACTTGAACTTATTGCGAAGAAGGTCTACAGGAGAGCACGAATCAGCAGCGGCACTATTGCGTCATTCGGAGCGCGAGGATGTCTCCACGTCCTCGCCAAATACCTCTGCCGTAAAGGCTTGTAGCTCTGCGCCTCTCAGCCACGCATCCGCAGGCAAGCCCGCCTTCAGACAGGTTTGAGCCAGAAAGGTTTCGCGATCCCACTCCCATTCCACCGGCACTTGCGGCAGGAGCAGCCCGCGCCTGCCTCCGTGGTTGACTACCAGCCCGTGCTTGCCGATCTCAATTTGCTCGGGAAGGATGGGCCGCAAGGTGGAAAGCACACTGATCTCGACTTTGAGGATCGGCGCTTCGGGACGAGTCACTGGCAGGAATCGAGGGTCTTCAAAAGCCGCCGACCGCGCCGTGTCGGCAACCGTCCGATACAGCGGCTGGTTAGGAAAAACGTACCCGATGCAGCCGCGCAATTTTCCCAGCAAATGTAGTGTCGTGAAAGCCCCACGAAATTCGGCCAGGTGCTCGCTGGGAGCGGTCAAATCGAGCGAGCGCTCCTCAAGCGCCGCTTCGATCGACTCATGCGCCAGCCGTAGCAACAACTGCCGCTCTTCTGTCGAATATTCCGCAGCTTCAGAAGTGATCGCTGGACGTGTATGTTCAGACTGCGGGGACGTCATTGCGTTTCCTGCGCCGGCTGAGCACGAAGGAGCGCTTCCGGCGACGCCGTTCCGCTGTGCGATCGATTCTTCTCCAGAAGGCAAAGAAGTAGTCGGCGGCCGACCACAACGAGAGCCCGACCATCACCCAAATCGAAACGATCGCAATCGGACGGATCGGGATACCGGGCAACCACCAAACATAGGCCCAGTGATGCTCGACAATGGCCGCCACGACGGAGAAGATCTGCACAAACATTTTGAGCTTTCCCAAATCGCTGGCCTGGATGGTGAATCCTTCGGAAGCCGCGATCGAGCGCAGGCCGCTCACCAGAAATTCGCGTCCGATGATAATCACTGCCATCCACGCGGGAACGATGCTGGGATTGAACTGCACCAGTGTGATGAATGCCGCGGCAATCAGCAGCTTGTCGGCAACCGGATCGAGCAGCATGCCCATAGTGGTCACTTGCGCCCGCCGGCGCGCCAGGTAGCCATCGATCGCGTCGGTGAGCGAAGCCGCTATGAATACGAACGAGGCCAGCAGCTCTCGTTCGCCATTAGCGGAGCTGAACCGGCTGCTGGACAGAATCCAGATCAGCACAGGGATGCTGAAGATGCGGGTGAGCGTGATGTAGGTCGGGAGGTTCACAAAACCCAGGCAGACACACCACAACGACGGCTTGCCGCTGTAACAGCCGATTATGCGCTACAGGTTAGATTGAAAGCAATCGAGGAAAAGAGGCCATGCAGCCTAATCGTCGTGATGGACCACGATCTCGTCCAGCATGATCGGAGCTTCGTATTGCTCCCAATAGCTGTATCCCACCGGAATGCCCTTTGCCCAATCCAGAATACCCATCCAGATGCGCAGCGGTGTACGCATGCCATTGCGCCAGCCATGGACGCACCGCACCAGCGTAACCGCAGCGATGTAGAGCAGAATGGCCGGAAAGGCCATCGCTACCGCGAGGAGGCGTAGGCAAAAATATAGGCGTGGCATGATAACCCTGTGCGGGGAGACGTTTTCAAGGCGTCTGAAAACTTGGACGCTATTATGCCTCAACTGGAGGTGCGCTGCCGAGGTGTTAAGGAAAATTATTTTTGGTCCTGAACAGGAACGGCTCCCGTTTTGGGGAGCCGTGCCAATGCAATTGTTTATCGGATCGTAACTAAGCGTAAATGCCACGTTGCCTGATCGTATACGCCACCCGGTCGATCGCCAGCATATAGGCAGCGATGCGATTGTTCACCTTGTGGGTCTCGGCGTAGCGCACCACATCCTCAAAGGACGAAACCATGATGTGCTCCAATTGCTCATTGACCACCGATTCTTTCCAGAAATATCCTTGCCGGTCCTGCACCCATTCGAAATAGGACGCGGTAACGCCGCCGGCGTTCGCCAGAATGTCGGGCATGACGAACACATGCTTCTCCGCAAGAATGTCGTCAGCAGCCGCGGTCGTGGGGCCGTTTGCTCCTTCCACCAAGATCTTTGCCTTCACATCGTCGGCGTTGGCTGAGGTGATGACATTTTCTGTGGCCGCGGGGATCAGGATCTCGCAGTCGGTGACCAGCAGATCATCGGTTGCGCGCTTCTCCGCTTCCTTGAAGCCGTGGATAGTTCCTTCCTTCTGACGATACTCCCACAGCGCATGAACATCGATGCCGCCGCTGTTGTAGAGGCCGCCATCCCACTCGCCGATGCCGACGATCTTATAGCCGGCGTTATGCATCAGCAGGGCTGCGTTGGAGCCGACATTGCCGAAACCCTGAATGATGACGCGGGTTTTCTCGCGCGGCATGTTGAGCTTCTTGATCGATTCGTCGCAGATGATCATCACGCCGCGGCCAGTGGCTTCGCGCCGTCCCCGCGATCCGCCCATGTTCAGCGGCTTACCGGTCACGACCGCAGTTACCGTCTGCCGCATGTGCATGGAATAGGTGTCCATCATCCATGCCATAACCTGCTCGTTGGTATTGACGTCGGGCGCCGGAACATCTTTCTCGGGGCCGATGAACTCAATCAGCTCCGAGGTGTAGCGGCGGGTCAAACGCTCTAATTCGCCCCGCGACATGTTTTTGGGATCGCAAATGACCCCGCCCTTGGCGCCGCCGAAGGGAATGTTCACCACCGCGCACTTCCAGGTCATCCAGCTTGCGAGCGCGCGCACTTCGTCCAGCGTGACATCGGGCGAATAACGCACTCCGCCTTTCGCTGGACCGCGCGCAATCGAATGCTGTACCCGATAGCCGGTGAAGACTTCCAGTTGCCCATTGTCCATGTTGACCGGAATGTGCACGATGATTTCGCGATTAGGCTGCTGGAGAACGCGCCAGAGGCCTTCATCAAGCTTCAGTTTTTCGGCTGCAATCTTGAAGCGCGCAGCCTGTTGTTCCCAGGGATTGCTTTCTTGTTCCAGAATGTGTGTGGTTGCCATAAATTCTCCGAAATGATTGCGGACCCCGGTAGCATTACTGGGACGCGAAGAGTTGGAAGGCGTCTCTGTTGGGCCAAACCTTCAAAGTATATGCAGCCGTGACAGTGGCGCGCAAGTAACGGCACATAGACAGACAAACCAGTTCCGGAGCGGATTGCGGGCGCCAACCTCCATTTACAATCGACTGTCCGCCCGAGGATTGATCTCACATGGCCAAAATCAGAGCCGGCACGAACCAGGCCGATGCTACGCGCTGCATTCATTCCGGCGAGGATCGTCACGGACAAAACGCGCCGTTGACGACGCCGGTGGTGCAAGCCTCAGTGTTCACCGTGGCCGGAGTTAAAGGCCTGCGCGAGTACGCTAAAGGCGACAGCGGAATGTATCTCTACTCGCGCTACGGCAATCCCACCCTTGCCGCGGCGGAAGAGAAGATCGCCGCGCTGGAAGGAGCCGACGCCGCCGTCGCCGCCTCCAGCGGCATGGCGGCCGAGCTGATTGCGGTGCTGGCAACCTGCCGCGCGGGCGACGAGATCGTCTCCATGCTCGACATCTATGGCGGAACAGTCAAGCTGTTCGAGCAGGTACTCCCACGTTGTGGGATTAGGGTTCGGTTCGTTCCCTATCACGAGATCAAGAATGCCGCGCGCTATTTCAGCCGCAAGACGCGCATGTTATTTCTGGAATCGCCCACTAACCCGACCTTGCGCTGTGTTGATCTTGCCGCGCTGTGCGCACTTGGCCGCACGCGCAAGGTCTGCGTCGTCGTTGACAACACTTTCGCTACACCGCTACTGCAGAAGCCGCTCGAATTGGGTGCCGATGTCGTGATCCATTCGGCGACGAAGTACTTGGGCGGCCACAGCGATCTGACAGCCGGAGTGCTGGCGGGATCGAAAAAATGGATGGATGCCGCGCGCCAGATCATGATTTTAACTGGCGGATGCCTTGATCCTGGTTGTGCCTATCTGTTGCTGCGCGGGCTGAAGACGCTCGATGTCCGGGTGGGGCGAGCTTGCTGCAATGCCGCACGCATTGCCGAGATGCTGACCCAGCATCCCAAAATCGGGCGCGTGTACTATCCCGGACTGAAAGACAACGAGGGTCACGAGGTTGCGCGCCGACAGATGAAGGATTTCGGCATGATGGTTTCATTCGATCTGCGCGGCGGTGGGCCGGCTGCCGAACGCTTCATCGACAACCTGAAGCTGTGGTATCTGGCGGCGAGTCTGGGCGGAGTGGAATCGACCGTGTCGTACCCGGTGCTCACTTCGCACACCAGCCTGAGTGCAAAACAACTGGAGCTACTCGGCGTTTCCGCCGCGACGGTAAGGCTCTCAGTGGGGATTGAAGGAGTTGACGATCTGCTGGCAGATTTGCAACAGGCGCTGGCGCACGCTTAGCTGCCTTACAGAACTAGAAGCAGAACGAAACTATTTCACTGATTCAACCGTACCTTGAGGCAGAACTTTACTGGAAGGGGTGGGTTGAAATTCCGAAGTATGTTGGTATCGCTCTATCGCAGTGTGATCTTCATCGCTGTCTCTGCAGCCTTCCTTATTGCGCAGCAAGCTCGCACTACGAACCCATCTGACGTCTCGTCTCCAGCCAACTCATCCACGCTCTCGCAGGAACAGATCCGTGATCTGATTCGCCTTTCCGCCGACAAAGATCTGGAGAATGACAAGAAGCTGCGCGACTACACCTATGTCGAACGGCAAGAAGAGCGTCACCTGGACGGCAAGGGCAAGGTGAAGTCCACTGAGACCAAGACTTACGACATCATGGAAATCTACGGCGAGCCGGTCGAGAAGCTCGTCGCAAAGAACGACAAGCCGCTCTCCGCCAAAGAGGCCCAAAAGGAAGACGAGAAGATCCAGAAGCTGATCGACAAGCGCAAGAACGAATCCGAATCGGACCGGAAGAGACGGCTGGAAAAGGAACAGAAGGATCGCGACGAGGAACTGCAGTTTGTCGGCGAAGTGGCCGACGCCTATAACTTCAAGTTTGTCGGGATCGAAAAGCTGCAGGGCCGAGACAATTACGTGATCGACGGCGACCCCAAACCGGGATACCAGCCGGTGCACAAGGAAGCGAAGATCCTGCCCAAGACCCGCTTCCGTGTCTGGATCGACAAGGGCGATTCACAGATGGCGAAGTTGGACGTGCAGTTCATTGACAACGTCTCTTTTGGTTTATTTCTCGCTCGGCTGCACAAGGGCTCACGTCTTATCATCGAGAACACTCGCGTCAACGACGAGGTGTGGCTGCAACAGCGGGTCTCGGTGACAGCGGATGTACGGCTGGCTTTGCTCAAGGATCTTGACCTCGACGTGGAGGTCACCGACCGCGACTACAAGAAATTCCGCAGCGCTACGAAGATCGTGCCTATCGGAGAGCTGCGGAGCCAGTGATCGATCCCACCCTATCGCCAAACTGAGCGGGATAACATGGGATACCCGGCAGACCCGGTTATTCCACGGTGAATCGGTATGCACACCGGGGACCGTTGGAGGCTAGCGAAAATTTCGATGGAAAGCCGTCGCGGACGTTATCTCGATAGTCTCGCTCCACTCCAACGGCCCACGACGCGAGAGAAAATAGCGACGCCAGCAGCAGAGCCGCACGCACATCCACCGCGCACCGTTTCATATCGAGTGCCTCGCTTTCGTTGCTTTGCTACCAGAAGTCGTTCGGCAAATCGCTTCGTATCAGGGCACGACTTCAGTCGTGCCGGGAGAATGTCGATAAGAACCGGGCTTTAGCCCCTGAGGGCAAGAATTCGCAGGGCCTAAAGGCCTTATCCAGAAATCATTGTGGCGGCACGACTGAAGTCGTGCCCTGATACGAACCCAATCAACTGTGAAAGATCGAGCTGCTGATTCAGACCCCGAAGGCTACATGCAAGCTCGGGCTCCATCCATCCCCTTCGCGCCCGCAAATGCAATTGACTGCCCCCACTACCCGCCCTATCATCAGGCATTCCGTTCAACGCGCCGTCCACATGATCGATACCACCATCTCGCACTACCGCATTATGGAAAAGCTCGGCGGTGGTGGTATGGGGGTGGTCTACAAGGCCGAGGACTCGCGCCTGGGACGCTTTGTCGCGCTCAAGTTCCTGCCTGATGATGTGGCGCGCGATCCGGCTGCGCTCGAGCGTTTCCGCCGCGAGGCGCGCGCGGCTTCGGCGCTGAATCATCCCAACATCTGCACCATCCACGACATTGGCGAAGAAGACGGCCGCGTTTTCATGGTGATGGAGTTTCTCGACGGCGTGACGCTGAAGCATCGCATCGCCGGGCGTCCGATGGAGCACGAACTGCTGCTCGATCTCGCGACCGAAGTTGCGGACGCTCTGGATGCGGCGCACGGCCAAGGCATCATCCATCGTGACATCAAGCCTGCGAATATCTTCGTCACGCGGCGCGGACACGCCAAGGTTCTCGACTTCGGCCTGGCGAAAGTGCGAGCGCAGGAAAATGGTTCGGATTCCGTGACCAAGATCGCCGACTCCGGCGCGCAGCATCTCACCAGTCCCGGCACCATGCTGGGTACCGTGGCTTACATGTCGCCCGAGCAGGTGCGCGGCAAAGAGGTTGACGCGCGTACCGATCTGTTTTCCTTCGGCGCAGTGCTCTACGAGATGGCGACCGGCAAGATGCCGTTCGATGGCGCGACCTCAGGCGAAATCTGCAGCGCGATTCTGCGCGACGAGCCGCCGCCGCCCGCCCAACTGAATCCGGACGTCTCGCCCGAGCTCCAGGGCATCATCCGCAAGGCGCTGGAGAAGGATCGCAATCTGCGCTACCAGAGCGCAGCGGAGCTGCGTACCGACCTCCAACGGTTGAAGCGCGATACCGAATCGACGCGATTGGCCGCCGCGCATTCGTCTTCGTCCAGCGGCAGGATGCCGGCGGCCACTACGGGCAGGCGGCGGCAACTGCCGATCTTCGTGGCGATTTGCGTGGTCGTGGCTCTTACGCTGGCTGCGGGCGGAGTTGCGTGGTATGTGCGAGCGCACAAGACGACGCAGATCGATTCGCTGGCCGTGCTGCCGTTCACCAATGTCGGCGGCGATGCCAAGACCGACTACCTGAGCGACGGCATCACCGAGTCGCTGATCGACAATCTGGCGCACGTGCCCGACCTGAAGGTGAAGTCGCGACATTCGGTGTTTCGCTACAAAGGCAAAGACGTCGACGTGCAGCAGGTGGGCAAGGATCTGGGCGTGGCGGCGCTGGTAAGCGGGCGCGTGGTGCCTCAGGGCGACAACATCGACGTCAGCGCCGAACTCACCAACGTCAGCGACAACACCGAGATCTGGGGACAACACTACAGCGGCCCGGCGGCCAACATCATCCCGCTGCAACAGCAGATCGCCGGCGACATCGCGAGCAAGCTGCGCTCCGAGATGAGCAGCGCGGAGAAGCAGCAGGTCACCAAGCAGGGAACGAAGGATCCGGAAGCCTATGAGCTGTATCTGAAGGGCCGCTACGAGTGGAACAAGCGCACGCCCGCGAGCTTGCAGGCGGCGATCGCGTATTTCAATCAGGCGATTGAGAAAGATCCTGGCTACGCGATGGCGTACCTCGGCCTGGCCGATGCTTATGGAGTATTGCCGAGCCACGGTGGCTCGCCTGCCGAAGACTTTCCCGAGTCAAATGCCGCTGCTCGGAGAGCGCTGGAGTTGGATCCAAGTTTGGCGCAGCCCCATGCTGATCTGGCGTCGAACGAGATGGAGTACGACTTCGATTTTGCCGAAGGCGAAGCCGAATACAAGAAAACTCTCGAACTAGATCCCAATGACGCTACCGCACGCCAATGGCACGCGGAGGACCTGGGTTCTCTGGGCAGGACACAGGAAGCTTTGGCGGAAGCGGCGCGCGCTCACCAGCTCGATCCGCTGTCGCCGATCGTCAGCACAGCCGCCGTACACGTGCACGTCTGCGCCCGACAGTACGATGAGGCGATCGAAGCAGGCAAGCGGATAGCAGCCGAAAACCCAACCTTCGCGCCCGTGCACCAATATCTGGCCTGGGCCCATTGGGGAAAAGGTATGTACCCGCAGGCCATTGAAGAATGGAAAACCTTCGCTCGGCTCGATGGCGATCCGAACAATGTGGAATTTGCCGCCGCGCAGGATGAGGGTTACAAGGCCGGAGGTTGGAAAGAGGCTCTCAAGCGGGGTATCGCAGTCCGGCTGGCGCAGCGTAAGAACAGCTACACCTCGCCGTATTTCCTCGCCCAGTTGTATGCCCAGGCGGGCGACAAGGACCAGGCGTTCTACTGGCTCGATACGGCGTACCGGGAGCGCGATCGCCTCATCGGTCTGAACACCGACTTCCTGCTCGATCCCATCCGCTCCGACCCGCGCTTCGCCGAGCTGGTGAAGAAAGTTGGGCTGCCGCAGTAGCGGGAAGTCCGCATCGGGACAACTATTCTGCGCCGCGACCTGGCGACGTCAGCCTGCAGAAGTCCAATGCCACGGAGCAACTGCAGGACTCGTCTTCGTCAAACCCTTCGTACAGCGGTGGTTAGTCCCATTCGGCGTCGCTTTCGTTGACCCTGAAATTCTTCGCGTAGTAACATCACAGCAACCGGGTGGGACGCTGGAGAAGGCTTTTTCGGATCAGTCGCAAACGATGATGCTGCTTCGCCTCAAGGCTCCGGTCGCGATACTGCTCTTCCTAAGCTTTGTTATCTTCAGCCTCACAGGCTGCGAGACCAGCGAACCGAAGAAATCCGCGGCTCTTCCGGCCAAAGCTACAGCTCCTGACATCGATCCCCCGGCCGTAACCAAGACTCAGCAACAAGCCAAGATCCAAGATCCGAAGCCGCAAGCCAAACCGCAGCCCGATCCAGCGGATGCCGTGATCGCTCAGGCCGAAAAGGAATATGCCGCCGGTCAGGCCAACTATCAGGCGGGACACCTGGAGGCAGCCAAGGCAAATTTTGATCAGGCGTTCAACACGATTCTGAGCAGCAATCTGGATGTCCGCAACAATGAGCGGCTGGAAACCGAGTTCGACAAGATTGTTGACGCCGTCCACAACCTCGAAATGGCAGCGTTACAGCAAGGAGATGGATTCCAGGAGCCACGCTCCGAGCCGGCGCCAATTGATGAAGCTAACGACATTACATTCCCGGTCGATCCCAACATCCGCGCCAAGGCCGAAGCCGAGATCAAGACCACTAAGTCCGACCTTCCACTGGTTCTGAATGATCAGGTGGCAATGTTCATCAACTACTTCTCCAGCCCGCGCGGTAAGGCCACTCTGGAACACGCCTGGGCACGGGCTGGCCTTTATCGCGAGATGATCTCGCGGGTTCTGAAGGAACAAGGCGTCCCGCAGGACCTGATCTACCTGGCGCAGGCCGAATCCGGTTTCCAGCCTCTGGCGTTATCGCGAGCTGGCGCCCGCGGCATGTGGCAGTTCATGTCCGGGGCCGCGGAACTCTATGGCCTGCAGCGAAGCTGGTGGGTCGATGAGCGGCTGGATCCCGAGAAGGCGACCCTCGCCGCTGCCCGGAATCTGAAGGATCTTTACAACCAGTTCGGCGACTGGTACCTGGCGATGGCTGCCTACAACTCGGGCGCCAGTACCGTGCAGCATGCCGTGGAGCGCACTGGCTATGCCGATTTCTGGGAGCTGTACAGGCGCGGCGTGCTGCCGCAGGAGACGCGGAACTACGTTCCCATCATCCTGGCCGAGACCATCATGGCGAAGAATCCGGAGCAGTATGGGCTGCAGCGAGTGGCTCCGGAGCCTGCGCCGCAGATCGATCACATAACGATCAACTATCCGGTGGACCTGCGCCTGGTCGCCGAATGCGTCGATACCTCAGTGGATTACCTGCAGGAGCTCAATCCCAGCCTGCTGCGGATGACGACACCGAAGGACCAGTCGTTCATCCTGAATCTGCCGGCGGGCTCGCAGACGAAGTATGAAGCGGCAATGGCCGCTATTCCGCTGGACATGCGCACCTACTGGCGCTATCACCGGGTGGAATACGGGGACACGCTGCCCTCGATCGCGCGCAAGTATCACACCTCGACGGCTTCCATCGAGGAGGCCAACAACCTGACCGATGACGACGTAAAGGCGGGCACGAAGCTGATCATCCCGATCGCGCCAGGCCGGCATGACGGTCAGGCGGCGGCTTACTCGCACAAGGCCACACATTACAAAGTCCGCAAGGGCGATACGGTCGCCTCGGTGGCTGACGATTTCGAGGTTCCCGTCGACAAGTTGCGCAAATGGAACCACTTGCACGGCAGCGAGCTGACCGCCGGGCGCACGCTGGTCATCTACAAGCCCACGGAGTCCGAAAGCACCGATCCCGCTACGGAGGCGACAAGACGGCCTCCGCCAGCAGCCGGCACAGCATGGCAAGTCGACTACGGCGCAAAGCTCGGAAAGCGCGAAGTATCACAAGGTTAAGAAGGGCGAGACGCTCAGCAGCATCGCCGAGTCCAACCACACCTCGGTCGCGGCCCTGAAGCGCGACAATCCGAAGCTGTCCGCCAATCTGCGCGCCGGCGAGATGTTGCTGATCAGAAAATAGCTTCCAACTATCAGCCGTCAGCTAATGCGCCTTTGCAGCAAACCCCAGTCACCTTGCCAAAGGGATCACCGACTGTTGATTGCCGACTGCTGTTTTGGCTGTTGACTGAAAGCTGATGGCTGACGGCTGATTTCCCCTCTTCCCTTCGCGCAGATGTTCTGTTACAACAAGCCCGTTGCACTCGTTTGCTGGTCAGCCACGCTGCCGCCCAGCGAGCATTCTGTTGCGTACGATCGCGTGCCTCTTGTGCGAGTATTGGTCTTTGGTATAAAACCAAGTTTTGCTGTGCGAGCTGCCTCCGTTCAGTCATGCGGAGTCCGGCACCATCAGGAGGACAAGCATATGGCATTCGATGAAACGCTCTATGGACGCAGAGACGACGAAATGGATGACTACGGAGACGGCGCCTACGGCGATTCCCTCGACGACGAAGAATACGAAGAAGAAGAGGAAGAGGAAGAAGAACCCGAATCCGTCACAGTGGTCGAAGAAGATGTTGAGACTGGAGCCAGAAGGCGGCGGCGGCGGCGATGCTCCTCCGCCGAAACCTCCGGCTCCGCGCAAGCCCCCGGCAAAGAAAGCTGCGAAAAAGGCAGCCAAGAAAGCTCCTGCAAAGAAAGCGGCGAAAAAGGCAGCCAAGAAAGCTGCCCAAAGGCGCGAGCTAAGAAAGCCGCCAAGAAAGCCCCAGCAAAAAAGAAGGCCGCCAAGAAAGCTGCGAAAAAGGGCGCCGGCGCAAAGAAGAAAGCCGCCAAGAAGAAGCGTCACTAGAAAATCTTACTGGTAAGACGTCTTACTGGTAAGACGTGTGGTTGGTAAGAAACAGAGTTTTCCCATAGCCGCAGGTCTGCCCTGCGGCTTTTTGCTGCTCCCGGGAGGAAGAAAAATCGTTGTGCGAAGACTTTTTAATGTACATCGGGGTGCGACGTGGCTCACGTCATCGCAGGCAGTATTGCACGCTCAAGCGTGACCTATGCTGCTGCGAATGAGTTTCCGCACGAGTACGATTTTGCCGTGGTACTTCAGGTCGTGCCGGCGAGGTTGGCTGCCATTCCGACCCCCGGTAGCTGCCGCCATCCGGCACGACTTTTCGTCTATGCACTCTCATAGGGAAGCAGCTTAAGCTGCGTTAGAGATTGATATTCCCCACGATTCACTTCTTGGCCTGAAGCGAGGCTCGTAGCTCGATCGGCGGCGAGCCGTCGAAGAGAATATTGCTGGCTGGGATTTCAGCCATGGCGGCAGAGTTCGGCGCCAGCACCGTCCACATCAGTAACAGCTTGTTGTAGCGAGTGGCGAAGATCGATTGCGACATGCGCTCGCCCAGATCCTCACCCCGTGGCGCCGTAGCCAGGGTTCCGTGGAAGATCATGAACAGGTGCCCGTGCATCGTTCTCAGCTCATCGGAGTCGATGGAGCCGAACTCTCGCATCTGCTCCAGTGTGGCAGCGACTTCGTCGGTGGTCCGTTTGTCAGTCAGCGAAACTGCGGTGTGCATCGAGAGGCAATTGGGATCGATCGCGCGCAAGGTAATCATCGTCCCGGGAGGATCCTCCTGATCTGCCGTCCGCTGCGGAGCAACCTGCAACAGGGTTTGCGAGCAGGCGTGAAGGAAGCGGTGAATGCGTGACGCTGACTGCTCCAGTGGAGGATCGCTGTTGTCAACCTGAACTATGCTCCAACCGGGAGGAGGCTGATACTGCACTCCCACATCAGGATTGCGATAAACGCCTTCTACCACCTCGCCGCGCGGAATGTTCTTAGCCGGCTCGTCGCGAATCGCTGCGTTCACGCGAAATGTCGGCACCGTCGGCCCGTAGTACGGCTCACCCGGAATTCTTACCGGTTTATTGTCCTGGGTGACCATCGAGCCGTCCTGTCGCGGACAATAGAACTTCGCGTCTGCCATTACGTTCTTGGCCTTATGCAGGAAATCCTGATCGTTGGTGGCGATCATCACTTTGACCATGTAGTTATTGATCGCCGCGCGGTACTGCGCAGTGTAGGTCCGCCCATTCCGGTGGAAAGAAGAATAGAAATGCTCGGGGTGCATCAGGAAAGAGGGCACCGGTAGCTGGTTCTGCCTATCGAAGTTGCCCTCTTGCGACCACTTCTCCAGCTCTTGTTCCTGTTTCTGTTTCTCGGGAGTGTCTACGTCGAATCCGGGACGCGGATCGCTTGCTGTGACCATGATGTAGCCGTTGTGCTGGTCGTTTTCGAATTGCAGAGCCAGCAGCACATGCTGTTTCTCCGGCATGATCGGCATCATGATCTGGTGGCCTTTGACGGTGAGCGGCAGATCGAAGCCGAAGCCAAAAAATTCGCTGGTGTAATGGGTGTCGGACAAAAAACCGGCCTCCGGCAGCAACGGCTCTACGTTAGGCGGCTTCTCACCCGACCGCTTGAAACTGATATTAGGATCGTTCTCCGGCGGGCATTGCGCGCTCAGCGATGCTCCCGCGCAGGAAAATAGCAGGAGGACGAAAACAGCGATTCGAAGCTCACGTGACGGACGACGCGAGGCTGAGCTAAGACGGAACATCTGGACGTTTTCCCTGGAATTGCTGCTGAGGAGCTAGCGCCCATGATGCCAGCATCAACCTCTTGGCGCAAGTCCAGAAGCTGTCGGAAAGCGGCTCAATCCCAAAACTGCACCGCTAAGTTATTCTGAGGGTGCCGTCGCATGCCCCGGCGCGCCGAGCGCATTATCGGGTGCAGCTGTTGCTTAACATTTTCACCGTCAAAACCTGCAGACTCGGGGAGCGCTTGCCGCTGGTTTGCGCGGTCTCATTTTGCTGACTTGCAGATTCATTCTGGTTCGCTAGCGAGCCGGGCCTGCCGGTCACCATCACCACATGCATGACGTTGGCATCGAGATCTACCTTATTCGACGATAGCCGCCAGTGTGTGCCGTTGCGATCCGTGATGTAATAGCCCCCGTCGTAACTGCGCTTGAGGCAGCCCGTCACGGCGATCTGAATTGGTGGGCTCGCGACACCGGGTGGGTTGGCCGACGATTGACCGCCGGGCGTGGCGCCGGACTGCGCCCATACCGGCGCCAACCCCAATAGCGAAGCCGAAACCAGTATCAACAGTAAACGACGCATCATTGCTTTGCTCCTAATCTCCGCTGTGTGAACGCCTGGCGCGTTTGGAATTCCGCGCCACTCGAAAGGCGCGAGTCAGGGCCATGGCGCCTTGCAGTCCCATCTGGACTAACATTTCAGATAGCTTTACTCTCCATTCAGATACAGTTGAGCCCTTCCCCTCCGTGCCTATAGTCGATTCTATGCCCGTAAGGACTATATAAATCTGCGTCTTTTCGTCGCATGCGTTAGCCTCGGCAGCGCAGGAGAAATTGGCATCCGGCTTGCACTTGTTTCTGGCAAGCAAGCGAGCCACAGGTGGTGCGGGCAAGTCGCCACCATGGAATTTCTTCTCAGCGCGGCGGTTTTCGCAAGCTGAATACCCGCGCTGAGAAGAACGGTGCCTATCGACACGGTCCACTCAAATCTCACGGTCACACCAGTTGCCGCTACTCTCTAGTGGCTGCCTTGAATTTCCGTTATTCTGTCACCAGTAACTTCCTGCTCTGGCTATGACCACCAAGCTGCCCGGCTCGTTCGATCGCAAGTTCGTCCCACTCTCCACCCGCTTTGATCATGCCCTGCTTTTCGCTTCGCAGATCCATCGTGACCAAGACCGAAAGAAGAGCGGCATTCCATATATTTCGCACCTTTTGGGCGTGGCTTCCATCGTGCTCGATTATGGCGGCGATGAGGAGATGGGAATTGCCGCGCTGCTGCACGATGCGGTTGAGGATCACGGTGGACGGCCGATGTTGAAGGTGATCGAACAGATTTTTGGCGCGCGAGTGGCGAAGATGGTGGATGGCTGCACCGACTCATATGCCGAGGATCCAAAGAAGAAGGAAAGTTGGGAGCGGCGCAAGTTTCGATACCTGCGTCGCATCCGCCACGAGGATGCCGAGACCCGCTTCGTCTCCGCCGCCGATAAACTCTACAACGTGCGCGCCGTACTTCGCGATCTGCGCTACGACGGCGACATCGTCTTCACTCGCTTCTCAGCGCCGAAGGTGAAGACCCTGTGGTATTACCGCTCACTGGTGAGGGAATATCGGATCGGCGGCGTTACCCATCGTCTCAAACCGCTGATCGATGATCTGGACCGGGTGGTGACCGAGGTCGAACACCTCTCGGGATTGCTGGCAAGTTCGCCGCGCCCTCCACGGAGAGTCGCAAATAGGCTCAAACCGCGGTAAAGGTGAAATCGTGCTTCGGCACAAAGCTGTCCCAAAGTAGCTTTTCAGCAGCAGGACGCAGGCGCGGCGGCATTTGCGAAATTACGCATTCCCAACATTGTGCTATCGCTCGACAAGCGCCCACCGCTAGGCGCTTGCCGAGTTGGAACATTACAGGTCCGGACGGCCGGGCAGTTGCATCAGGGGTATTTTCCTGTGTTCTGGGTGTGGGCTCTTTTCCTCGGTTCCCGGCCGATGAGTGAGGCGTTCGTCGGTTATCGGCGCGAAGTAGCCGGACGTATCGAGGATGAGTTGTGTCCATCCATAGGCGTAAGCGTCGACGGAGCCATCCTTGTTGGGCACGATGGCCATGTTGGAGGCAATCCATCCGTCAGAAGCGTTCAGGGTTGAGACATACGGCTGAGTCGTACCATCCGGCCACAAGGTCAAATAGGTCAATGAACCCACCGGCACCACGGTTGCGTTGAAGACATAAGCCCCGGCGGTGCTGGGTGGAGCGCAAACGCTGCCCGCCACGTTCACGGGAGGACTGAGCACGCCACTGAACGGCGCACCATTCCCAATGGTGCGAGTGTCAATTACTCGGCAAGGCTCCACGGGATACATGGAGTATCCGGTTTGGCTGGGAGTCGCGAAATAGCCATTGACGTCGATGATCACGTCGGTGCTGTTGTAGGCGTAGACGTTAATGTCTCCATACTGCTCTGTCCCAGCAGGGACAATGGCCGCGTTAGCCACCAGGGTCGCCGTGGGATTGTTGAGCACCGAAACGTAGGGCTACGATTCGCTCGCCGGCCACACGGTCAAATAGTTTAGCGGCTGTCCGGCTGGATTCGGCGAAACCGTCATGTTGAACGAGTAGGCTTGGGGCTGGCTGATGCCCTGGAAACACGGACTCTGCAACACGGGGAAATCACGCGTCTGGTTAGTCCCCAAGTTTGGTCCGCCCAGGGGACCGATTGGCAGGCGAGTGTCAACCACGCGACAGGGCGTCATAGGATAGAACTGATAAGTCTGCGAGCCGGCCGGCGCGAAGTAGCCATTGATGTCCAGGACCACATCAGTCGTATTCGTGGCATACACGTTCACCCCGCCGCTGTAACCAGCCGGCACGATGGCGGCGTTGGCCTTAGTTCGACCATCCAGAGAGTTCATGGTGGAGACATATGGCTGCGCCTCGCCGGTCGGCCAGATTGTCAGATAACCCAAGGCAGTCCAGGGCACCACAGTGACATTCAGTGAGTACGCAGCGGCTGTCGCGGGAATATTGCAGCCACCAAGCTGCGGGACAAAGAAAGTCTCTGACGCGCCACCCAGAACAGGATTGCCAGTCTTGCGTGTATCCACCAGGCGGCATGGGTTGACCGAAATCCACTGCATTGGAGAAGCATTGGCACCAGCTACCACCGAGATGGTGTTGTCGCCGTAATTGGCGGTATAAATTCGATTGGTGCCCTGATTGATGCCTAGCGCGTCATCTCCGTTGCCAACCAAAGTGTCATCGATGGTGTTGCTGTTGCCATCGATCATGACCAGTTCGTTTTCACCGGCCGCGATGTAGATCTTGTTGGTTACGGAGTCGATAGCCATGGCGTTGGGGTCGTAGTTAATGGGCAGAGTGCCGATAATGTGGTTTGTGCCGTCGACTATCGCGACGTTGGCGTCATTGGTGCCGACGTACACCAAGCCGGTCACCTGATTGATCGCCATAGGAGATAGGTACTCACCGCCGGGGGTATCGGTCAGGGTAAGAGTGGCGACAACATTATTGTTGCTACCATTGATGATCGACATCGTGTTGTCGCTGTAATTCGTTACGTAGATCATGTTCGTGACAGAATTCACCGCAATGCCATTCGGCGTATGGCCTACGAGGATGGTCTTGATGTTGGTATTGGTTGCGCCATCGATGACGCTGACCGTATTCTCGCCCCAGTTGCAGACATAGATCATGTTGGTCGCCGGATTGACCGCCAGGGTGGCTGGGGCGTCGCGGACGGGTATGGTCGCCGTTACCAGGTTGGTCGCGCCGTCGATTACCGTTACATAGCCTGGGACTGTACTGTCGGTGACGTAGATCTTGTTCGTAACCGTATTTACCGCGATATACCAAGGGTAGCTTCCAACTTGAATGGTATAGGTATTATTCGTCGCGCCGTCTATCAGGGTAACGGTGTTGTCGTTGTCGTTCACCACATAAATGCGATTGGTAAACGGGTTCACCACCATGGCATCAGGGTTATTCCCGACCGGGATAGTGGCAACCACCTGGTCGGTTGATCCGTCGATCACTGCAACGTCGGGAGGCGAGTCACCCTGGTTGATGACATAAATCATGTTGGTCGCCGGATTCACTGCGACGACCGCCGGCTCTGTTCCCACGAAAACGGTGTCGATGAGGGTCTGAGCCAGGAGAGGTGTGCAAGTGATGACCAGGCCGCTTAGGATGAGCAGAAACAGAAGAGTGCGCCGAAGACTATTCATGGGTCCTCCACTGCGTGTGCCGTTAGATGTTGAGAGATCAGGTGAAACTAATGCCCGGATGGCGAGCGGCAGAAGTGGGCATCAAGCAGATTCTTGCACCGGCGCTATGAAACGAAGCAAGAAAATCGACCGCAGACGGCGCGTGGTGCCGTTTTGGGAAGATGAGAAAACTCTGAACCGCTGTCTGTTGCCTTACTGGGCCGTCCCCGCGGTTTGCCCCACGATCTGGTATTCGTGCTTCTTGCCGCTGACGTCGATGACGGTGATCTGGTTGCTCTTCTTCAATTCGTACTGAACCGTTTCGCCCGCCTGCATTTGCGGCTTGGTCTCTTTGTGACGGGCAATGGAATACGTCGTGTTGTCAGCCTGTAATTGGTACACGATCCAGTTCTTGGTGGGATGCTTCTTGGAATTATCGGCGTAGGTGCCGTTCTCCCACTTCACAATCTTGCCCTGGCTGTAAACGTCAGCGGCCCAGGAAAAAACCGACAATAGCACGGCGAATAGAAGCGCAAACGCGGTTCGTTTCAAGAGATCCCTCCAAGTTCCGTGGCTCGTGAATGGTGAATCGTGAATAGAAAATCATACCGGAGGATTCACGATTCACGAACCACCATTCACGAAGTAGCGGCTTCAAAAAAATTTCGTCACGCCTTCTTCCAGCACGCAGATCCGCTTCTCCAGGTGGCGCCGTTTTGCCTCTAGCTTTAGCCGCTGTACCGGTTCTTCTACCGGTTCATACGACAGGCGGAAGGTGCCGTAGTGCATGGGGACCATCCAGCGCGCGCCCAGGTCTACGAAGCCCTGCACCGCATCTTCCGGACTGGTATGCACCGCGCGAAAGGAATCGGGCTGGTAGGCTCCGATGGGCAAAAGCGCCAGTTCCGGCCGCAGCCGCTCCCCGATTTCGTGGAATCCCTTGAAGTATGCCGTGTCGCCGGCGTGATACACGGAATGCTGAGCAGCGCGCACGACGTATCCACCATAGCCGCGGTGGGTATCACGAACCATCCGCGCTCCCCAATGCCGCGACGGCACGTGGGTGATATCAAGCTGCCCCAAACGCAAACTCTCCCACCAATTCAACTCGATGGGACGAGAGAATCCTAAGTCGCTGACCAGGTCGCGAACGTGGTGCGGCACGATAATCAGCGGCCGCTTTCCCGCCCGCCAGCGCGCGAGTCGCGCAATGGCTCGCAGTGAGGGACGGTGCAGGTGATCGAAATGGGCATGCGATACCAGCACAGCGTCAATCGGAGGCAAGTCCCGCAGGCGCAACCCCGGCCGTCGCAGGCGCTTCAAGACAAAGATCCAGCGCGCGAAGTTGGGGTCGATCAGAATGTTCTTGCCGCCAATTTGCAGGAAGAAGCTGGAATGACCGATGAAGGTGACGCCCAGCTCGCCACGCGGAGCTAATACGGGTTTGCGCGTAATGCCGGTCCGCCGCGTCATTGCGGAATGGCGCACCAGCGTGCCGAAGCGACTGGCCTTGCGACGAATTGTGGGTCCTAACATGAAGGTTGTACTAATTAGACGCTGGTCACTGCTTTGGCGATGCGAAACGGGACGGCGTTCGATCTATCCTTGACCTTACCCTGCTACTCAGCTTAAATCATTAGTTTCGGGTGTACGCACCAGCCGACACATACTGGCGCGAAATTGGAAACGCAAGGAGCATTGCATGCGCATAGCTTTCCTCGGTTTGGGCATCATGGGACGTCCCATGGCCTCGCGCCTGGTCGCGGCTGGACACGAAGTCTCAGTATGGAACCGCAGCGCGCGCCAGCATGTCGACGGCGCGGTGACCGCAGTCTCTCCAGCGGACGCAGCCAAAGAGGCCGAAGTAGTTTGGTGCTGCGTTGCCGACACCGCTGCCGTTGAGCGCGTCATCTTCGCTGATGATGGTGCGCTGCAATCGCTGCATGAAGGCGCGATCATCGTTGACTCCAGCACGATTTCGCCGTCTGCCACCGTAAAGTTTGCCGAACGTGTGAACGAGCGCGGAGTGCATTGGGTCGACGCTCCCGTTACCGGCTCGAAGATCGGCGCCGAAAATGGTCAGCTCATTTTCATGGTCGGTGGCGCAACCGAGCCAGTCGAATATCTTGACACACTTTTCAAAGCCATGGGGAAGCTGGTCATTCATATGGGCGGCATCGGCAAAGGGCAGGCTGCCAAGCTCTGCATGAACCTGCAACTCGCACTCATCTATGAAGGCTTCGCCGAAGCCTTCACCTTGTCACAGAAACTCGGCGTTGACTCGCACAAGCTGATCGAGTTGATTCAGGCATCGATGGTGCGCTCCGGCGCAATCGATTACAAAGCGCCGTTCGTCCTGCGCCGCGACTACTCGCCGAATTTCCCCTTGCGCCTGATGCACAAAGACATCCACCTCATGCTCGATGTCGCGAAGGAGAACCGCGTTAAACTGCCGGCGCTTGAGACCGTCGACGAGATTTACGAGCTCTCGAGCGAAGAGGGCTGGGACGATCTCGATTACGCCGCGACGCTCGGTCTGCTGGAGAAGTGGGCTGGTATAACCTTCAAGCCCAAGTAGGCAACAAGGCGACGATAACCGTTATCGACACGCGAAGGTTCCCATTTCGGGAAGCGCGCCGCTCGTACTGTGCGCCGAATCACTGACGAAGTCCCGTCGTCGCCAGCAGAGTAACTATGGACTGTTACTCCGATGCGCATTCTCGTCGTTGAAGACGACGCTCCTCTAGCCAGCTTCGTCCGCAAAGGCCTTGAGGCCGAGCATTACGCCGTCGATGTCGCTCCCGACGGAGAGCAGGCGCGCCTCATGGCCGGCGAGAGCGACTACGATCTCGTCATCCTCGATCTGAACCTGCCCAAGCTGGATGGCATTGGCGTGCTGAACAGCATTCGACCGAAGAAGCCTTCGCTGCCGGTGCTGGTCCTCACCGCCCGCAGCCGCATCGAGGACCGTGTGCAGTCGCTCGACAGCGGCGCCGACGATTGCCTCATCAAACCGTTCTCCTTTACCGAGCTTTCGGCACGCGTGCGCGCGCTGCTGCGCCGCGGGCCGCGCACTGTCGAGACGGTGCTTCGGGTTGCCGATCTGCAGCTCAATCGCGTCGCTCGTCAGGTGGAGCGCGCCGGCAAGCGCATCGAACTTACTTCCAAAGAATTTGCATTACTCGAATACCTGATGCGTAATGCCGGCCGCCGCGTCACTCGCGCCATGATTGTTGAGCACGTGTGGAATCTGTCTTTCGACACCAGCACCAACATCGTCGACGTTTATATCAATTACCTCCGCAAGAAAGTTGACAGCGATCACACCCCCCACCTGATTCATACCGTGCGCGGCGTCGGCTACGAACTGAGTTGTCACGCTGAGGCGCTGGTGTGAGTGCCGACCACGCCCTCGAAGAGGACACTGAATATCAGCGCCGCTTTGTCTCCGAAGTCTTCCACAATCTTAGTCAGCCGCTGACGGCACTGCATTGCTCGCTCGATCTGGCTCTCCATCGCGACCGGACGGTGGATGATTTGCGAGACAGTATCCAAACTGCATTGGAAAATGCTGAACGTTTGCGCCAGCGATTGCTGCTGGTTCGCGCGCTCAGCGATGCCACCGATCCCGGCGACCTCTCCCAGCCCACCGAGCTGAATGAACTCTTCCGTGACCTGCAGCAGGACATGCATCCACTGTTTGAATCTGCCGGAAAGAAACTCGACCTCCATATCGAGAGCGATCCGATTTTGATTCGTGGCAACTATGCCAGGCTTACCGCAGCTCTGTTTTGCTTCCTGGAGTACGTCTTTCGCTATTTGCCGGAGGGCGAGGCGCTTTCCATCCGAGCCCGGCTGTGCAACCGAAAACGCGCAGAGATCATGATTGCGGCTGCGGGCAATCTTCCCGTGGCTGCATCGATTGATAACGGTCCACTCCCGCCATATTCTTGTGAGATAGAAATGATCCGCCGCAGCTTTCGTGCTGCCGGCGGAGACTTCGTCCTGATTTCATCTGCGACTGGCCAAAACGTCTGGCGCGGCACTCTGCAGCGCGCCTGAACAGACTGCAGCGTGCGATTTGGCGCAGCCACATCGTCTCGTCCGATTTCCGCGGCGCCTGCAATTCCTGAGAAAGTTCTAATCTCCACTTAATCTTTCTCTCAGGTTGCTGGACTACAACGGCAGTATGACATCCCCGACGCAACTGTTCCGCTCTTCCGATCCGGCCGTCATCGTTGCCAGCTCTAACTCCGGGCTTCGCAAGCAAATCGTGCAGAGCTTAATGTCTTCCCGTATCGCTGCCGCCGAGGCGCTGGGCGGAGCCGATGCCTTGGGCAAGCTCGAAAACAGCGAGTGCCAGTTGCTGCTGCTCGATCGTCGCCTGCCCGATCTCGATGCGGAAGAGTTGCTGCAGATTATCCATCAACGTTTTCCCGGCATCGACGTTTTGCTTCTCGATGAGGCGGGTCGTCCCGTGCTTCCTTCAGAATGGCGCAGCGCCAGCGCCTTGCAGTTGTTCGAGACTATTGATCGCTGGCAGGCGCCGAATCCTTCTTGCAGCAAGCCGGTAAAAACACCTGCGCCGGTCGAACCATTGCCCGGAATGGTCGGGCAGGCAACTTGCATGGCAGCGGTCTATCGCATGGCCCGGCTGGTCGCGCCGCGCACCACCCCGGTGCTCATCACCGGCGCCACTGGGACAGGCAAAGAAGTTGTCGCCACCGCGATCCATCAGTTAAGCCCACGTGCCGACAAGCCATTCGTCGTCATCAACTGCGCTGCCATTCCCGAGGCACTGTTGGAGTCGGAGCTGTTCGGCTATGTCCGCGGTGCCTTCACCGGAGCGGTGCAATCGCGTCTGGGCCGCATTCACAGCGCGCACGGGGGGACGTTGTTCCTGGATGAAATCGGCGATTTGCCCCTCGGCATTCAGGCCAAGCTGCTGCGCTTCCTCGACCAGGGCGAGGTACAGCGGCTGGGCAGCTCCGATGTTTTTCGCGTCGATGTGAGAGTGATTGCGGCTACCAACGCCGACCTCGCCGAGCTGACCAAGAAGAAGCAATTTCGTGAGGATCTCTATTACCGGCTCTCGGTGTTTCCCATTGAACTGCCTTCGCTGGCCGAGCGTCGCGCCGACGTTGAGGCCCTCGCGCGTCACTTCCTGAGCCAATATCAGCCTGCCGATGGAGACCAGGCATTGCCGCAGGAGTCACTTCGTTTGTTGGAGAAGCACTGCTGGCCGGGCAACGTTCGCGAGTTGCAGCACGTTATGGAGCGGGCTTCGATTCTGGCCGAGGGCGGCACGATTCTTCCCCAACACCTCGCGCTGCCCAACGGCGCGACGGCGCCACTGGTCTTGGCAAACGGCCTTTTTGCATGAGCGGAAGCTAACCTGCGGCCGGCCGGATCGGCCCTCGCCGTGCAGTAGTGAGTAGGCAGATGTTGCCCAGCGCACAATACGTTCGCCCCCAGCATCCGCAAAAAGCCTCTTTGATTCCCCCTGCGGACCGCAATGCCAGCGGCGCTCGCGACCCCATTATTGGGAGCTCGCCGGCGCTGCTGGCGGCGCTGGACGAGGCCCGCCAGGCGGCTCGCAGTGGCGCCGACATCCTGCTGGAAGCCGAGAGCGGCACCGGCAAGGAGCTGCTGGCGCGGCTGATCCATGATGTTAGCCAGCGCGCCGGCAAGCCCTTCATTGCCATCAATTGTGCGGCGGTTCCGGAGAACCTTCTGGAAAGCGAACTGTTCGGTCACGTTCGCGGAGCTTTTACCGGCGCGCTGGCCAGTAACCCGGGTAAATTTTCTTTGGCGGCGGGCGGCACGCTGTTGCTGGATGAGATTGGCGAGATGCCGCTGCCGCTCCAGCCCAAGCTGCTGCGCGTTCTGCAGGAGCGCGAGTTCTACCGCTTGGGCGGCAACCGGCCGATGACCATCGATGTGCGGGTCATCGCCAGCACCAACCAGTCTCTGCAGGGGCTGGTCGAGGAAGGCCGCTTTCGCGAAGATCTGTATTACCGTCTCAATGTCATTCCTCTGGCGTTGCCGCCGCTGCGCGAGCGCGGCGACGACATAATTGAGCTGGCCGAATACTTCGCCGCCAAGTTCTCCGATCCGGCTGCACCACCACCCATGAGCGATTCCTTCCGCGCCGCCCTGCGGGCCCATCACTGGCCGGGAAATGTTCGCGAGCTGGCCAATACCATGCGCCGCGCCGTTGCCTTGTGCGATGGAGAAGAAATTGGAGGTAAGCCGTTGCCCTTCACTTCGACGGCTCCATCGCCCGCCAGCCTGCACTGGATGCGGCCGGGGCTGTCGTTGCGTGAGCTGGAGAAGACCCTGCTGGAGATTACTTTGCATGCCACTGCCGGCAATCGTACTCATGCGGCTGAATTGCTGGGCGTCAGCTTACGTACTGTCCGCAACAAGATTCGCGAACACGGGCTGCCGCCGCGGAGGTTGCCATGAGCTTGTTCGACACCTCACTCATCAACGTCCTGAGCCGCGCTCTGGATTTGACCGCGCAGCGGCAGAACCTGGTCAGCCAGAATGTCGCCAACATTGACACCCCTGGGTATCACACCCGCGATATCGACTTTCGTCAGGAGCTTCAGCGGAGCCTCCTCACCGATAACGAGGATCAGCCGGCGGACAGCACGCCGTTCGTGCGCGAGGTGCCGGGCCTGATCGAGCGGCCCGACGGTAATAACGTCAATATTGATCAGGAGGCGTCGAGCCTGTTGCTCTACCAGCAGGCTTATGAAGCCTCGGCGCAGGTGATCACTACGGTGAATCAGATGTTTCAGACTTTGATGAATATCGGAGCCAGTGCCACCACATGATAAGCACACTCCAGCTCTCGAATCTGATGCTCAATGCGCTAGAGACATCGGAGGATTCGGAACAGAACGCGCTCACTCAGTTGACTACGGGGCGACAGGTGAATTCCGATTCCGACAATCCAGCGGCCGCTGCACTGGAGGTCGGCATTGCTTCGCAGATCAACAACTGCGATCAGTACACACGCAGTATGTCCAGCATCACATCGGAACTGCAAACCGCAGATTCATCCCTGAACTCCGTCGTCGACGCCCTTCAGCAGGCGATCTCTCTCCGAACAGAAGGCGCCAATGACACTTTGTCACAGCCGAATCGCGATACCATAGCCCAGCAGATTGAAGGCATCTCGCAGGATGTCTTCAATGTGGCGAACCTCAGCTACAACGGCAGCTATGTTTTTGCTGGAACCGCCAGTGCGCAACCGCCCTACGTGTGGGACAGTTCCATTAAAGGAGGAGTTCAGTACCAGGGAAACGACGACGTAAATTCGGTTGAGATCGCGGATGGCGAGTACGTTGCGGTCAACCAGCCGGGCAGCCAATTATTTTCCGCGTCGGGATCGAGTGTGTTCGTCGCCCTGAACGATCTGGCTACGGCCCTGCAGGATCCCTCCAGTACCACGGATGACATCGCCAACACGGTGACGGAATTGCGCGGCGCCTATGACCAGCTCACCTCGGCTCGAACTTTCTATGGCAGCACGGTCGATCAGATAGCCGGCACACAGATGCTGCTCAACAACGAAAACGTCCAACTGGCACAGCAGCAAAACAGTACCGTCGGGGTTGATATGGATGTTGCGGTTACCAAGCTCACCAACGCCGAGGAAGCCTGTGCTGCCACGGTGCAGGCTGCCGCGAGCCTGAACAGCGTTAGCCTGATGGACTACCTGTCGAACATGGGACGCTGACTTCCCGCGATGGAGATGAATTTGACGGCCTCGGGATGATACGCTGTTGCGATCATGACCGCCGAGGAAGTCAAACAACTGCTACAACTGGAACCGCTGCCCGTCGAAGGCGGTTTCTTTCGCGAAACCTATCGCTCGCGCTGGGTGGTTTCGGCAGAGTATCTGCCAGATGGGGTCGGTGGCTCGCGCTCCATCGGCACCGCGATCTATTACATGATCACGCCGGAAGCTTTTTCCGCTTTGCACCGGCTCCCTGGTACGGAGGTTTTTCATTTTTATCTTGGTGACCCCGTGGTCATGTTGCAGCTTACGACTGATGGGATGTCACGCACGATTACACTCGGAAACGATCTCCTGAATGGTCAGCAGCCGCAAGTTGTGGTGCGCGGCCAGATATGGCAGGGATGCCGACTCGCTCCCGGCGGAAAGTGGGCGCTGATGGGAACCACGATGTCTCCGGGCTTCGACTATAAGGACTATCAAAATGGCGAGCGAGAGCACTTGATCGCACAATATCCGGGTGCAGCGGCGAAGATCAGGGAATACACCCGATAATTATATTCATTGTCATGCATATCTCCATGGATAGTTCCGCTCAAGGCACTCATGATGTCTAATCTGGAAAACTCCCGGACTAGATCCCATTGTCATTTGGCAGTAGAAGAAAGCACTTCGCACCTCGCACCGCAAACAAGTCGAAGCACTATCAGCATTTCCCAGCAGGCGCTGCGAACATTCAGAGCGGGCTGGATAGTCTTCATGGTTTTGGCCACGTCGATTCCTTACTATGTGAACCTTGCTTCTACGCCGCGCGGTTACCGATACACATGGATTCTCCCGCCTTATCCGGAGGATTCGTTCGGCTACATGGCCTGGTCGCAGCAAGCAGCACATGGAGCGCTGCTATTCAAAATCAAGTACACCGCGCTTCCGCAATCCGCGTTTCTGTTTCAGCCGTTTTTCCTGGTTTGCGGATGGGCGAGCCGGTTGTTTGCCGTTGATGTTGGCGTGGTTCACTTTGTCGCCAAGGAGATTGGCGTTGTACTGTTCTTTCTGGTTTTCTATAAGTACACGGACTACCTTAAGCTATCGGCATTTCAGTCTATTGCGGCCTCTGTCGTCGTGGGTATCTCGGCAGGAGTTGGCGGTCCATTGGCATTACTCGGCTGGGGACATGGCCCAGTCGTTTCGGTGGACACTATCATGCCTGACATTAGCACTTACTGGTCGCTACTATGGAACCCGCTATTTCCCTACTCTCTAGTCCTAATGGTACTAACGATCTATTACATCGATCGTGGAACTCAGGGGAAGAGTAAAGCAGACTTGTGGCTCGCGGGTCTGACATCCGGGATTTTGGCTCTCATCCACCCTTATTCGCAACCCTTGCTTCTTGCTCTCGCGGTGCTGATGATTGCGGTAAGGACAAGGTCTCAGTGGCTCGGATATTTGCTTCGCTATTTAGCAATTCTCAGCCCATTTGTTTTATATATATTCTTGCTTTCCACATTCCAACCCCTGGTGGTGCAACATAGCTCTCACGGTATGATGCGAAGCTTTGCTATCAGCGCAACCCTCCTGGGCTTTGGCATTCCATTGTTGATGTGGCTGGCGGGGCTGACGGTGGGGTGGGGCAGATGGATGAAGCGGTACTGGCAGGTCGTAGTCTGGTTTACCCTGTCGTTGGTGTTTGCCTATCTTCCGTTCTGGTTCCAAAGGAAGCTTATCTTCGGGGCACATGCACCGCTCAGTATCCTGGCGGCAGTATCTTTTGATCTTATATTGACCAGATTCCTGAGTACAAAGGCCGCAAAGTGGGCGCTGATTCCCGCCTCCCTGGTATTAATTCCAACTCTAGCGATCACTCCAATCTATTTGCTCAGGTTGCAGTATAGAGAGGTGAAAGACAATCGCCTCGGCTCTTATTACATCAGCAACGACATGGTCGATGGTTTAAAGTTTCTGAAACAGCACAGCAAGCCTAACCAAATCGTCTTTGCCACCCTGGAAACCAGCCGCTTTATTCCTGGTTATGCCGGGAATACCGTGTTATGGGGACATTGGGCCATGACCGTTGACTACGAGGTGCGGCGGGCATGGTCGAACGAGCTGCTGACGCATCAGGACTGGACCGACGAGAACAGGGGAAAAAGATTTTGGGGCTCGGGAATCGCTTATATCTTTGCCGATGGTGACCTGAAGAAGGACATCCAAAGAGATCCATGGAAATGGCAGGGTATTTTAAAGGACGCAGATGAAGTCTTCCACAATGATACGGTCATGATCTACAAGCACCGGGCAGCTTCTTAATTATGGGATCGTTATGCCTGTAGCATTCCAGCATTAGCGTTGTCGCGGTAGAGCTCGCCTTTCGGCCGGCGTCAATATTCGTCACGAGAAACTGAAGTGTGCTGGTCATACCTATGATCATCATGACTCCGCAATTTATTTTGCTGCAGCTAACGCGGCGCTGAAGCGCCGCTCTACCCGTACTCGCAGCAGTACATGAATCCGAAAACGGTTCAACTGCACCTGCCTGTGCCGTGACAGCCCCGCAGATTCGATGAGCAGTTACCAGGCTCGGCCACTTCTCCGTCGGGACCGATGCAGGTTTGAGTGTGCAGGCACCAGAAGAGGCCGTCGTTCGTCGCCGGCACCGTGGGATCGCGCTCGGCCTCGATGAACTGTCCCTTCCAGCGCAGCGCTGGGCAAAGATTCTGCCGCTCAGTATTAAAACGTGCAATATCGAGATTCAGCATCATGCGGCGCCTCCAGTAGCCGCGTCCTGAGCGTTGAGGATGGCTCGTTTTACGGCAACTCTCGCCAGCGCGATCTTGTACTTGTTCTGGCTGAGTGGCTTAGCTCCGGCCAGTGCGGCATTGGCAGCGGCTATCGCCGTCTCCGGGCTGATATTTCTGCCGGCCAGCACGTGTGCAGCCTCAGGTGACATCCAGGGAACCGGCGCGACTTGGCCAAGCACGACCCGCGCGGTCTTTATCGCATTGCCACTCATCTCCAGCATGACAGCCGCGAGGGCCAGCGGCCAGTCAAACGCTGCCTTCTGGCGCACTTCGTAGTAGCCCGTTTTGACGTTTCGTACAGGCGGAGGCACGACCAACTCGGTGACTATTTCACCCGGTCTGAGATCGTGCTCCAACTCGCTGTCGGACTTCGGAATAATGAAGAACTTTTCCAGCGACAGCTCGCGTATCCCGCTTCCCGAATTTTTCGTCGAGTAGAGCCGAATTCTCGCGCCGTAAGCGATGAGCACCGGCGCGATAGTTGACGGGCTTACGAAGTATGCCGGGCCACTGTTGCCGAGAATCGCAGCATAACGATTGTCACCTTCAACGATCATCGACTTGCCGTTCGGTGCTTTTGGAAACAGTCCCATGCCATTGCGGAAATACCAGCAACGCGGGCGCTGACACATATTGCCGCCAAGGGTCGCGAGATTACGAATCTGCGGGCTGGCGGCTTCGTTGGCAGCTTCCAGCAGCGTCGGATACGCGGCCAGTTCGTTCTTAGCTTGGGCAAGTTCGGCAATTGTAGTCAGGGCGCCGATCCGCAGTCCGCTTGCCGGCTGATAACTGATGCCGCGAAGCGAATCGAGTTGTTTGATGTTGACCAGCCGGCTGGGAGTAGCTACGTCATCCTTCATCAGCGCCAACAGATCCGTGCCACCAGCGAGCACCGCGCCATTCTCGCCCAGCAGAGTTGCAACCTGCTCTTTGCTGCTTGGAGTGATGTATTCGAAGGCTCGCATACAGTTCCTTTGTAGTCCCACATTGTGAGGCTTACAAGAATGTGCCGCCCCTGAAGGGGCTCAATTTCAATAACGTGTCCACCCAGGGCTTACGCCCTCGGCTAACCGCACTTTCGCCCCTTCGGGGCTCGCGAATACCAGGTCTTGCTTTTTGTCCGACGTTTGGCATTCACGTATTTCGGGCGAAGAATCGCGCAATAATAATCATCGCTATTAAGCTGTGGCCGCTGCTTCGAGCGCTTCCAGCAGGCGTGCGGGTGTTAGCGGCAAGAACGGCACTCGAACGCCGATAGCGTTGGCCACCGCATTCGAAATTGCGGCGCCGGGCGAGACCACCGGCGGTTCGGCAAGACCTATCACGCCGCGCTCGTCATAGCCTTTTCCGGTCATCATGTGGACCTTCAGCTCGCCAATGTCGGCTATGCCCGCTAGCCGGTAGAACTCCATATTCGGGTTCAGCATGCGGCCTGTCACCGGATCGAGAATTTTTTCCTCGTACAACGCATAGCTGATGCCCATGATGAGCGCGCCCTTCACCTGGCTTTCAGCGGTCTTGACATCCACCACCAGACCGCAATCCTGCACCGCGACCATCTTGTTGACGCGGACGACACCGGTTTCCGTATCGACGGAAACGTCCGCCATCTGCACACCTCCGACGCCGCTGTTGGTTAAATCCGGTGGCTTCGATTTGTCGGGATTCTTACCGCGAATCGTCAGCGGCATCGCGCCGAGCTTTGCACAGGCATCCTTCCACGCCAGACTGCGGCTGGGATCGCTCTTTACTCTCACCGTCGCGTTCGCGGCTTCCAAATCTTCAGGCTGTGCATTCAGTGACGGAGCGACCTTAGCGAACAGCGCATTTCTCGCGTCAACCGCGGCACGGCGTGTTGACGCAGTCACGCCGCCGGAGGTCGTGCTGCCACCGCTAGCGCCAGAAACCGGATAGCGGCTGTCGCCAATCAGCAGCTTTACATCTTCCATAGGAATGCCCAGTGTGTCGGCGGCAACGATGGTGATGATCGTACGGCAGCCCGTGCCGAGATCCTGTGTCGCCATCTTGATCTCGACCGATCCATCGGGATGGATCGTAAGGTCACAATCGCTGTTGTGTCCGCGGCCGCCCCACGTGTGCAGTGAGAGTCCAAGCCCGCGCTTGACCGCACCGGCGGTTTTATCGCCGCGCGGATGCCAGTTCTTCTTCCATTCCATGAGCTCAACAGCGATAGGCAATTCATCGCGATAGATTGGCGCGCGCGGGCCCGTAAAGTCCAGGTTGCGAGTGATGAAATCGACCGGGTCGATGTTCATTTTTGCCGCGAGATCTTCGATGGCGCACATGGTGATTGCCGCAGCCTGCGGATGATTAGGCGCGCGCCACGCGCGAGCACTTCCTTGATTCGTCGAGATGGCAATGTTCTGTTTCCGCTGATTGGGAATCTCAAAAATGTACGGCAGCGGAGGCGTGCCTCCACCGCCCATTCCGCCAGTGCCCCATGACCGCGACTGCCAGGCAACGAGCTTGCCACTGGCATCGGCGGCGATCTTCACGCGGGCGAATCCAGACGGCCGCATTCCGGCAACTTCCTGTTCGGCAGCTCGGTCAAGCATGATCTTTACCGGTTTGCCAGCTGCGGATTTCGAGAGCTGCACCGCCGCAATTCCCCATCGGTCGGGCGAGAACTTGCTGCCGAATCCGCCGCCGATGTATTGCTGCATCACCTGAATGCTGCCGGCCGGGATGCCGATCGGCTCGGCGATTTGCGGGGCAATGCCGGAAAGATTCTGGGTGGAGACGTGGACGAGCAGGCTGGTACCGGGCGTTGCCGAAACGTCGCCAGCGCTTGGCCACTCCGCTGCCATGCCATGGGTTTCCAAACAGCAGTGGGTTATGCAAGACGCCCCGTAGAGTCCCTCGGTTACAGCCGCAGCCGAAGCGAACGCCTTGTCCGGTTCGCCCTGCGTTTGCGTGGCCGTCTTCTTGTAGGGAGACTTGGAAGCAACGGGCTCTGCATACTTCGCGGTGCGCA
This sequence comes from uncultured Acidobacteriaceae bacterium, assembly GCA_963818905.1. Classification (GTDB taxonomy): domain Bacteria; phylum Acidobacteriota; class Terriglobia; order Terriglobales; family Acidobacteriaceae; genus Bog-257. The sequence goes on from CAWFUE010000070.1 coordinate 33,020, forward strand.
GTGCCTGCACCACCTTGGGATCAACGCCGGATTCCCGGGCGTCCTTCAGATACTTCTCGTCAGGATGGAAGCTGATGCCGTTCCGCGTGATGAGCGCGATAATCTGATCGTCCGGAACCTGGTTATCTTCCATGTCCTCGAAATCGTCCTGGCTGACGGGACCGTTGCTGGTGGAAAGGTTCTTGGGTGGCTCGGCATCGGAGACAAAGTGCGGGAGCACTTGGTATTGGACGTTGATGGCGCGAATGGCGTCTTCCGCGGTGGACTCGTCGAGGGCAGCGACCGCAACGACCTCGTCACCTGCCCAGAAGATTTCCGTTCCGGGCTTCTGGATGACCTGCACCGCTTTGACGCCGGGCATCTTCTCGGCGGCTGACGTATCAATGCTGGTGATCCGCGCGTGTGCGTATGGGCAGCGCAGAATATTGCCAGCAAGCAGGCCGGCGGGATTGTAGTCGTAGGTGTATTTAGCGCGACCGGAGGACTTAATCGGGCCGTCGACACGGGAGATATTCTTGCCGAGCAGCCGACAAGTGCGGGGGTCCGGCCATTGGTAGTCGCTCACTGCCTGTGTACCCTTATCAACAGTGCATTCGTACTCCCCTAGTGGGTTCCCGATAGCCCCGCCGCCAGGGCTGCTGCCGAGAGCCACAGATCGAATGCCGTCGTATGTGCCGCAACGACAAAAATTGCCGCTTAAACCGCGACGAATCTCATCAGAAGAGGCTTCGGGAACTGGCTGAAGGATGCGCTTAATGGGGTCGGATTCGGACTTTGGATAATGCCGCAGGAAATGAGTTGTTGCGACGACGAATCCGGGTGTGCAGAAACCGCACTGTGAGGCATCGTGGTCGACAAACCCCTGCATTACAGGAGTAAGAGAATCATCCTCGGCTAGACCCTCGATGGTCGTAATCTTCTTGCCCTGCGCGTCAATAGCGAGCACCATGCACGCGTAAACCGGTTTGCCTTCCATCAGGACCGTACAGGCGCCGCAGGTTCCACGGTCGCACACGCGCTTGGCGCCAGTCAGGTTGAAGTTGTCCCGCAAGGCGTCCAGCAGGGTCACTCGCGGCTCAAGCTCCGCGGTTAGGTTTTTGCCGTTGACCATCAGCGCGATCGGAACTTTGCCGGGGCCGTGCACCACGACATCTTCGCCGGCCGCGTGGAGAATGGTTGGTCCTAAAGCCAGCGGAACCGCGACTCCCACGCCTGAAATCTTGATGAAATCGCGCCGGGTGAGGCCCGAGTTCTGGTCGGTTTTCGGCGCGTTGTCGTCCTTCATCCTGCCTCCACGAAAGGATTAAGCCCTACAGCGGTTGCGAGTATAACTCCCTGGCAGTTGTTTTGCAGCGTAAGTCGGACAAAAGGACGATCGCCGGCAGGACAATGAAAAAGGGCGGCTCATGGGGATCCGCCCTGGTGATAACCGTTCAGTTCGCTATTTCTTTAACGTGTGGATGTAGGCCACGAGGTCTTTGATTTGGGCATCGGTTAGCTTGCCTTTGTAGGCCGGCATTTTGCCTTTACCGTTGGTAATTGCGCTGGTCAGGTCGGCATCCGACATCCCCTGAACTTCGGCACCGTTTAGGGGCTTGGATCCCATGGTGGTCTTACTGCCGTCAGCGCCGTGGCACATGGCGCACTTCGCCTTGAAGGTGTCAGCCGCGGACTGCGCCGCCGCCAACGGGGGTAATGCGAGAGCCAGCAGCAGGCTGAACAGGGCAATGCGTTGTAACCATTTCGTCATCATTCGTTCTCTCTCCTTCAGCAAACGCTTTGTACGAGATAGATGTTGCAAAACTGCCGCAAAGAACAGCAGGGTTAATTTACTCCTGGAGAACGGTCGTTCGCCATACAACTTGCGTATGGCGGCAGCGGGCGCCAAGGTTCGCGGAGCTAAATCCGCGAGCGAAAAACCCCTCTGACCGCGCCATATGCCGCTAACGTCCGGTCATAGAGGGCCGCGGTGCTCTCGCGCCAGTGCAATAAGTGCAATTCTTCCTGTCAGTTAGGGGGCAGCACGGCGTCGGCCCAGTTTGGCATCCACGGTGCTTCTAGTACTGCGAGACCGCTTTAGCGAAGAGAGGCCCCGTGGAACCGACGCTAGCTGTAATTGGACTAAACTTCCGGACGTCGCCCGTGGCCATTCGCGAGCGTTTCTGGATCAGCCCCGACCGCCGCTCGGATGCCCTCCTGGAACTGGTACGTTCCGAAGGCATTGAAGAGATCATGGTCCTGGCGACGTGCAATCGCACGGAGTTCATCATCTGGGCCAGCGATGTTCCCAGCGCTGCTAATTCCGTTTTGCGCTTCCTTACCCAGCATTATCAGCTCAAGCTCTGCGAGTGGTCGCATTTTTACCGGCTCATGGACGATGTCGCGTTAAGTCACATTTTCCGCGTTACTTCCAGTTTGGATTCCATGGTTCTGGGCGAGCCGGAGATCACCGGGCAGGTGAAAGAAGCGTGGGCGCAAGCGCAACAGGCGGGCACAACCGGTCGTTTCCTCGATGCGGTAATGCAAAAGGCGCTCGGCGTCTCCAAGCGCATTCGCACGGAGACGGCGATTGGCACCTCGGCGGTTTCGGTCCCATACGCTTCCGTCGAGCTTTCGCGCGAGGTACTTGGGCAGCTTTCGGGTTGCGAAGTGTTGTTGATCGGCGCCGGCAAAATGAGCGACCTCGCGGCGCACTATCTGATGAAGGCAGGCGCCAGTCGCGTGAAGGTGATGAATCGCACAGCAAAGCGTGCCGAAGAGTTGGCAAAAAAACTGGGAGCGACGCCGGTCTCCTTCGATGACCGCCTCGAGCACTTGAAGAAAGCGGACATTGTCGTGAGTTCAACCTCATGTCCGCACTTCATTCTGGGCCGGGCGGAAGCCGAGAACATAGCGAAGGAGCGCAATCACAAGCCGATGGTGATGATCGACATCGCCGTCCCCCGCGATATCGATCCCGCGGTTCGCGAGGTGGAAGGCATTCACCTGTTCGATATGGACGACCTAGAGCAGGTAGTGCGTCGCAATGCCAGCGGACGGCAGGCAGCCGCCGCGGCAGCAGACAAGATTGTAGACGCGGAGGTGCAGGGCTTCCGTCGCAAACTGATGGCGGAGCGCGTCGTGCCCACCATCGTCGCCCTGCGCCAGCGTCTCGATGAACTTTGCCGGCAGGAATTGGAAGTCCTGCGCAAGGAATTTGGCCCTTTCACGGAGGATCAGGACCAAGCCCTCACAGCACTGACTAGCCATATTACCCAGCGCATTGCTGGATCACTGGCCCGTGAATTGAAGGAACTTCCAGAGAGAGAGGAACAGGATGTACTGACCGCAGCGGTCGGTCGCCTGTTCCACCTCGAACAGCCTTTAACGGCTGCCGCCGGCACCAAGAAAGGGCAGGTAGTAGCTAGTAATTAGCAATTAGTAGCTAGTAGTTTTCATATGCTCGCTGGGAACTGCTAGCTACTAGTTACTAGTTGCTAAAAAGGAGTATCTGATGTCTTCCTCTGCGCAAAACAATAACAGCAATAAAATCGCGGGCTTCACCACCGTGCAAGCCTACACACTGGCCATAATTACATTGGCTATCGGAATTGCGGTCGGCTACTTTGCTCGCGGCTCGGCTGCTCCCTCCGGTGCCGAGAACGCGCAAGCTGCCGCTCCGGCTGCTATGGGCAGTGCCGCGATGGGTTCGGCCCAGCTTCCTGGAATCGGATCTCCCCAGCAACAGCAGGGAACTTCGGCAGAAGCGCTCGCCAAAGCCGCCGAGCCACTGCTTGCTCAACTGAACAGCAATCCCAGTGATTTCGATACGCTGACAAAGCTCGGCAATCTGTACTACGACGGTCAAGCCTACCCGCAAGCAATTGGCTATTACGAGAAGGCGCTTGCGGTCCAGCCCAATAACCCAGATGTGCGCACCGATCTTGGAACGGCGTACTGGTACACGGGAGATGCAGACAAGGCGATCGCCAATTTCGAAAAGGCCCTAGCCATTCGGCCTAATCATCCTGAGACGCTGTTTAACCTGGGAATCGTAAAGTGGCAAGGAAAGAAAGATCCAAAGGGCGCCGTCCTGGTCTGGGAGAAATTGCTTCAGACCAATCCGAATTACCCACAAAAAGACCAGGTGCAGATGTTGATTGAGCGCGCGAAAATGCACGGAGCTGGTGCCACGCAAGGCTAGGCATTAGTCTCGTGCGCGCCGGGCGACAGCCTTGCGCACGTAGTCGCTCATCCCGGGACGATGCTGGCGCAGAGCTCGTCTCGGGTTTTTCTTGTTCTTTCCTCGTGATGACAACGCCCGGTCCAACGTAAGTACCGCTGTGATTCGTGAGAAGCGCTGAACTTCCCCCGTCAACACTTATAATCATCGCGATCAGAGAAGAGCCCATGGGTTCCGTTGAAGTGAAGCCGAAGCCGCCCGAGGTCTCCACCCGGCCGCAAGGCGGCTTGTCAGCATTACTGAACCGCCCGGTGGTTCTGAGTGTGCTCCTTGCCGTTGCAACTCTCGCTCTCTACTATCCCGTCCACGGACATCCATTCACCGATTACGACGACAGAGACTACGTTACCGAAAACCCGCAAGTCCAGTCGGGTGTAAGTTGGAGCACCGTTAAGTGGGCATTTACCACCGGAACCGCGGCCAACTGGCATCCTTTGACGTGGCTGAGCCACGCTCTCGATTGCCAATTGTTTGGGCAGGATCCCGCCGGGCATCACGATATAAACGTGTTGTTCCATACACTGAATGCGGTGCTGCTTTTCTGGGTGCTGCTGCGTGCCACCGGATTTGCCGGCCGTAGCTTTATGGTGGCGGCGCTGTTTGCATTGCATCCCATCAACGTTGAATCGGTGGCTTGGATTGCGGAACGCAAGAACGTGCTCAGCACGACGTTCTTCTTGCTTGCTCTGGGCGCTTACCGATGGTATGTGGCCCGGCCTGGAGTAAGGCGATACTCTGCTGTTGCGGTGTTGTTTGCGCTAGGTCTGATGTCCAAGCCGCAAATCATTACCTTCCCATTTGTTCTGCTGCTTTGGGATTACTGGCCGCTGGAGCGAATGTTTCCTCGAGGCGAGCGATCGACTACAGATCCAGAGCTGGCTGGAGTCGGCCGCCAAATCACGTTATTCCGATTGATCGCGGAAAAGATTCCGCTCTTCGTGCTGGCTGCGGGCAGTGCTGTTGTTACCCTACATGTCCAGCATCTGGCTCGCATGTGGTATTCGCGTCATTCGAGAGTGGAAAACGCCATTCTTTCTTATGCGTTATATCTCAAGGATGCCATCTGGCCTACGCGTCTTGCGCTTTTCTATCCGCACCCAGACTTCCTGAGCTGGTGGAGCATAACGCTCTCAGGCTGTATTTTGCTTGCAATTAGCACTCTGGTAATTTTGGGCCGACGACACCGTTATCTGCCGGTAGGATGGTTTTGGTTTCTAGGGACCTTGGTTCCGATGCTCGGCATTGTGCAGGTTGGCGCCCAGGCAATGGCTGATCGCTACGCCTATATTTCCTTTCTCGGTTTATTCATTATGGCTTGCTGGGGCGCTGCGGAGCTTGCGAGCCGCCAACATTTGCCCGCGCCTATCTTGGCCCTTGTTAGTCTTGTTCTCCTGCTGGTGTTGGGTGGCATGGCTCGACGGCAGATCAATTATTGGCAAAGTGATGAGACTTTGTGGGCCCACGCTTTGCGCATTACCACAGGCAACTGGGTTGCGGAGAGCCAACTTGGTTCAGCACTGGCGATGGATGGAAGAGTTCGCGAGGCGATGCCTCACTTCTATAGGGCAATTGCCATCGTGCCAGACGACGCAAGTGCCAACATGGGCATCGCCATCTTCGAACTGAACAGCCGAAATTTCAGCGAAGCCATTCACTACTACCAGTTGGTAGTGCAAAACAAAGGAGCGAAACCGAAGTTACTGGTCAACGCCTGGATCGGGATGACCAAGGCCTATTTAGGCCTCGGCGAAAATGCAAAAGCGGAGAAATGCCTGGAGCAAGCCCACAACGTAGGTAAGCGGTAGCTACTACGCCTGCTATTGCGACAGTAGCCGGTGGACAGTTTGCTCGGCGGCCGCGAGATTCTGGCTCATGAGCTGTGCCTGTTGTCGGGCAGCCTGAGCTTCACGCGCATGACCGCTTTGCTCCAACGCCTGCGCTAACAGCAGGAATGCTACATCTGTAGGCTGGACTTGCGTAGCACGTGAGTATGCCGCGGCGGCGCCGGCAAAATCTGCCGATTTTTGGTTGGCGACGCCCAATCCAATCAGTTGACTGGCATTCTGAGGATTCAATTGCAGCGCAGCTTCGTAGCTACTCTTAGCTTCGGGATAGTCGCGGAGCGCGTTATAGGCGTCTCCCATATTGCCCAGCGCAGTAGCTTTCATCCGGAAGAGTACCGGAGGCACATGGGCATAACTATTCTGCGCTGTAAAGTCATCGGCCAGCTGCAGTACTTTCTGGTAGTGCGAAATAGCTTCGGAAGCTTGTCCGTGCTGCTGGTCATAAGCGCCAAGGTACAAATGCGCCACCGCCGCATAGCCTGCGAGTTCGCGTCCAATTGCTCCCGAAGACGGAACCAGCGCAGCTACGGCTTGGAAGTGTTGCATCGCCGGCTCCGGTTGTCCGCTCTCCATCAGCGCGACGCCAAGGTTCTCTTCGACCTCGTAGCTGCCCGGAGAGATCGCCACCATGCGAGTCCAGAGAGTCACGTTATCCGACCAGTAGCTGAGTTGGTGATACGTCAGTCCGGCCAGGATCACCAGCACGGCGATGGATGATGCGCCGAGCCACAACGGCGGAAGATGCCGTGCCTCGGCTAAGCTGGCGACTCCCCAACACACCATGAGAAACAGGCCGATGAAACTCAGGTAGGCGTAACGGTCGGCCATCGCCTGCTCACCAACTTGCACCAGGCCGATCATCGGCACCAGCGTCCCCAGAAACCAGAACCAACCAACGGCGAGATAGCGCTGGCCACGTTGATAAAGGATGAATGCGGTTATCGCCAGCAACAGAAGTGATGCCGCGGCCACTTGCCATCCGAGCAGTTTCGGGTGCGTGTAGAAGACAGCCAGACGCGATGGCCAGAAGGCGTTGCCGATGTAGCGCGCATAGGACAGGATCGCGTTTTCAACCCGGACCGACAGCGAGTAATAGCGCATCGCCCCAGCCAGTCCTTGAGCTCGCATGGTCATGATCGCGCTACCCAAGGACAGAAGTAGCAGCGGCACTTTTTCCAGCAGAAGCCAGGAAAACTTCTGGGCGGGGATTACCGAGTGGATCGCAGGGCGGGAAGAGGTCCGCCAGTCGGTGGCGAACGAACGTTCGCCAAATTGTTCCACGTGGAACATTCGACGCAGCGGCCAGTAATCCCACAAGAGAAGAACGAAGGGGAAGGTAATGACCTGCGGTTTGGCCATCAGACCAAGAGCGTAGAGCGCCGCAACACCAAGATAGCGGCCGATTTTTGGCTTAGGCGCAGCTGCGTACCATCGATACGCTCCCAGCGCGAGCAGGAAAAACAAGAGGCTGAGCACGTTCTTGCGTTCGGCGATCCAGGCGACGGTCTCGACGTTGATGGGATGAAGCGCGAACAGCGCAGCCACCATGAAGCTTCGTCCGACATAGCCGGTGGCACGCAGCAGAACCCAGAACAGCAGCAGCGCGTTGACGACGTGGAGCAGCAGGTTTACGTCGTGGTGACCGGAGGGATTCAATCCGAAGACGCCAACATCTATCGCATGCGATAGCCACGTGACGGGATGCCAATTAGCGAGATCGTAGGTGGTGAAGGCCCAAGACACCGTCTCCCAACTTAAGCCGCCTTGCAAGTGAGGATTGCTGACGACATAGGGGTCGTCGTCCATGGTGAAGAAGGGATGACGATGGACCGGAAGATAAACGGCAATCGTGATCAGTGCAAGGATCGACGCGAGCACCCATGGCCGCGCTTCCAGGAATGCGAACGGACCTGTGAGGGTCGAGTGCTTCTCGACCACAACCTGCGACTGATTCTTGACTTTTCTTCTGGCGGCTTTTGAAGAAACCGAAGCCATTCACCCTCCCCGGGTCTGCCTTCGATTTTTATCACGTGCAGGCATGAATGGCGAAGCAGCCGAGCGAGGATTCTGTGATTTCCAGTGGATGATCGCGCTCTCTACAACCTGCCATTCACGATCCACGATCTGACTTCGGCCTCGACATCAAATCCTACGCTGCCCATGATGAACCTGCCATCGAGTTCGTAGGCGCAGATTTCCAGTGGCGTTCCTTCGTACCCGCCGTGCAGATATCCGCGAACATAAAGCCGGGCAAACTCTTCGACTCCCAGCAGGCGATACTGCACAATGTGCACCATCTCGTGGAAGATCAGTTGCGGAGTCAGCGGTTCATGGAAGACAACCACATCGTCAAAGGTAATGGCCGCCATGGTCGTGAAGTTCGGAAGACCGACGAAGCCAAGCTGCTCCAGCTCTCGATAGAACGGCGGATTCGGAACGCGCTCCTGCCCGGGCTGAAGCACACGAATACGTTCGAGATCAACGGAGCGGAAGAATCGCGACCAGATTTCGCTGAAGGTCAGAGGAACCGCGCGGCCATAGTAGTAGGTTCGCTGCGCACGAATATATTGCGCGACCGCCCGGGTGAAGGAATCAACCTGCTGCGGCGACAACGCAGGTTGCGGCATCTTTGCTGGTTCGCTTCCCGACAAAGTTCTTACTCCAGGTCCCGCCAGTTCGGTCCGGCCCCCACGTCGACTTTCAATGGAACCGTCAGCTCATGCACCTGCTCCATGCGCTCCGTCACCAACCGCTTCATGGTATCAACTTCGTCGTCCGGTACCTCGAATACAAGCTCATCGTGAACCTGCAGCAACATCCTTGAATGCAGGTTGCGCTCGCGCAGCTCCGCATCAATGCGAATCATCGCCAGCTTGATCAGATCGGCTGCGGTGCCTTGCAGCGGAGTATTGACGGCCGTACGTTCGGCGAAGCCGCGCAAGTTGAAGTTCTTGCTGCGGATGTCAGGAATCGGCCGAACGCGGCCAAACAGCGTGGTAACTTTTTGATCGCGACGCGCCTGCTCCAGCGTCCGATCGATGAACTCTCGCACCCCACTGTATTTCTCGAAATAAGCTTCGATGAATAGTTTGGCTTCCTTGGTATCGATGCTGAGCTGCTGTGAAAGTCCAAATGGCGAGAGGCCATAAACGATCCCGAAGTTCACTGCTTTGGCGCGACGGCGATGCTCAGCATTGACCATCAGCGGAGGCACGCCAAACACCTGGGATGCCGTAAGCGTGTGAATGTCTTGTCCGGTGCGGTACGCCTCGACCAATAGCTTGTCGCCGGAAAAATGCGCCAGCAGCCGCAACTCGATTTGCGAATAATCGGCTTTCAGCAGCACGTGTCCGGGCTCAGCAACAAAGGCCGCGCGGATTTCGCGGCCGAGTTCGGTGCGAATGGGAATGTTCTGCAGGTTGGGATTGACCGACGACAAACGTCCCGTCGCCGATCCCGCCATATTGAACGTCGTGTGTAGTCGTTTGGTGCAGGAATTAAGCAGTGCCGGCAGCGCATCGACATACGTCGACTTAAGTTTCGAAAGCTGCCGGTAGTCGAGCACCATGCGCGGGACTTCGTGCTCGGCGGCGAGACCCTCCAGAACATCGACCGCGGTTGAGATCGTTTTGCCTTTGCCGTACTTCACCGGCTTCGGAAGATTCAGCTTGTTGAACAGCACATCCCCGAGCTGCTTAGGCGAGTTGACGTTGAACTCGACCCCGGCTTTGTCGTAGATCTCTCGCGCCTTGGCTTCAATGTCGAAGCTCAAGCGCTGCGACATCTCTGCCAGCACGTCGCAATCGAGCTTGACGCCGGCATCCTCCATCCGCGCCAGCACCGGGACGAGCGGCAGATCAATCTCGTCATACACCTTGCGCAGCCCCGCCTGGTCAACTTCGGCGCCAAGCTTCTCCGTCAAGCGCAATGTGACATCGGCGGCCTCGGCCGGTGACGGTCCCATCTTCCAATTGAACTTGCGAAACGCGACCGCAGGCAGTTCATACGTGGAGTATGTGGGATCGAGCAAATAGGAGTAGAGCAGCGGATCGTGTTGAATGCCGGAGATCGCGGTTCCCTGCTGGTTAAGAACGCGGATCACCGACTTGGAGTCGTGCACCGTCTTCGCCAGCGATTCCTCCGCCAGCGCCTGCTTCAACGGGGCGGCGACTTTCGAGTCGTCGAGCGCGAGCGTCAGAGCTTTGCCGGCTTCGGCAGAGACTGCGATGCGCTGGCTCGTCGACTGCACGGTTGGGAGCTGCGCAGACTGCCCGAGCGAAAGTTGCTCGTTATCGCCTTCTTCGCCGTCCTCGGCATTGCCCGGCCCAACCGGCTCCAGCGTGGAAGATTCGAGCGCAATGGACAGCATCGCACCGGGCTTTCGCGCGGCCGCAATGACGGCTTCAACTTCGGCTGCGCTCTTTGCTTCGCGGTAATCCGTCTCGCCCAGCTCAATGCTTTCGCTGAGGAAATCCTGAACCAGGGTGTTGAACTCCAGCTCGGTGAAGAGCGCACGCGCGGCAGGAGCGTCGGGATCCTGCGCTCGCATTTTCTCGGGCTCGAAGTCGACGGCAACGTTGGTATCGATCGTCACCAGCTGCTTGCTGATCAGAACCGCGTTGCGATTATTTTGCAATGACTCGCGGTAGGTTTTGCGATCGACCTCGGCAGCATGATCCAGTGCGGCTTCAACACTGCCGAAGCGCTGAATCAGCTCCACCGATCCCTTGTCGCCAATCCCGGGCGCGCCGGGGATGTTGTCGATCGAATCGCCACGCAGCGCCATCACATCGACGACTTTGTCGGGCGGCACGCCGAGGATTTCCTCGACCTTGGCAGCATCGCAGATCAGGTTGTCCTTCGGCGGATTCAGCACGCAGATGCGATCGCTGACCAGCTGCATCATGTCCTTATCGCTGGAAACGACAAAAACCGTGTAGCCGTTCTTCGCCGCTTTGTGCGCCAGCGTGCCGATCACGTCGTCAGCCTCGAAGCCCGAAGCTTCAAGTATCGGAATACGATATATCTCCAAAGCGCGCCGGATATACGGCACCTGTTGCGCCAGATCGTCGGGCATGGCGGCGCGATTGGCTTTGTAGCCGTCGTAGGCCACGTCAACATAGCTCTGCGTCTTGGAGTCGAATTTGCGAAGGCTGGTAATCGCCGTTGCCTGTTCGTCGCGGAAGGTCGGCGCGCTCACGTCAAAGACGGCGGCGAGGTATTGCGGGGCGAAGTCGGCTCGTAACTTACGCAACATGTTGACAAAGACGAAGGTGGCGCTCGTCGGGATGCCAGTCTTCGTCGACATGGGCCGCTGCCGCGCCATCGCGTGGTAGGCACGGAAGATGAACGACATCGCATCAATCAAAAAGATGCGGCCCTTGGAGCCGGCCGGCTCGGCAGGGACAGCGATAGTGGTCTTGGCGGCAGCGCTCTTCACCGCCGCAACCGGCTTGGCAGCGCTGGAGACAGTAGCGGATTTCGCAGTTTTCTTTGTGGAAGGCAATAGAAAATTCTAACAAGCCGCGGTGAATGCTACCACCCTCGGTAGACGACTACAGCTATACCAAATTGGCCCCGCCCACAGCATGCGGCCGCGAACGCAACTCCGGAACATGCTTCCGATATAATCTTGCTGCATCACCTATAGCGGAGTCGGCTTCCCATTCGCATGCGTCCGGGATGGTGTCTGGCACGGCCATCCGCCCGGTACGAACCCGCGTTGTAGTCATTCAACACAACCAGGAGGCAATATGTCGAAGAAGAATTTTGCAGCTCTTTTGATCGTGGTCAGCGCAATGTTGCTTGCAACTCTACCGGTCTGTGCCCAGGATTCTGCGCAGAACGCCCCCGGCGCCAGCGCTCCGCCCAATTCCGCCAGTGATCAGGAAATCCAGATGCTCCGCCAGGACATTCGGGGGCAGCGGAAGCAGATTACTGCCGCCAACATGCCGCTCACTCCCGACGAGGCCACCAAGTTCTGGCCGCTTTATGACCAGTACCGTGGAGAAGCCAGCAAGAACGGCGACGAGCGCTGGGCGCTGATCCAGGACTATGCCAAGAACTACCAGACCATGACCGACGCTCAGGCGCAGGACTACATCAAGCGCGAAGCGGCCAACGAGCAGAAGGTGATCGCGCTACGGATGAAGTATGTGCCGATCTTCGAGAAGGTCATCTCGGCGAAGAAGACGGCGCTGTTCTGCCAGATCGACCACCGCGTCGACCTCATGATCCAGCTCCAGCTGGCATCGCAGATCCCAATGGTCGACGCGAAGTAGACGAAGAACCAGTACGAGCGCCCGATTCTGGTGCGAGGAATCTGCTTTCGACCGGGCGGGAAATGCAGATCCTCGGCGGCTAAAGCCGCCTCGTGATGACAAAGTAAAAGCGTGACGGCGCAGCTGAGGCTGCGCCCCTTCAGAACAGCTCCAGAGCGGCGGCGTCCCAAGACGGTGCTCAAGCTGGGTCCTTCTAAAACACAAAAGAGTTGCAGGTGAGGACTACCCTCGCTTCTTTACCTCGGCCAGCACCTCTTCGGCGTGGCCTTCCGGCTTTACCGGCGAGAAGATGTGCCTGATCTTACCGTCCGGCCCGATCAGAAATGTGCTGCGCACAATGCCCATCACCCTCTTGCCGTACATATTTTTCTCTTTCAGCACGTCAAACTTCTTAGCGACTTCTTTCTTGTCGTCGGCCAGGAGGGTATACGGCAGGTCCTCTTTTTCCTTAAACTTGAGTTGGGCCTTCGGAGTGTCGGGCGAGATGCCCAGCACCACCAATCCGGCCTTCTGCAGCTTGCTATATGCGTCGCGGAACCCGCGAGCTTCCAGGGTTCAGCCGGGAGTGTTGGCTTTGGGATAGAAGAAGAGCACGACATTCTTGCCGCGAAACTGGTCGAGCGAAACCGGGTTTCCGTTTTCGTCAGGCAGGGTGAAGTCGGGAGCTTTTGAGTTGATTTCCATGATGCAATATCTATACCGCAATTTGCGGCGGCGAGCCATCGCCCTGTTGATGACGGTGACAATGTTTGGTTTGGGCAGCGCAGCTCAGGTTCTCAAGGACCACACTCACGACCAGGCGGATCAGCCTCCGCCTCAAACTGCACCGAAGAAGCCGGCGAAGCGTGGTCCACGCGCGATCGCGGTGCTGGAATTTCTGCCCGGCGGTGGCGCACGGCTGGTGCCCGTCGCGTTGTGGATCGATGATCGCTTTTACGATGCGAGCTTGTATGGCGCCGATCCGGAGCCGATGGCGTTGCAGCCGGAGACGGTCTACGAAGCCACCGACTACGGCGAGCCAACCGGATTATTCACGGTAACCACCCCCGAGCAGGTAAAAGGAAGCTGGGTTGGAACCGGCCAGTGGAGGCCGCAATTCGCAATCGACCAGCAGCGGGCGCAGCAAGCGGCCAAGAAGTCCAAACAGGTGACCTCGAACCCCGCTGACGATCGCCCGACGCTGCACCGCGCCGGATCGAGCGGCTCATCCAGCTCCGGAAATTCTGGTGATAATGGCGGCACGAAAATTGGATCGGCCTCAGGAAATACGAGTTCGACGGCGAGCAATTCCACGCCGGACTCGCCCGAGCCTCCGGATCGGCCAGTCCTGAAGAGGCCTGCGTCGGAAGACTCTACTGCATCGTCGACGCCAGCTTCCACGCCGACAGCGTCGGCATCCAGCAACGGCTCGGAATCAGCGTCCGGAACAACCTCATCCTCGACAAGTGCGGCCACCGCGGTTTCTCCGGACGAGAGCGATCCAAACCGTCCCGTTCTGCGGCGGGGCAAGCCGACCGGCCAGCAAGCCGCATCCCAGACGGCGAATCCCGTCGTTGCTCAGGCGGCAACTGCTACCTCGGCTACTCAGGCGGCGCAGGCCAAGCTCATGAACACAATGGCTCACGCCGGGCGTCACTCGTATCCTGCCGTCTCGGATGCCGGAACATACGATACTAGGTCGCTGCTCTACGTGATGAATGCCTCTGAGCGGGAGGATAAAGCGGAACAGATGCGCGGACTCGCGATGGACGCGATTCGGCAATTCGTCGCTAAGCGCACCACCCCCGGACTGCCGAAGGCCGCGCACATCACGGATTACGATTTGCGGGCCTTCGATCTCGAGTACAGCAACTCGCCGACGCTGGTGTTCACCGGCACTCTGCCGGTTGAAACTGCCAAAGCGCTGCGGGGCGGCGACTTCAATTACTTTGTCACGGTAGTGGCGCGCGAGGACGTGAACGGCGATCCAATCAAGATCTTCAGTTCGGTCAGCGACAGCAATCACCTCGATGCGTTTCCCCGCATGGAAATCATCGACGCGGTTGACGCCGACGCCAACGGACGCGGCGATCTACTCTTCCGCCAGTACTCCGATGTCGGAATAAGCTACAGCCTTTATCGAGTTTTTCCTTACGATATGCAGAAGGTCTTTGAGGGTGGCTCCGGAATGTGACGAATGGGGAGGCCGCGTCTAGCACCACCAACCACCAAAAGGCTAGCACTGTGCAAAACGCCTATAGGTTAATTGTCTAAGAGATTTTCCTGCGACCGCGAGCGATCTTTTGTGCTTCAGGGTAACTCGTTCCTAATCTGATATTTATACTTGCAACAATCTTGGGCAAGTTCCCTTAAGTATTTGTAGAAGTGGGCGCTGCGAGTGAGTTATCGGAGTATTCCACAAACTTTTCCACAGAGTTGAGGATTTCTGGAGCTGAATGATCCAGGCACCGCGGTGTTACCAGTCCGCGCAACTCATCTATGCAGTCACCCAAAACAAAAAGGCCACTGTTGAGCAGCGGCCTTTGTTGGAATTGCTTCCAGATTGCTAGGGCTTTGTCGCAGCGGCTCCTGTCGAGGTGCCGCTCGCAGGTGGCCTTGAGCTTGCCCCAGGAGCTCCCGCGGGTCTTGGTGCCGCTGGCAGAGGTGCAACGCCCGATTGAGCATTGTAAGCATCCACCACCGTCTTGGTCAGGTCGACGCCAGCCGTTGCCCAAAGAAGCGGTCCCTGCGGCCAGGGATTGGACGAATCGAACAGCAGGCCATAGCCGTTGGCCTTGGCATACTTGTCGATCACCGGAGCCATCTTCTGCAGAATGCGCTGGGCGATTTCGTTCTGCTGCTGCTGATAGTCGTTCTGCGCGTCCTCGGCGGAGCGCTGCAGGCTCTTCTGCTTGGTCTCAATTGACTTGACCAGCGTAGCCCGCGCCTCCTCGTTCATCTTATCGCCCTGGGTATTGAGCTGTTTCTTCAGGTTCTCAATCTCGGTGTTCTGCGCTGACAGCTCATTGCGCTTTGGTTCAAACTTCTTCTGCAGGGCTTCAAAATCCCGCGCGCCTTCGTTAGTGGCGATAATCGCCTGCTGGATATCAATGATGCCAACCTTAACGCTCCCCGTCGGAGCTATGGCGGCTGGAGCGGCAGCGGTCGTGCTGGCAGGAGTAGCAGGACTGGTCTTAGCTGCAGCGGGGCTTGATTGGGCCAGTGACGCAGTGACCAGAACTACTGCGAACACGGCTATGCCTACGAACGTGCGCTTCATTGAGTTGGTGTAGCTCCTTAGAGTTGCTCCGGGAATTCCTCAGGTGTTCCAGCACTAAACGCGATATCCTGCGTCTGTCCGGACTGCCGAGTTACGGCGCACTGCTGGATGCAGCTCGCTACGCTCCCCGGCCGGAAAATTCGGCGGTGCGGATTAGTAGATTATAGGTACTAGCGGTTGCCAGCGTCAAACAATAAGACTGCAACTTTCGCTGCACTCCGCCCGCAATGCAGTGCTTTCACACCTGTCGTCCGCCGGAGTGGCAGTTCTATCTCTCCTTGAAACGGTCGAGAAACCGGTAGACGAAGATTCCGATCACGGCATTGGCCAGCGCCGAGATGGCAATATGGCTCCAACTCCACTGCAGTCCCTGGCGAAGCAGCCCGCGCGCGACACCGTAATACACGCCTTGGTGGACGATGAAGAAGATATAGGTGATCAGGAAGCGCGAGCCGGGATTCTCGACATCAATCTTGACTCCCAGTGAGGACGCCAAATAGCCCACCACGGTCAGCGCGATACCAAACATCCCAAGATAGTGGTTCGGTCCGGCGAACAGGTCCTGTGCCAGTCCAATAAAGCACCCCGTAAGACAGCCACTGATGGGATTGCGCCGCGCTACCGCGAAGAAAATGGTGACGATCAGCGGTAGATCGATGATCGGCAGAAAACGGACTTTCACCGGAATGAAGATCTGGATCAGTACCGCGACCAGCGGAACGAAGATAATTACCGGCCAACTGAACTCATAGACCGAGATCTGCTCCCGGGATGTAAGACTTCCGCGAAAGGGCATGACTCGGGTGCTCATAGCTGCGGCGGCGCTCCTGCTGAAGGAGTTGAGGGCTGCTCTGGCGATGCGCTGGGCGCTACTTCAGGCTTGCTTTGTTTGGGGGCCGGCGTGGAAACGTCATCATCCGCGGCAGCTCCGGTCGAGCGCGTAGTCGCGCCCGGTTCAGCACTGTTTAGGGGCTTTGCAGCCATGCCCGTTGGATGAGGAGACGTAGGATTTACCGGCTTCGGCTTCACAGTGCCACTCGCTCCAGCCACCGTGCCGGGCGTGCTTGCGCGGGGAGCGTTCGCAGCTCCCACGGGTTTATTCGTCATGCTGCCAGGAGTTGGCTTACTCACTGCAGCTCCAGTTCCAGTCGAATGAGCAGCGGTGGCATTCGCCCCAGTTGCGGTCGCAGTTCCGGATGCCAGGCCTTCCGCCTTCGCGTTTCCAGCGGCGTCGACTTCAGCCTTGTTAGGTACGCTCGGCAAGCGTTCAGCCAGGATGTCGGACGCGCGAAGCGGTCCCAGATCCTTCACGTCCGGCATCTTCTCGGTGATCTTGGTGACGACCAGCACCTCTTCAAGCTGGTCAAGCCGAGCCGAAGGAACCACGCGAATGTTCAGGAACAGGTCTTTGCCAGGCTCGGCCGAAACAACTTTGCCGACCGGCAGGCCTTTGGGGAAAATGCGATCGCCGCCGCTGGTGATGACATCTTCACCGGGCGTCACTTTCTCGTCGCTCATGATGTACTGCAGCGTAGTAGCGCCATCGGGAGCGCCTTTCAAGATGCCTTGCAGTCTGGAATCCTTCAGCGCAGCGCCCACTCCGCTGAATTGATCGTTGATGGGTAGCACCTGGGCCGAGTCAGGGAAAACCTGGACGATTTTCCCGACGATCCCGGTCGGTGTGATGACCGCCATATCCGTGGCGATGCCGTCGTTGGAACCTTTATCGATGTACAGCACGCGCGACTGATCGCTGCCGCTGGTTCCGATCACCTGGGCTGCAACCGTCGAGTCGACGTATTGCTCTTTGAAAGCCAGCAGAGCTTGAATGCGGCGCGCCATGCGCGCGTCTTCGCTAAGCCGCGTCTCCTCGATCTTCATTTGCTCAAGCTGGGCCCGCAGCTCGCGATTTTGGCGACGCACCCCATGCAGATAGATATAAGTAGTCCAGAGATTCTTCACCCACTCCTGGCTATGGATGACAGCAGTTTCAACAGGAGTGACGGCGGAAACCGCCCAGAGACGGATGAGGCGGGTTTCGCCTTCGTCGGTCGGGCGACGCACCTGTAAGGCGAGCCCGATGATCTGGGCGAACAGAATGGCCGCCAGCACAATCAGATTTCTGTAGCGGCCGAGGAATGTATCCATACTATTGCCGGCGATCAACCGCCGGACTTAATGCTAGTCAATCGATATCTTGCGCAGCAGCTTGAAATCGCTCAACATTTTTCCGGTGCCCAGAACCACGCTGCACAATGGGTCATCCGCAATCGATACCGGCAAGCCAGTTTCTTCGCGGATGCGCTTATCCAGGTTCTTCAGCAGCGCGCCCCCGCCGGTCAGCACGATGCCGCGGTCACTGATATCGGCCGACAGTTCAGGCGGCGTGCGTTCCAGCGCCACGCGGATCGCATTCATGATCGTCGAAACGCATTCGCTAAGCGACTCGCGAATCTCGCTGTCGTCGATCGTAATGGTTTTCGGCACGCCTTCGATCAGGTTACGGCCTTTGATTTCCATCGTCAGCGGCCTCTCCAGCGGATAAGCCGAGCCGATCTCGATCTTGATCTGTTCCGCCGTACGCTCGCCGATCAGCAAGTTGTACTTGCGCTTCAGGTAGTTCATGATGGCTTCGTCCATCTGATTACCTGCCATCCGCACGGAGCGCGAATAGACAATGCCGCTCAGCGAGATCACTGCAATGTCTGTCGTGCCACCACCGATATCGACCACCATGTTGCCGCTGGGCTCGGTGATCGGCAGGCCGGCGCCAATCGCGGCCACCATCGCCTGTTCGACGAGGTGAACCTCGCTGGCTTTGGCGCGATAGGCCGAATCCATCACGGCGCGCTTTTCTACCTGCGTGATCTCAGAAGGCACTCCGATCACGATGCGGGGATGCACCAGCATCTTGCGGTTATGCGCCTTTTGGATGAAGTAGTTCAGCATCTTTTCGGTGACTTTGAAGTCAGCGATTACGCCGTCTTTCATCGGCTTGATGGCAACAATATTGCCGGGCGTGCGGCCAAGCATCTCTTTCGCCTCTTTGCCGACAGCTTCTACTTCACCAGTGTTTTTGTTGATAGCGACAATGGAAGGTTCGTTGACAACAATGCCCTTGCTGCGCGCGTAGACCAGGGTGTTCGCAGTTCCCAGGTCGATGGCAAGATCGCTGGAGAACACGCTGAACAGCGAGCGCATGTTGCCGAAGCGCGAGGGACTGCTATGGAAACCGTTGGATGCCATTACGTGCTAGTTCTTTCTATTAAATGGAGCGGTGCTTACATTCTATGACAGGAAGAGCGGAAGAGCGCACTCAGTGATATGCCCCAATCCTGCAGATTTGAGGGCTGGGGTGCGTTGGAGCTGCCGGAGATCCTGTGCTTGCGATCAGAGTATCACTTGAGACCGACCTATGCGAATGTTACTAAAGGTGTAAACAGAGGGATATCTCGACCTCATTCGTACAGTTGGCGTCGATTCATCGGGAATTCACACAGGCAAAAAGGTGCAATCTCCTACACTGACCGCAAATGACGTACCGGGAGGGCGCGACATTTGCATAGCCATTTGCATCCAACACAAATCAAACATGGAGGAGGAATGGAACGTCGCTGCCTGCCCGGAAGACCCTATCCTCTAGGCGCCACCTGGGATGGAACCGGGGTGAACTTTGCCCTTTATTCGGAAAACGCCGCCAAGGTTGAGCTCTGTCTCTGTGACAACCGTGGAAGACGAGAGACCGAGCGCATCCAGTTGCATGAACAAACCGCCTTTATCTGGCACTGTTACATTCCTGGCCTCCAGCCGGGGCAGCTTTACGGCTATCGCGTTCATGGGCCGTGGGACCCGGCACGGGGATTGCGCTTCAATCCAGCTAAGCTGCTTATCGATCCCTATGCCAAAGCAGTCAGCGGCCACATCGACTGGCAAAAGCCGATCTTTCCTTACCGCTTCGGCGGCGACAATGCCGACCTGAACATTGACCGTCGCGATAGCGCTTCAGGCATGCCCAAGAGCGTTGTGGTCAGTCCCTACTTTGACTGGGAGCAGGACTACTCTCCGCGCACACCGCTCGCCAATTCCATCATTTACGAGATGCATGTGCGCGGCTTCAGCATGCTGAACGAACGCATCAGCAAAGATTTGCGCGGAACGTATGCCGGCCTGGCCTCTTCACCCGCGTTGAAGTACCTGAAGCAGCTCGGCGTGACCGCCGTGGAGCTGATGCCGGTGCACCATTTTGTACACGACAAAGTGTTGGTCGATCGCGGACTGCGCAACTATTGGGGCTACAACACGCTGAACTATTTCAGTCCCGAGTCGCAATACTCCAGCTCCGGGGATATGGGTGCGCAGGTTCCGGAATTCAAGGCCATGGTGAAGGCGCTGCATCGCGAGGGCATCGAAGTCATCCTCGATGTGGTCTACAACCACACCGCCGAAGGCAACCAGCTCGGTCCGATGCTGAGCTTCCGCGGCATCGATAATCCCACCTATTACAAGCTTGTTCCTGACAATCCGCGCTACTACATGGACTACACCGGAACCGGCAACAGCCTAAACGTGCGGCATCCGCAGGTGCTCAAGCTCATTATGGATAGCCTCCGTTATTGGGTGCTGGAGATGCATGTCGATGGTTTCCGCTTCGATCTGGCGGCAGCCCTGGCGCGCGAGTTGCATGATGTCGATCGTCTTGCCGCATTCTTCGACATCATTCATCAGGATCCCGTGATCTCGCAGGTCAAGCTGATCGCCGAGCCATGGGACGTAGGCAGCGGCGGCTATCAGGTTGGCAACTTCCCGGTGTTGTGGGCGGAATGGAACGGCAAGTATCGCGATACCGTGCGCCGCTACTGGAAAGGCGATGAAGGACAGGTTTCCGATCTGGGTTACCGGCTCACCGGCAGCAGTGATCTCTATCAGCATGACGGCCGTCGCCCCTATGCCAGCATAAATTTCGTCACCGCGCATGATGGTTTTACCCTGGAGGATCTGGTCAGCTACAACGACAAGCACAACGAAGCCAACGGCGAGAATAATCAGGATGGCACGAATGATAATCACTCCTGGAACATGGGCGTTGAAGGGCCAACTGACAATCCAGACATAATTGCCGCCCGCGAGCGGCAAAAGCGTAACTTCCTGGCGACTCTGTTGTTGTCGCAAGGAGTTCCCATGCTCTGCGGTGGCGATGAGATTGGACGTACGCAGCACGGCAACAATAACGCCTATTGCCAGGACAACGAGATCAGCTGGTACGACTGGAAGCTGGATGAGCGGCGCACGAAGTTGCTGGAGTTCACCCGTCAACTGATTCAGTTCCGCCGGGCGCACCTCAACCTGCGGCGGCGAAAATTCTTCCAGGATCGGAGCGTGTATCACTCCGATTCCAAGAACATTGCCTGGTACCGCACCGACGGGAATGAAATGACGCAGGAGGAGTGGAATACCGGCTGGATGCGCAGTTTGGCCGTAATGTTGAATGGTCAGACTTTGGATGAGACTGACGAGATGGGCGAGCCGTTGAAGGATGATTCGTTCCTCGTCCTGTTGAACTCCTTTGGAGAGAACGTTGCGTACACGCTGCCGCCCTCGCCGCTAGCCCGAGGCTGGAAGCAGTTGATGAATACCTATGACCTGGAAAATCCCTTTGGCGAACAAATCATGGAAGGCTCGCTCGATGTCGCGGGGCGCTCTGTGGTGTTGTTGCGCGAGCTGCGGCCAGAGGAAGTCAAACAGCCGGATTCGCAGGTGGAGAGAATTGGCGAACTCGTAGAGGCTGCGGCGACGGCATCGGGGCTGGAAACTCCTGCCGAAATTCCGGAACCGGTTTCAGCCGACTAGCAGCTCAGTGGCTGCTGAAAACTCGAAACAGCAGATCCCTCGCGGGCTGAAGCCCGCTCGGGATGACAAATTGAAGGGGCTTGCAACGGCACAGCTAAAGCTGTGCCCTTTCAAAGCATCCGAGAGGAAAGCATTCCAGGATCGATTCAGCCTGTTCAACCGTGCCGCGAAAGGCCAGGTAATTTGGGCTCTAGCCCCACAGGCTCTCCGCAATCACAGCGCCTTCCGCGTACATTCCAGGGTGTGGACCAGTGACTCCTGCGGCAGCTTGCGAATGATGGGCTCGATAATCCATCCCAATCCGTAGGGTATGTCGCGGCTCAATGAGATGGCGCGGCACTCGATGTAGACTCCGCCGTTCTTCTCCTCGAACTTCCAATACGAATACAAGCGCCAAAGAAAGCCATAGCCTGTATCAGGCTCGATGATGCGTTCTTTCGGCGTGCCGGCGTCTTCCACTTCGGCGATGCGAGTGGTGTAGGAGCGGCAAAACCAGCGCTTCGCGTCGATCTCCACATAATGAACGTCGTGGTCGGTATCGAGCACGACGGTGATGATCTTCTTCTTCAGCAAGCGAAGAGAGATCTTAAAATCGTTGCCGTCATGACCGATCAGCTTCGAGTCCATGACTTCAGGCTGATAAATGTTCTTGTGGTTATCGTAGTTCTGCACCCGCGCCAGGACTTGCTCGACCGTCACCCCGGGAGCAAACGCGGCTCCGATCCAGTCGTGTATCAAACCATTCGGCACCTTGACCGCGCTATCGCCTGACCAAAGTTGAGCAACGATTTGTCCCTTACTGACTTGCTGCGATCGCTGATGATTGCCCTCAGACCATAGAAACGCGCTCTCTCCGCGCAGCGATGGCGCCATGCCGTCTTCCGCTTCGCGAATATATTCGGCAAAAGCCTGCAGAGTTCGCGGCTTTAGCTGCACTACATTGGCGGTCTGCACCATCTAACACCGGCTTAGCGCTCTTCCTTCATTTTTGGCCAGAGAGTGGCGCGCACGTTTCCGGCGTGCAATGACAGATGCAGTGAACACATATTCGGCTTCAGCTCTCGAGGTAAATTGTTCGCATCAGCCACGCGAACGCACTGCGCTTAGGCTCCGCCCGCGCCCTGATTCAGCTTCACGCGACTTGCCGTTGCCCGGCGGGACATCAGCGTCTCCGCCGTCTTCAGGAGAAAAGAGATAATCCTCGATCTCATCGATGCGCCGATCGGCGTCGTGATACCCCAGTTCGATCAGCTCCCGCGTATATTTCGGCGTGAACAGCAAATAGCTCATCAGGTCAGAGCACGAAGCCGCGTCCCGCCCCAGGCTCTTCACGAAGTACTGGATGAGATATGGCATGTCTTTTTGATGCCGGGCTGCCACGTCGGTCAGGTTTAAAGAAGGAGCGACCTGCAGCACGCTCAGGCGCCGCATCTTCTCGCAGCCTTCAACTCCGGCCTGGCTGATCTGCCCGCTGCTGAGCAACTGGTTCAATCTCTCAAGGTGCTCTACATCAGTAGCCAGGTGGTCAAGAAACATAACGTTGAAGATAACTCCCATCACTTGCGCGAGTGACGGATCTTTCAGATCAGTAATCTCGTCGGCATGCTCGAGACTTTCGCAACGCACGCCTATGGCGAGAATTTTCTCCGCTCCCAGCCGAATAATCGGGCTGAGCGGCTGCTGCAGGCGCAAACATCCATCGCCAAAGAAGGCCGTTCCGCGCGCGGTCTCCAGCCTCACCGGCTGAAAAACCAGGGGTATAGCAGCCGAGGCACAAATATGATCCACAGTGATCTTGGTCGCTAAGGTGACACGCCGGCTGCGATTCCACATCGGGTGTCCTTTGGCTCCCTGGATGAAGAGGTAGCTCTTGCCCGAGCTATAGTTCGTGGCCGAGATGGCAAGGGCATACAAGCGGCCTCGCTTGATGTTCTCCTGAATGCGGCTGCAATCGAGATGAGTCTTGAGAAAGTGACGCAGCGGAGCCGCATCCAAGAGTGACCGCGCGTTACCGCCGCCAAGAACAGCTCCAAAAGAGAGATCCAGTATCCAGACCAGAGAATTGTGAGCCTGCGAGACGAGATCACAGCGAAATACATCGGATGGTTTTAGACCAGACCAGAGCTCGGCAAGAACCCTGGTTGCTTGTGAGAAATTGTCGCTGCCGGCGGCCAGGGCGGAGCCATTGATGGCTCCGGCGGAAGCACCGCCAATGATGGGAAACGGGTTGCCCTGCGTCTGAACGCGCTTGATCTCCCCTATGCGCTTCAGAACTCCCGCCTGATAAGCCCCTCGAGCACCGCCGCCGGTCATGCCCAAACCAAGCATTCTTCTCATGCTTCCCTGGACTCTACGCGCATCGTGTACCCGTCGTCGGCGCTTGTCAAGGGAGCCGCGCACAGCGAATTGTGCCGCGTAGACAAGCGCTGCAGTTGAGCTATCGGCGGCTCACCTTCGGAGCGCGCTTTTTCTTTTGCGCCTTTGATTTCCGCAGCTGCGCCTCCAACTCCGCAATGCGTTTACGCATGTCGTCGGTTTCCTGATCGGCTTCGTCGCCCTTAGCGCTCTCCGAGCTCTGCAGAAAGCTCTTCACCATTTGCAAGGGCGATAGCGCGGCCGACTGCATCTGGCTGAAACGGTCCTGCAACGAGCTCTGCACTTTCTGATAGGTATCGAAGGCCGACTTCAGATACCACATGATGAATTCCTGGCCTACACGATCGGAAGCGACAATGAGCTGGCGCAGCAGCTCCAGCGGCAGACCAGTGGGCTGGTCCTTAGCGTCTTCCACGATGATCTGCGTCAGGGTGACGCGCGTGACGTCCTTGCCGCTGTTGGCGTCGACTACCTGCACCTCCTTCCCATTTCGGATCAGCGCCGCAATGTCTTCCAGATTGATGTAGCGGCTGTTGCAAGTGTCGTAGAGTCTGCGATTTGCGTATTTCTTAATGACAACCTTCTCCGCGTCCATGGCTCGACTCCTGTGCTGCAGCGCAGAAATATATTCTGAATTCCTTGACAGGAACATTTGAGAATACTACATTCTAGTTGATGCTGCACTGCAGCAAATCGGAGGTTATCATGCCTAGGAATGGAAGAACCGAGTCCTCCGCAGTCCACAACGGGGATTCATCATTTGTTTCTCTACTGTCGGGATGGGTGCAGCAGGGGGTTGAGAATTTCTTTGCTACCCAGCGAATCCTGGTCGACTTGGCGATGACTCAGAACGCCAATGCCATGAACCTGGTCCGCAGCCGCTTCACCGATCCTGATTTTTGCCCCGCCTCCATCGTTGCCGAACTGGCGGGCGAGGGAATGACGAACTTCATCGAGGGCCAGAAGCTGCTTCTCAGCTTGGTGCAGAAGGAACACGAGATTGTTACCACCGGCGTGAAGGAACGCGTCTCCGCCAGCACAGCCGCGGTGGCAATGACGGAACTGATGCAGCGTGGCTTCAATACCTTTGTCGAGATGCAGCAGGATTTCCTCAAGACGGCCAGCAAGCAGACCCACACCTGGCTGAATGCAGTCAAGAGCGGCAAAGGCTTCGACACCGAAGGTCTGGTGGAAATGGCGCGCGACGCCATGGAAACCTTTGTTCAGACGCAGAAGAAGTTTCTGGATGTGATCGCCGAAGAGACGACGAAGGCGACCAGCGGCAAGGAGCCGGTCAAGAAGATGAAGAAGACCGAGCTGTCGGAGCTTGCCAAGGAAGCTACCGACGCCTTCATCGACGCACAGAAGAAGCTGATGGACGTCGCCGGACATCAGGTCAACGCCGGCATGAAGGCGGCGGGACGCGCCATGAACATGGTTGCGCCATTCCCGTTCATTCCGATCCCCGATCTTACCCGGGAAGGGGTGAAGAATTTCGTCACCGCCGAGAAAGCGTTGATCGATACCGTAATGCATAAGCCGGAGCCGAAGCGCGCGACCAAAGTCATGCATCATCGTAAGCGCCCGGCGCGGACCATCAAGATGGAAACAGCGACCGCGTGAGGAGAGTGAGTCAAAACTATAAGGTGTGGCGTTAACTTCAAACCTGGGGTTGATGTAACACCGTGTGACGTGCCGCCGCCCAAGCGGCACGTCATTTTTCTTGGCCGCTACCGTTTTCCGAACAGTGCACAGGGCTCAGTCTGAATGACAACTTTAAGAGTGCGACGGCGTGAGAATACTAAACTGCCTTAGTTTGCTGGAACCAGCTTCGCCTTCGGCCAAACCGCAGCTTTGGTGTGAGGCTGACGCGGCCCGCAAGTGGTACTGCGAACAAACTCCGGCGCATGATCGTCATCGCGCTTGAAGATGTAAGCGCGAATCTTGTAGCAGATGTCATTGGACATCGCCTGCGCCGGATCGCGACCTGGTTCTTGCGAGGTCACCTGCGGTGCAAAGCCGTTTTCTGGCAGAACTGGCGCGTTCTGAACGGCCAGGACGGCCGGCGCTGCACCCGGTGTTTGTGCCGGTTGCGCCGTACGATCCAATGGCGCTCCCATGATCATTGACAGCAAAAGGAGGCTCGCCAGAGTCATTGGTAAGCCCTCCTGTTGCGGATCATAGCACCGTTGCGAAGTGATGAATCTGATATTGGGACGAAGTGCTAATCAACGGCTCAAGGCCTTATACCGCCCGACTTGCAATGCGGATTTATGCCCGAACCGGTCGGGTCGTCCCGCTGATGATGTGAGGCGGAGAGCGCGAAAATAACCAAAAAAGGCACGCCGTCACGACCTAATGTGATCTCCGTCACTCACGAGCGGCGGCCTCACACCCTAACGTAATAGGGTTGTCGCCCAAGGAGCGGCGACCGGCCGATTTATCAGGCATCTCCTTTATTTTTTGATAGGCTCGACCCGCTCGCCCAGCTATCATTGCAAACAGGAGAATTCATGCCGGGAGGCTACTGTGAACACCTTTCCCATCATGTTGGGGACATTGTGTGTCTTCGCGCTTGCCTATCGCTATTACAGTGCATTCATTGCCGCCAAAGTCCTTGTCCTGAACGATAACCGCACGACTCCTGCGCATGTCTACGAAGACGGGCACAATTATGTGCCCTCGCCGAAGTGGGTGTTGTTCGGACATCACTTCGCGGCGATCGCGGGAGCTGGTCCACTTGTCGGACCAACTTTAGCGGCACAGTTCGGCTTCGCACCGGGATTTGTGTGGATACTCGCTGGCGCGGTCTTTGCGGGATGTGTTCACGATTTCACAGTGCTGGTCGCATCGGTTCGCCACAAAGGCCGCTCCCTGGCAGATGTGGCGCGCACCGAAGTCGGCCCCTACGCCGGACTGGTAACGATGATCGCGCTGCTGTTCATCCTGCTGGTGACGCTGGCCGGATTGGGCATTGTCGTGGTCAACGCACTGGCCAACAGCCCCTGGGGGACCTTCACCATCGGCATGACGATTCCTATCGCCATTGCCATGGGGCTGTATATGTTCAAGAGCACGCCCGGGAAAATCAAGATTCTCGGTCCCAGCATCGTCGGCGTTGTGTGCCTGCTGGGGGCGGTGATTGGGGGCAAGCCCTTCGCCGATTCCAGCTATGCGCATGTACTCACCTTCACGCCGCACGCCATCGTTTATCTGATGGCGCTGTATGGCTTCATCGCTTCGGTGCTGCCGGTGTGGTTTCTGCTCGAGCCACGCGACTATCTCTCCACCTACATGAAACTGGGAACCATCGCGCTGCTTATCGTCGGCGTGTTTATTGTTCACCCTGACATCCAGTTCCCCGCGGTGACGCAATTCATTCACGGCGGCGGCCCGATCATCAAGGGCAAGCTCTTTCCCTTCCTGTTCGTGACCATCGCCTGCGGCGCCATCTCCGGCTTCCACGCGCTGATCTCCTCCGGCACCACTCCCAAGATGCTGTGGAAGGAGACCGATGCCCGCTTTATCGGCTATGGAGCCATGATGTGCGAAGGAATCGTCGGCGTGCTGGCGCTGATTGCGGCGTGCTCCATGTATCCGGGCGACTATTTTGCTATCAACGCCACTCCCGCGGTATTTGCCAAGCTGGGAATGCACACCGTAAACCTCAATATGATCTCCGCGGAAGTGGGCGAGAAGCTGGCCGGCCGCACCGGCGGCGCGGTCTCGCTGGCCGTCGGCATGGCACAGATTTTCAAAGGCCTGCCCGGCATGAAGACGCTCACCGGTTACTGGTATCACTACTGCATCATGTTCGAGGCGCTGTTCATTCTTACGACGGTGGACACAGGTACGCGCGTGGCCCGTTATGTTCTGCATGAGTTGCTGGGAAAGGTCCACAAGCCTTTCCAGAACACTGCCTGGCTGCCGGGCAATTTGGTTACCTCGGCGATTGTGGTGATGAGCTGGGGATATCTGATCTATACCGGCTCGATCTCGACCATCTGGCCGCTGTTCGGCACCGGCAATCAACTGCTGGCCACCATCGCGCTGGCCGTCGTTACCACGTTCCTGATCAACATGGGTAAGGCGAAATACGCCTGGATCACCGCCATTCCGATGTGTTTTGTCGGCGTCACCACGCTCACCGCAGGTGTGTTGTCGATTGAAACCATTTACTGGCCGTTGGCGCACCAGCCCGGCAAAGCTTTCCAGGGATATCTGGATTCCACGCTGATGGTGATCTTCGTTGTCGGCGTGATTCTGGTGCTGATTGAGTCCGGCCGGCGCTGCTGGAAGACGCTGCACGGCGCACCTATTCCAGAGGAGGCTTTCGGGCCGGTGAAGGACGACATCAAGATGGCCTGCTGTTGAGTTTCTGAAGTTCGGTTCGCGCCGGCATCGCGCGCCCAGCTGGCCGGCGTTGGTATTGGATGACGACCGAGAGGCTCGTCTCATGATTATCGCGACCTGCAAGACCATAAATGCCAGCAGGGTGTCTGGGCATCGCTTAGCTCGCACTTCCGCCGCCACTGCTGGACACGGCTCCTCAGCAAGAGAAAGAAAATTCCAGGAAAGGTCTGTCATAGCCTGGCAGGCATCGGTGAGAACTCTATGAGCACCAGCAACACTGTACGTCCAGCTCCAGTAACAACGCCGCCGAAGGCGCCCCCAGCGGGGAGTCCGGTCAAGTCAATCATTTTTGTTGTCATCGCGGCCATCGCCGCCACCATCATCTTCAAGATGCCGTCGCTGAGTGCTCCGTGGTCGCAGGGATACGATCCCACCGGACACTGGTGGCTCTCGACCTTGATTGCGGCCTTACCGGTGATTGTGCTGCTGGGCAGTCTTGCGCTCGGACATGCCAAGGCGCACTATGCGGCGCTAATGGGTTTGGCTACCGCGCTGATCGTGTCTATCTTTGCCTTTCATATGCCCGGCCGGTTGGCTGCCGTCACTGCGGTGTATGGGACGTGTTACGGCCTGTTTCCCATTGGCTGGATTGTGCTGAACGTCATCTTCATGTACCAGCTCACCTGCGAGACGGGACGCTTCACCGTGCTGCAGCACAGCATGACCGGCATCACCCAGGACCGGCGATTGCAATTGCTGCTCATCGCGTTCTGCTTCGGCGCATTCTTCGAGGGCGCATCGGGATTCGGCACGCCAGTCGCGGTGACTGCCGCACTTCTCATCGGTTTAGGCTTCCCACCGCTGCAGGCGTCGGGCTTGTCGCTGATCGCCAACACAGCGCCGGTCGCTTTCGGCGCGCTGGGCACGCCGGTCATCGCTCTGGCTAAGGTCACCGGCTACAGCGAAACCCTTCTCGGCGCCATGATCGGCCGTATTCTGGGGCCGTTCTGCATTATTGTTCCCTTCTGGCTGATCGTCGCATTTGCCGGTTGGGGAGGAATGATGGAAATCTGGCCGGCGATTCTGGTGGCAGGAGTTTCCTTCGCTATACCCGAGGTCCTGATCTCCAACATGCACGGCCCGTGGCTGGCCAACATTGGCGCGTCGGTGATCTCCATGATCTGCCTTGTCGCCTTTCTGTTTATCTGGCATCCCAAGAAGATTTGGACCTTCGAAGGCGAAGAAGCCAAGAGCGACCATCACGCCGACCACGGCTATAGCCGTTCCGAGGTTATGAGCGCTTGGGTTCCTTGGGTCATTCTCAGCCTTATCGTTTTCATTTGGGGCACACAGACCGGCAAGAAAATCATGAACACGCCGGAAAAGGTCTTCGCTTCGATGTCAACCTGGGCGACTCCGCCGAGTAAAATCACGAATCCACAGTTCAAGGTCACAGGCCTGAACAACCTTGCGGAGCGGGTCCCGCCGGTTGTGCCTAAGCCGGCCAAAGAACCGGCCGTGTTCGGTCTGAACTGGGTGAGCGCCACGGGCTCCGGCATTCTGCTGGCGGCCGTCATCTCCGGCCTGTTAATGGGACTAAGTATTCCCAAGATTTTCGCTATCTATGGCCGCACCATCATGAAAGTGAGGTTCTCGCTGCTAACCATCGCCGCCATGATGGCCATAGGATTCATGACGCGCTATGCGGGGCTGGATGCGACCATGGGCCTGGCATTTGCGCGTACGGGACACTTCTATCCGTTCTTTGGCACGCTGCTGGGCTGGCTCGGAGTGGCACTGACCGGTTCGGATACTTCGTCTAACGTGCTGTTCGGCAGCTTGCAGAAGATCACCGCGCAGCAGGTGAATCTGTCGCCTAGCCTGATGGCTTCGGCGAACAGCGCCGGCGGCGTGATGGGCAAGATGATCGACGCGCAGAGCATCGTTGTCGCCAGTACGGCCACGCAGTGGTATGGACATGAGGGCGACATCCTGCGCTACGTTTTCTGGCACAGCATCGCGCTGGCATGCCTGGTCGGCATTTTCGTCTTCTTGATGGCGTACGTGGCGCCGTTTACGCACCTCGTCGTGCATTGAGGCAGTTGCTCGAACGCAGTTTCGAGTTTCGAGTTGGGCGGCAGCCAGTCCGCCCTATCGAAACCCGAGCCGAACTTATGCATTAGGCAATCCGGCTTTCGCGCTTCCACCAAGCGAAGCTTGGAGTCCGCCAACAGAGCGCGAATCAGAAGATTGTCATCACGAGCGAAGCGAGGGATCTGCTGTCCGTCGCTATTGGCAGAAGCAGATCGGTCGTCGGCCTGAAGGCCTCCTCGTGATGATAATGCCGACGTTCGCGGCTAATCTTGAGGTCCGCAATGAGCCACGCTGCCCCGCCCTGGCCAAAGGAAGGCTGGAACGGGGCGCCCAGCAATCTGCTGCAACCCTCTGCCCACTCGTAACTTGAAACTGCATTTGTGATCTGCTCACAATCTCCGGCGACACGCATCACAGCACCGCGTTTGTGAGCCTGTCATGCTGAGTAGTCGCTCTGCGCCCCTAGCATTTCGCTTCTCGCTCGTCGCCTTTCGCCAGAACGCTTATGAAGGCTTGTAGCGAAAAGCGAACAGCAAAATGCGAGCAGCGACAAAGCGAGCTCGACATGACTGCCATCTTCGATCAGTTCAAACTGCGCGCCGAAGCTGTGAGTGCTGAGGTCCATCGCTTTGCCAACAAATCGGGAGCGCTTGAATTCATCCTGCAATATTTGTTGCATGCCGGCGTCGCTGACTCGCCTGACTCCTACGCCGTTTGGGCCGACTGCCCGTTCCTCGCGAGCCTCAACAAGGATCAGTTGACGAAGTGCCTCCCCGGGCTGACATTCGACGTCACCCGAGAAAAAGCCGCTGCGGCAAAGGTCGGCATCAGTCAATTGGACTGGGCCATGGCGAGCACCGGCTCCCTGGTCCAGAATGCCGCCCCCGTGGATCGCCGTCTGGTCTCGACACTTCCCAACATTCACATTGCCATCGTTGAGACCAATCGATTGCTGGCGGATATGCCGGCGGTCTTCAAGAAGATTCGGCCCGACCAAACCAATTACATCTCATTCATCACCGGGCCCAGCCGCACCGCCGACATCGAGCGCGTGCTGACCATCGGTGTTCACGGCCCCGAGAAACTCATCATCGTCTTCGTCGACGACATGGCAGGGGTGAACTGATGCGCAAAGAATTTCGTGAGTCAATCACTACCGCGCTGCATAATCCCAATCTCACGGGCGCGCTTGGCCGCTTCTCGGAGGCCTATCGCATCAGCCGCGAGAAGGCGTATGAAGGCATCGACTTCGAGGCTGTGCGCACCCAGATTGCGGACCGTAAAGGCTACGCCGCGGCGCATCTCGACGAACTGGCCGACCGATTCACCGCCAATATCGAAGCGCGCGGGGCAAAAGTATTCCGCACCGACAATCCGGCGAAAGTCCGCGACTACATTCTGGATCTGGCGAAGAAAAATGGGGTGAAGACCATCGTCAAATCGAAGTCGATGGCCTCGGAAGAAATCCACCTCAATCCATTCCTGGAAAAAGCCGGCATCGAGGTTTGCGAAACCGACCTGGGCGAATGGATCGTGCAACTCGCCAAGCAGACGCCGTCGCACATGGTGATGCCTGCGATCCACATGACCAAGGAAGAGGTTGCCGACGTCTTCAGCAATACGGTCGAATCCGGCCAGGCAGCCGACATTCCGAAGCTGGTGAAGTTTGCGCGCGGCAAGCTGCGCACCAAGTTCCTCAGCGCCGAGATGGGCATTACCGGCGCAAACATCGCCGTCGCCGAAACCGGCACGCTGGTCATCATCACCAACGAAGGCAACGCGCGGCTGGTCACGACCCTGCCCAAGATTCACGTTGCCATCGTCGGCATCGAGAAGCTGATGTCCGACTTAGCCGATGTCGTCCCCGTGCTCACGGCGCTGCCGCGCAGCGCAACCGCGCAGTTGCTCACCAGCTACGTGACGATGATCAGCGGTCCGGTGCCGAACATCGACAGCACACCCAAGCAACTGCACGTCATCCTGATGGACAACCGCCGCACCGAGATGTCGCACGATCCGAAATTCAAGCAGGCGCTGCAATGCGTTCGTTGCGCGTCCTGCCTGAACGTGTGTCCAGTGTTCCGGTTGGTCGGCGGGCACGTCTTCGGCAAGATCTACACCGGCGGAATCGGGACCATTCTCACCGCCTGGTTCGACGCGCTCAAAGCCTCCGACGAGATCCAGAGCCTGTGCATCCAGTGCGGTAACTGCACCCTGTTTTGCCCCGGCAAGATCGATATCCCGGGACTGATTCTTGAGCTGCGCCGCCGTCTCGCGGTCGAGAAGGGTCAGACGATGGCGCAGAAGGCAATCTTCTCCGTCGTCAACAATCGCCGGCTATTTCACCGCATGCTCCGGACGGCGTCACTCGCCCAGAAGCCGCTGAAGAAGGACGGCTTCATACGTCACCTGCCATTCTTTCTGTCCGACATGACGGAGTTCCGTAGCCTGCCGGCGATTGCCGACGTTCCATTCCGCGACCGCTTCAAACAGATCGAACAAACCCCATTGTCAGGTAGAGCGAACCTTCAGGTTCGCATCGCGCCAGATCCCCTTTCAAAAATTTCAGACCTTAACGCGGACCTAAAGGTCCGCTCTACCGAACGCGCCGCGTTCTATTCCGGTTGCCTCATCGACTTCGCCTATCCGGAGATGGGGAAAGCCGTGGTGAAAATCCTGAACAAGGCCGGAATCGAAGTCATCTTCCCCGAAGGCCAGACCTGTTGCGGCGCTCCCGCACGATTCAGCGGTGCATATGAAGTAGCGGCGCAGAACGCAAAGGACAACATCGATGCTCTGCTGGAGCAGGATGTCCAGTATGTCGTCTCGGCATGTCCCACCTGCACCGTGGCGCTGAAGCACGATTTCATCAGCACCTTCGAAAGTCTGGGGCAGATTGAGGCGATCCCTCGCGCTCGCGAACTTGCGGCAAAGGTTACCGATTTCTCCAGTCTGGTAAAGAAACTGGTCGACGAAGGCCGCCTGACGTTCAAGGAAGGACGGCAGCTTGGCAAGGTGACCTATCACGACTCATGCCACCTGAAGCGCACGCTCCACGTTTCCGAACAGCCGCGTGAGCTGCTGTCGAAGGCCGGCTATGAAATTTCCGAAATGTACGAGGCCGACATGTGCTGTGGGATGGGTGGTTCCTATTCGTTGAAGCTGCCGGAGATCTCCGCGCCCATCCTCCAGCGCAAGCTGAAGAACATCAAGGACACGGGCGCGCCGCTCGTCGTCATGGACTGTCCCGGCTGCGTGATGCAAATCCGCGGAGGCATCGACAAGAACGGCAACGCAGCCGTCGTCGAGCACACCGCCGAGCTGTTGGCCGAAGAACTGGAATAGGTCGCGGGAATCCTCAAATGACAGAAGCCGCCCCAGACAGGGCGGCTTGCCGTTTCTCGACAGATCGCAAATTACGTGCTGCTGTGCTCGAGCATTCCCTTTTCCAGCTTCTCCTGGCACTCAATGCAGTGGCGCGTCCAGGGAACAGCTTCCAGGCGCTTGGCGTTAATCTCTTCGCCGCAGGAGATGCACTGGCCGAAGTTTCCTTCGCGGATGCGGTCGAGTGCGCCGTCGACCATTTGCAGCAGTTGCCGGTCGTTGTTGCTCTGATGGAAGAGGAATTCCTTGTTGTACGAATTGGCGGCCCGATCGGCGATGTCCTGCGCCGACTCCAGGTCAGCATCCCGGCCGTCCTGTGCGGTGCGAGTCATGGCATAGCGCAACTCCCGCTGACGATCCTCCAGCCGCTTCCTGAATCCTTCGAGTCTCTTTTTCTCCATAGGTCCTGTCACCCTGCCCGATCCCCGCACTGCGGCCTATCTGGCCGGCGGGGGAAAAATGCTCTGTGTGAACGGGAATCATATGCGTCGGGAAGAACGCACGTCAACTCCAGCCGTCACACAGGTTGGCGATTAAGCCGGTTTCAGGAGTTGGATGCAGCCTGAGCCTAAACGGATCAAACCTGCTCGGCCAGTTTTGCTCTCACGCGTCTATTTTAGAAAAGATCGGCCTCGGCCCGGGTTGAACTGCTGCATTGCAGGGGCACGGATATGTCGTCGGTTAACGTCGACTCGGCAAGAACAGAAGGCCATATACGCGGGCCTGGAGGGCCGCACTAACCGCACGCAAAAAAGCGGCCCCAAAGGGCCGCCCTTTCAAAGAGGCGAGCTAGGTAGGCATCATTCTGGGAAGGCGATGCTAGGCAATGTCCCGCCTTGCGGGACAAACGGATGTCGAGACAGACGGAAGAGGGTTAACTTCAAGGATCTTGTGCCTCTTTTAGTGGTTTGGCTACTGCACTTCAGCTTCCAAAAATGGTCAGCTGCCGTTCAGGCGAAGATTACGCTGGCCAAGTCATTGTCAGCAGTGACGATCCTGCTGATTTCGCGCGTGAGGATTTGTATTGGCCGGAGAATCGTCGCCCAGGGGTTGGCATGGCGATACATATATTTAGGCAGTGAGATTCTTATTCTGAGCATTCTGCTCTTCGATGACCTTCAACTTATTGAGCAGCGCTTTGTAGCTGATCTTCAAAATCTTGGCCGCCTGTCGGCGATTCCATCTGGTTTGCGCCAGTACTCGCTCAATGGCCTCACGCTCGGCTGAGAGAGCTGCTCGCCGTCCAATCTCCAGCAACGACAGAGAATCGGTTTCGGCGCCATTGCCTTTGACCTTGTCGATCGGAATGGCGACTGGCAGCGCTGAGCGGTCACCATTATTACCCGCGTGCATCGACGGCATAGACGAAGCGGATACCGGCACGATCGCCGGTCGATGGGTTGAAAGCTCGCGAACGATCTGCGCTTCATTCCCGACAATTACGTAGCGCTTGACCAAATTCTCCAGTTCGCGAATGTTTCCCGGCCAGCCATATTCCATCATGCAAGCGATGGCATCGTCGCTAAAGGGCGGCGGCTGCTTACCATAGAATTCACTGTACTTGCGAAGGAAATACGCCAGGAAAACCGGGATTTCCTCGCGGCGCTCGCGCAACGGAGGGATATGAATAGTGATTACATTCAGGCGATAAAACAGATCCTCGCGAAACGTACCGTCCTGGACCGCGTGCTCCAGCAGCTTATTAGTGGCCGCCAAAACGCGCACATCGACTGATATGTCGCGCTTGCCGCCCAATCGCGAAAATTCACCGTCCTGCAAAACGTGCAGCAGTTTGGCCTGAAGGGCGGGATGCATCTCGCTGACTTCGTCCAGAAAGAGCGTGCCGGCGTTGGCAAGATCGAACTTGCCGAGCTTTTGCCTATTGGCTCCCGTGAACGCGCCCGGCTCATAGCCAAATAGCTCGCTTTCCAGAAGCTCATGAGGTATCGCCGCGCAGTTGACCTTCACAAAAGGCTTTTCGAAACGTCCCGACTGGGAGTAGATCATGCGAGCCACAACTTCTTTTCCGGTGCCGCTTTCCCCGCGAATAAGGACGGTAGCAGTGGTGTCGGCCACCTGCTCGATGGTGTTCTTCACCTCTACCATTCGTGGGCTGGTTCCAAACAGGCCGGCGAAATCGCTGTTCCGCCGAACCTGGTCGCGAAGCTGTGTCACTTCGCTCGGAATGCGTTGTCTTTCCAGGATCCGGTCGATGCGCAGGTCGAGATCTTTGGGTTCAAAGGGTCGAGGCAGGTAGTCCTCGGCACCGAGCTTGGAGGCGTTGAAGATAATGTCGGGATCGTGCCGCGCTGAGAGCATCAGCACGGGGACCTCAGGCTTCACCTGCTTGATCCGTTCCAGGGTATCGAGGATTGCCATGCCGGGAGCCGACAGGTCCAGCAGGACGAGAGCCGGATCATAAACCCGCAGCACCCGCAAAGTTTCCTCGCTGCTGGTAGCGCTGCTTACATCGAAGCCGCGGCGAAGCAGGTGAGAAGCGAGAAACCGGCCCCGGGCGACGTCGTCGTTGGCGATAAGCACCCGGAACTTTTGTGTAGGTACCATTCCACTCCGATATTTTGGCGGACGAGGAAGCATTCCCCGCCCCACACAGGGAAACTACCGATCAACAGTGAGAATCCCAATACCCACCCTGAGGTTGCACCGTCGCCAAAGGCGAGCGGATTGGTGGTCACGGGCCCGGCTTCTCCCCCACGGATCGTAAGCTCTAAATTGCGAAAGAGTATGTGGGCTGATTGTAACTCTCCGGGCAAGAGAATGGGTGACTCGGAGTGGATTTTTGTTGTGACGAGGGCAGCAAGTAGCAAACAAAGGGGAAGGGCAGTCGCTCGGCGACCGCCCCTGAATCGGTGAAAAAGAGAGCTCGCTAGTTTCCGCCTGAAACGGTGCGCAGTTTACCAGGCATGAAGTGATACGGAGGCCAAGGCCCGGTGATGGAAATACGGCAGTCCTTGAAATGCCGGGTGGCCGTGTCGTAGCGGTTCTGATATTTGGCCACAGAATTGGATTCGATCAGATGGGCAAAGTCGATAAGCATTCCGCCGGAGTCGGTGCGCTTGCAGATGACGTCCTCCTCCAGAGGCGAGAACAGTTTGTGCACCTGCATGGAAAGGGCACGCGCTTTGGTTTGCCGCTCCCGCGTGCGGCTTGCCTGCTCGCGCAGCTTTCTCAGATACTCGCCGCCGACGCCGTTGGGTAATTCTGAAATCGCTTCTTCCAGCGTGCCGTCTTTTACCAGCAGTTTGAAGTGCATTTCGGCTTTGCCACGCAGGCGGTCGACGGTTTCCAGAAACGTCCGGCGATTCGCCCTTACCGCCCGCCGCAAGGCTTCATCTGACTCGAAGATGGTGCCAAAGCGGAAGGGAAGCACGGTGAGAGTACGGAAGCACTCGCTAACGACGCGGGCATGATCGACAATGGCTTGCTGGGTGAGGGTTTGTCCGGCGGAATAGTTGCTGACAATGACTGCGAAGTCGCCGCTGGGGTAAGCCAGTACCGAAGCGTCATTCACGCCCCGAAGGTTCTCTAACGCGAATGGACGCCGGGCTTTTGTACCGTTCTGGAGGCCCTGCTGCTCCGTAAGGCAATAAGCGTACCACGCCATCTTAGTCTCTCCTGGGAGTACTCGCACACAGATTGTGGGGCGCTGTGCATGAGGGAATGCTGACTTGCGAACGTGGAACTGCAGATTTCAGGCTTTAATTGGGAAATGGACGAGGAGCCAGCCCCAACGCTTTCATCCTAAGCCTTTTGCCGTGCAATCGCAACCACAAATTCACTAGCGCGATTATTGCAGCCGTTTTTGACAAGGAGGACGCAGCGTTTACGGCGGGCCTGAAGGCCCGCACTGCCCGACACATGAATAGCTAGATTGCTCTAGAAGGTAAACGCCAAGCCGCCACGAACGCTGCGCGCCGATTGCACCAGATAGACAGTGCTTCCATCCGGACCGATGATCGGCACATAGCCCTGCGCCAGCAGATTCCGCACGTCAATGAGTGCTTCCATGTTCCCCGGCATTCCGTGGAAGTGGGGCAGCGGCTGCCGGATGAAGAGATTGAAGAAGGGATCGGTCTGGCCTGCCGAAGCGTCGAAGACATCCACGGGCACAAGCGTCTGACCGCTCGTCCAGCGGTAAGAGGCGATCCACTTGGTGCGGCAATGCGGAATGTTGCCGTTAAGCTTCAGGGCAGCGGAGTGCCGCCAGCCGTGCTCGAGATTGCTGCGCACGGCGCTCCAGTCGATATCCGGCTGCTGCAACTCCAGCACGCCGCCGTAAGAGTAATCCAGAGTCGTGGTGAGGTTGGTCGACAGCTTGCGCTGGTAAACGAAGCGCACGCCCTGCGCTTTCAGTTCCCCGCCGTTGTAGCTGAACGTTCCGGAGTAGATATCAGGCAGGATGTCGCCGCTGACTCCGTCGACATCACCGACGCCGAGCAACGCTGGATCCTTTACCCGGTCGTTGTAATAAGCAAGCTGGAACTTGTTATCGCCGAGTCGATGGGAAAGCGAGAGTTCATGATGATGGGCATTTTCCAGCAGCGGCTGGCCATCGACCATGCTCATGCGCGGCGCGCTTTCACTTAAGTCTGCCGGTGCTGAATCAAAGCCCTTGCTAGCCCGCGTGTTGGGCTCGGATGTGGCGTAGCGATATTCCAGAATGGTATTGGAACCGAAGTGCAGGTCGGCGATTGCCGATGGGCGGAAAGCATTGACCTCGCGCCCCAGGAATTCAATCGCCTGGCCCTCGCCTCCCATCTGAAAATCCATGAGATTGCCAATCGAGAAGCCGTCGGAGTACGACATTGCGATGGCCTGCAAGGCGCCGCCGTGGGGAACGGTATCGGGAGCAGCAAAGCGGCGGACAATCAGAGCGACCGATGGAGTCCAGCCTTCGTTGTTGGTATCGCGGGCGTAAGAAGCGCGAATCACACCATCGGGAACGCCGCTGCCGTATCCCAAATCGCCAGCAAATCCCAAAGTTCCGGTGTGGAAGAGCGACTGCTCGACATCAAAGGCGGTACCGAGATCGGAAGCGCTGCCGTATCCCTCATTCGCGCCCCCAGCCATCATGGCCAGCGTTGCCTTCAATGGCTGGCCTTGCTCTCCTTCTTTCTCCACGATGAGCGCGGTATCGCCATCGAAGCGCAGGACGGGGCGGTTGGCGGTGGAGCGCAGAGTCCATTTCCAACTGTCGTCATCGGTATCGCCCTTCTTCAGGGGCGGCAGCATGTTGACCGCTTCGAATAATGTTTTCAGGGTGACATTGACAACTTTGCTTCCGCCCGCTGCGAGCACCACGTCTTGGCGGAGCGTGCTGAGGAACGAGGGAGCGGAAACGTGCACGTCATAATTGCCGGCCGCAAGTCCGGAGAGGGTAAAGAATCCTTTAGCATCGGTGTAGGCCACGCCGGATTGTCCGGCCGAACTCAAAACTTCGACCATGGCGCCCATCTGCGGCACGCCTGCCGTGTTCTTGACGTACCCTGAAATTGAGCCCGGATTGACCCCAGCTGATGCCGCAACGCACAGCGAGGCCGCTACCACACAACACGCCAATACTCGGTTCATTGTGTAAGCCCCCTGTTAGAGGTTCCGGGATGAAATTGCTGCGCGCTTAAACCCCCTGCACGCAGTTTCCCAATCGCTACCCTACTCGACAGCAAAGCGCACCGATGGCGCGATCTGCTGCTTGGAGACGTTGTCGTCAACTTTCACCGTCAGTTTATAAAGTCCGGGTGGAAAGCTGTTCAGCGCCACGCTCTTCTCCAAGGTAATCTGCTCTCCAATATTGCCCATGCTGGCGGTTGACTCGGTCGAGTGCACCACCGGCTGATTATTGGCCAAATTGACGATCTCATATTCGATATTGGCCGACGGCTTCTTGGTCTTGTCGTCTTGCTGGAGATTATAGACCTGCATCCACAGGCTCATGCGCTGATCGTGCTTGAAGCTGGCCGGCTTGCCGTCGGCGCCGTCCAGGTGGGGATACTCCAGTTTCGTCTCGCCAATGACAAACTGGCCGGAGCCGACGTTCTTGGTGGGAACTTTTTCCATTTGGTCGGCAAGAATCAGCGACGAAGCTGACAGCTTGTCGTCGCTGTATTCGGGAACCAGGATGCCTCGGCTCCAGGTGCCCATGCGGTCGCCATTCACATCCTT
>CAWFUE010000071.1:0-71319 GCA_963818905.1 uncultured Acidobacteriaceae bacterium
TCACGCGGGGTTGTGGACACGCAGGAGCCGCCTCCCCCAAGGGAGGACGTAACTGATATGCAGCCATTGCGTGCGAGATCAACTAGCACAGCGATTCGTCATCAACCAGATCCCTCAAGAGTGTGCTCCTAGGGTATGAGCGGGCCGTTCCTAAAGCGACTAGGGGTTTTCCTAGTTGCACCATCCGTCGATCGAGACTAAAGAAAGCTCTAGAGCGACATGTGTCGCGCGCAATGGGGACACGAGGCCAGTGCATGGCAAGCTCACCAATATCTCCCGAACAACAGCGGAACGTCGGCCTAGTCGGAGAACCTCCCGATTTCTCGTTAGTGCTAGGTGGTCCGCTTTACCAGCTCTTTCGCAAAGCGCATCTCGAAGGCGATCACTTGGAACTCCTCTATCGCCGCATGATTGTTATTTCGTTGCTGACCTGGTTGCCGCTATTGCTTTTAGCCCTGTTTGGCTCGTCAGGGGGGACCTCGACTCGCATTTCCTTCTTTCGTGATGTTGAGGTCCACGTGCGATTTCTTATCGCGCTTCCGGTCCTCATCGCAGCGGAGTTGATTGTCCATTCCCGTTTGCGTCCGGCAGTGAGGCGCTTTGTCGAGCGCCGCATCGTGCCGCTGCCGGAGATGTCCCGCTTCTATACCGCGGTCGACCGTGCTGTGAAGCTGCGCAACTCCATCCCTCTCGAAGTGGCCCTCGTGCTTATCGTCTACACGGTCGGCTTGTGGGTGTGGCATGGACGCGTGGCAATTGAGGTCGCAACCTGGTATGCCAGACCGGGGGGACGCTGGCATCTCACGCCTGCCGGCATCTGGTATGTCTTCGTCAGCATCCCGATCTTGCAGTTCATCCTCCTCCGCTGGTACGTGCGGTTCTTCATCTGGTATCGCTTCCTGTGGAATGTCGCCCGGATCAAGCTTCACTTGATTCCCACTCACCCTGACCGGGCCGGCGGCCTTGCCTTTGTGGGCGGCAGTGCCTACGCTTTCGGCCCAATTCTTTTTGCCCAGGGCGCCATGCTCGCCGGTGTGGTTGCTAGTCGCGTGCTTTACCGCGGGGAAAATTTACTTTCCTTCAAGCTGCAGGCCATCGGCTTCGTTGCCTTTTTCGTGTTCGCCATCCTTGCGCCACTGGTGATGTTTACTCCACAGTTGGCTCAGGCAAAGCGAAAAGGATTGGCCGATTATGGTCTGCTCGCACAACGATATGTCGAAGGCTTCGAACAGAAATGGGTGGTCGATCCCTCCGGCGACGAACTGTTAGGCAGCGGCGACATTCAGTCCCTCGCCGACCTCGGTAACAGCTACGCCGTGGTAAAGGAGATGCGTGTCGTGCCTTTCGGACTGCAGGACATCTCCCGCCTGGCCATCGCCACAGCCGCTCCCATGGTGCCGTTGCTGCTGACTATCTGGTCGCCAGAGGAGCTAGTCACACGAATTATCAAGGTCGTGTTTTGATGTATCGGGTTGCGGCAATGTCGGTCCAAGATCGGCTAGTTCGCTGCGAATGAAAAACCGGCTCCGCTTCGTCTGCTTGGTGCTGGCTGTTGTGTCGGCCTCTCTTTCTGCCTGCGCTCAGTTCAACGATCCGCACACTTACGACAACGCTCCCATCGATGTCAACCAGATTGAGCTTGCCTATGCCTACGGCCACGCCAACGCTTCGATTGATACTTCGCTCGTGGTCACGGGCGCGAGTTTCGGGTTGAATCAGGGAACCGTGGACTACACCCGCTACTTCGGGCTTGCCGATCATCTAGCCTGGGTGAAAGCCGGCGTTCCCTTGGCCGGCCTGGCTGGATCGGTGGCTGGCACTCAGATCAGCGGCTCTGTCGTGGGAGACGGTGACTCTGCCTACGAGGTCGCCATGCTGCTGAAGGGAGGCCCAGCCCTCACTGTGGCGCAATTCGAAAACTACAAGCCCACGACGACGCTAGGCCTGAGCCTCACCGTCACCGCGCCCACCGGGCTGTACCGTCCCAACAAGATTCTCAATCTTGGCGCCGACCGCTGGGCCTTCCGGCCGGAAATCGCCCTGTCCTGTCCTTTTGGCCAAGAGCAGCGATGGCAGCTGGATGTCTACGGCAATGCCGATTTCTACACCGACAGTACTTCCTATCACGGCCATCAAATCCTGCGCCAACAGCCGCTACCCGGACTCGAAGCGCACATCAGCTATTCCTTCAACGGCAGCGTCTGGCTCTCGCTCGATACGCGCTATTCGGCGCGCGGTGTGACGTCGGTCAATGGCGTCGACCAGAACGACTCGCAGCAGAATTTTACCCTGGGTAACGAGCTAAATGTCTCTCTCAACCCTCAGAACTCGCTGATCTTCGAGTTTGCCAAGGCGCTACTGCACCACAACGGTCCCGCCAACACGGGCTTCGCCGTGAAGTACGACTACAGTTGGGGCAAGGGGTACAAGACTAGCTGGCGATGAATTCCTGGCTTGAGACTTTCAATTAAGTCATCGGCCTGGCCATGGCGGTGCCACTACCAAGAAACGACAGGAACATAGGGAAGAACTACTGCGAAAATGTGACGCAAAGGCAATCCGTCGCGGACACATCATACCGATCGCGTCGATGTTGTGTCCTTCATGCCGAGCGACCAGCAGCTAGTTCATGTATGACACGCTTGTGAACTATCAGTCAGGGACGCGCATTCTGGAGCAGTCGCTGACGATGCAGTCGCTTACTTACGAGGACTTATTCGATGCTTTAACACCGAATAGTTTCGGGTGGTGGCCATCCGGAGCAAACCGCGCGCCTGGATCATTTCGGAATCCTGAAATCACATTTAGCCCCGAGTCACGCGTATGTGAATGCAATTTCACAAGCGCCCGCGGGCTTGGGTTCAGCAGACACTAATAGGGTGTCCTTCGTCAAATCTCACGCGCTTCGAAGCTCATTTCGAATCAGTGACATTCAAGAACGGTGGTTCTACGCGTCAGGCGGGGACGGCGAATGCGCCAAGTGCAAAAGAGAAAAAGGAAGGACTGGAGCGCTCGGCTACTGGGCCGTCGCGGAACGCAGCCGTCCGCTTCCGTGCATGGATTGGCTTTGCGCTGGATGATTCTGCTGCGATGGAACAACTAGGACTTCGGCGTTCGTCATGAGTTTGCTCCGTGCCCGTATAGCGACGATGAAGTTGGTGAGGCGAACCCAGCTTCCGCCCTGCTTAGAAAGTTGCGCACAAATTGCGCACAAAACTCACGCAATTTGCGCTGTTTTCGAGATTTCTGCGGGAGTAAGTCCCTCAGAATCAAAAGGACTTAGCACTAGCTCCTTGGGCTCATAACCCAAAGGTCGGTGGTTCAAATCCCCCCCCTGCAACCAAATCTTTCAAGCACTTACGCTTCGTTGCGAGCTTTCCTCGGGGGAGCAAGGGAGCAATAACACGGGGGCCGCAAGGCCTTTTTACTATTGAGTTCCTGTACTAGGCGGCGTTTCTTAGTAATTAAAAAATTACCCCGTCGCGGAAGTCCCCATTAAAACCGTCCAAAAGGTGGTTCAGTTCGTCCAGCACCTCGAGGAAGTGCTTGACGCTGCGGGGTGTTCAACGCTGAACCAGAGAAAGTCCAGCACCTGTGCCGGCGTCAACCACAACTGGCGTTGTGGGACTGTGCAGCCGATGTCGGTGTATGCCGTGATCAGTCAGGGGAGTGTTCAGCGCCGGAGCGAGTACGGGGATGCTGGTGGGGAGAAGTACTCCTGGGGCCGAAGCGTTGCTGTCTTCGAATAGCTATGTTCATTGGCTGCTAGTGGAGTGGGAGTGTAAGGCTCGTAGGTTGAGTGGTTGTGCATTCTCCACCCGTCCGGCTGAGATAGGAGATTAAAGGGTATAGCTGATGTTGGGTGCTGGCGTCGGGATCGAGATGGCCATTGCTGGTCTTGGCTCGTAAGAAGGTAGGGCTGTAGCTGTTCTTCTATTTCGCCCGCCGCGCCTGCGCAGACGACGTTGTCTGCTGGACGAACCTACCAGAGAGACAGGCTTTGATCATGATCATGGCCGTGGATCGTCCCTTAGCCTCCGCCGCGCTGGCGGCGCGGCTAGCCAACTGTAACTTGTTGCCATGGCCATCAGGCAGGTTTATGCAGTCGCAAGCTCGAGCCAACTGAAGTCGCTGATCACGGCGAGGCTGACAGAGATGGTTCCGGCTTCTATCGCGGATGTGACATCTAGAAAGGTCTCACCCCGCCGCCTGTCACCAGCGCCGCCGGCCGTCCCAGGCCGGTACTGACTAGTAACATCTGGCTGTAGATCAGGCCGTGTTTCCAGCCCGCAGAATGGGGTGGGGAATGGGGTCGCAAAAAAGACCGCGCGAGTGCTGAAAAGTGCCTTTTGGACGATTTGAATGGGGACTTCCGCGACGGCTAATTAATTAATTTCTGCGGGTCGATCCATTAGTATAGGCAACTAATTTTCCGAGTGCCCTTTTTCGTTTTCCATGTACCGCTGATATTAATTTTCTGGTTACTGAAATCACCTCTCCTTCGCCTGTCGCTCCCGGCGTTCTCTCCTCGTGGAGATCCTCGCAAGCCTCACATTGACCCTTATCGCTATCGTCCCTATCTCCCGACGGGTCCTCTCTGTTGCCCCGGACCCATGCCTTGGATCATGGCCGGACGAAATTCAAAACCGGCTTTGGGGTATCTTTCCGCCCTTGGCCGCCGCTCCCCTCAGCACAGATATAGTCGTGATGGCAAATGCCGTTGATCGCGCGCCGCCCCTGACGGCGCGGCACGGGTGTTTGCTAGCAACTGAGGTGGAGGCTCGCCACGCTCACGTGGTAGCTCATCTCGGCGTTGTCAGACAGCTTCGGAGATTTGTGACGAGGAAGCAGGGAACCTATCCGTCCTGAGTGCGTGCGGCGAAAAAACGCTCAAAACGGCTGGCCAAACCTGGACTTGTAACCGCAAGAAAACAGGCACTCGACGATCAAGCTCCTGAGCCGGTTAAAAGCTATGGGTCATGAGAGACTCCCTGCACCCGGCATAAGGAAAAGGTCCTTAGAG
Source organism: uncultured Acidobacteriaceae bacterium (assembly GCA_963818905.1). Classification (GTDB taxonomy): domain Bacteria; phylum Acidobacteriota; class Terriglobia; order Terriglobales; family Acidobacteriaceae; genus Bog-257. Next base: position 5,024 of record CAWFUE010000071.1, read on the forward strand.
ACAATTCACGTATTCGTGGACGTGATCTTAAGTTCGTGTGGACTGAGCGTACTTAGTTATGAGCCCTCAAAGCGCACAAATCACATCGTGTGTTCGCCAAGATGTTACTCACCTGACTATTGATTCCCATTGCTCGCGTGTCATCACGCATCGGAACCCGAGGTGATTTGTTCCCGTGCTGATCTCGCCTTTGCCACGGGTGCCGACGATGTAGCGTGAGCAGTACTGGTCGGTGCAAAGAAACGAGCCTCCACGATGCACCTTCTTGGGTTGGTCGGGTTCGCTCGGATCAAACGATGAGTTGGGTCCCTGTGGATTGCGGGCAACGCTGCCGGCCATTGCCAGTTGCTGATAGTAGTCGGGACGATACCAATCGCTCGTCCACTGCCAGACGTTGCCGGCCATGTCGTATAAGCCGTAACCGTTCGGAGGATACTTGGCTACAGGAGCGATGCCTGCGTAGCCGTCCTCGCCGGTGTCGTGATCCGGAAAGTGTCCTTGGTGGGTATTCGCCATCCACTTGCCTTTGGGGCGGAAGTCATCACCCCATACAAAGGGTTTGCCGCTGAGGCCGCCGCGAGCGGCGAACTCCCACTCCGCCTCTGTTGGCAAGCGCTGCCCCGCCCATTTCGCATAGCCGACTGCATCTTCGTAGGCGATCTGGACGACCGGATAATTGTCTTTGCCTTTGATGTCACTGCCGGGGCCTAGAGGATGGCGCCAATTGGCACCGGGCACATAGCTCCACCATTGCAGGTGGTTGTCGAGGGGCACCGGATGGTCCGAGGGAGAGAAGACCACGGATCCCGCAACCAGATTTTCCGGGGGCGCGCCCGGAAAATCTTCAGCGCGCGGCTTGCGCTCCGCTACTGTTACGTACCCTGTGGCCTTTACGAACTTTGCGAATTCGGCGTTCGTAACATCTGTCTTGTCTATGAAGAAGCCATCCACATAAACGCGATGAACAGGACGCGCATCTTTGGTCGCCTGCATGCCCACATCGTCCATATCCGGTGGATCGTTAGCTCCCATGGAAAATTCGCCGCCGGTGATCCAGACCATACCGGTGGGAGCTTCTCCAGGAGCAGGAGCGCGGTTGGGGATTGTCGGCTGAAACAAGCTGGCAGATGCTGGCGCTGGTGATGAAGCGATTACGTGAGCCGTGCCACCGTTATGAGCTGAATAACCTATCCATGTCACAATTCCAATCACTGCTATCGAGCTAATCAGAATTAGCGTTAGTTTCCTCTGCTTCATTCGGCTGCCGGACCCGTTCTTCTGTCGCCGTAATTTTTGTTGGCTCACGGATGCACTCCTCACGTCAGCTACTTAGGCTTACCCAACCACGAATACTGCCAGGCCACAGAAACACTTTGGTAATCTCCACCAAAGCGAATGTAAGTACCATCACTATAGCTGCACTTCAACGATTGATGTTTGGTCACGGGGACCGAGCCGGGCACTCCAATGCGTGAGCCGGTTTGCCGCGTATTGGCGTTGACTATGCCGTTTAGGCTGGTGACTCCGCCAAACCAGAAATTGCCGTCCAGGCAGAACCAAAGGCGCGGCTTAACATCATAGCTTAGGTGCCCCTCGAAGGAGCCTATAGGTTCTTGTGTTTTGAGGCTTGGGATGTGGTGGCGAATAGTATTGTGGATTGGTGGTGTAGAACCAAACTCCGGCATAGCCATCCAGCACCCAGTTGGTCCAGCGTTTGGAATAGCCAAATTCCGGCTTAAAGGCCCAGCGGTTGGCTCCCCAATAGAAGTAGCATTTGTTGCCTCCTCTCCGCATCAGTGTTTGGCACTCATGTTCTTCATCGCTTGTGTAGCGATGTCATAGTCGTCCGGCACCTCGATGACACCGTTCTTACTTACGTACTCCGCATAGGCTTCACTCATCGACTTCACTCGGTCCGGCTCAGCACTGGTGAGGTCCTCCGATTCCGTAGGGTCCGCGCGGAGGTTATATAAGTGCCATTTGCGGTCGCCATAGGGTGGAATGTTGCGCACCAACTTGTAATCGCCCTGGTAGACGGCTGCTCCTCCGGAAAGCTCCTGTGAGATCGAGACGTTGCTTGGATACAGCTGCGCGGAAGCGCCAGACAGCAACGAAACCATGCTTCGACCGGCAAAAGGAATCGAACTAGATGATGGCTTCACCTTCGCGAATTCCAACAGGGTTGGAACGACATCGACGACACTCGCGAACGCATCGGTCCGCTGGCCCATTGGCACGGCCTTGGGATACGAAACGATGAACGGAGCCCGAACTCCGCCCTCAGAGGCCGAGGACTTGAAACTCGAGAATGGTGTCATCGAAACATTGGCCCAAGCGGGCCCATACTCAACGAAGCTTCCCTTTTGCCCCAGATGTTCATAGGTCAGGTTGAAATTATTTGCGTAATACTCCGGAAAGTGATCCATGAGTTCGTGGGCCTCGCCGCCGTTGTCGCTCATGAAAATGACGATCGTGTTGTCCAGCATACCCTTGCGCTTCAGATGTTCCAGTACGCGTCCGATGCTCATATCCATGTATTCCAACATTCCCGCGTACACCGCCATGCGCTTGGCGTCCATACGTCGCTCGTCCTCCGGCAAAGAGTTCCAGGCCGGAATGATTGTGGGCGTCGTGAGCTTCAATCCTGCAGGCGCGATCCCCATGTCTACTTGCCGCTGATAACGTATGCTCTTAACCTCTCCCCAGCCGGCGTCGTAGGTCCACAGATAGCGGCGAGTGTATTCGTCCGGGACCTGCAGCGGCATGTGCACCGCCTGATAGGCGAGATAGCCAAAGAAAGGCTTGCCATCGGCCTGGTTCGCGTCGATCCAGCCGATCATCTTGTCTGTGTAGTACTGAGTGGAATAATAGTCGGATGGCAACTCCACCTGCTTAAGACCATCGAAGTAATGCGGTGGAGTTTGGTACTTAGGCGAGTACGACTTTCTTTCGTAATTATCAGCGCCACCCTCTGCCAAGATGAAAGAGTTCTCAAAACCTTGGGACGCGGGTAGGCTCTCCTGTGTGTAGCCCAAATGCCACTTGCCCGCCATGTAGGTGTGATAACCGGCCTCGTGCAGGAGTGTGGCGATCGTGACAGCACGCCCGTTGAGCCGCCCCTCGTATCCGGGTTTTCCACGCTGGTTATCGGCAATCAGTTCGATCATGTTGCCCATGCCCACGATGTGATTGTCCATGCCTGTCATCAGCATGCTGCGTGTCGGTGCGCACATTGAGCCCACGTGGAAGTTCAGGAATTGATATCCCTGGTTTGCCAGGCGATTAATGTTCGGCGTGAATATCTCACCGCCATACGCCCCCGCGTCCGACCAGCCCATGTCGTCCGCAACGATCAGCAGGATGTTCGGTCTATTCTCCTGAGCTGTCGCAGTAGTCATCCCCGCCAAGAACAGCGATGCCAGGATTGCCAGGCATACCAGGCGCAGCAACATGCTGCACCTTCGGTATGAAGATACCCAGCGAGCTGTCAGCCTCTCCATGATCGACGACATCCACATCTCAATCTCCTCCCCTATGCACGTGACTGGTCCCCTACGTGAATCTGAGGGTTTCGCATTTAGTCATTTCCTAGAGTGTCGGCCCATCGATGCACGGCCAGTGAGAGCAGGCGCTCTCACCGGCATAAGTGCAGCGAACTGTTCATTGCTGATGTGCGGCTGCCGCCGCGGGATGACGAGCTGCCCGTGGTTTCGGATAAGCGTTCTCACTAGGCTTCACCGCCGACTCGTCCACTGGGGTGGTGTTCTGCAGATCGGCGCAGGCATTCTCATCGGCACCCTGCGGCACCCAGATGATGTCCGCTATCTGCTGCTGACCGGTGCCCTGACGGACCTCAACCCGGCTTGCGTCGATGCCTTGCTGCTGTACTAAGTACGCCTTCGCGTTCACTGCCCGCTGTCCGGCAAGATTCATCGGATGGCGATTCTTGCCAGTTCCAACCATCGGCGCCTTCTCGCCATCGGCGTAGCCGATGATAACGATCTTTGCGTTCGGGTCGGACTTCAACCGGCTGGCCACGTCGTCCAGAATGGCCTTCGCGGTGTTATCCACGCGCCACGGACGCTTCACATCCGGGAACTGGATGGAGTTGGCTTTACTGCAGGTTGGCGGTGGCGGTGGCACTTCGACGCCCACCGAGCAGTTTCCCGTGCCCGTGAGGTTGCGTGCGTCAGTCGCGGTGACAGTCACGCTGATCGCACCAGACTGCGCTCCCGTCGTGTCCAACGTTGCGGTCGTGCCCATGCCGCTGATCCTACCGGCCGAAGCCTGATATGCATAGCCGGTGATCTGCGCATTGTCGGGACTGCTCGCGGAGGCGGTAATGGTGGAAGGATCGCCAGACTTCACCATGGACGGGCTAGCCGAGCAGCTCACCTGCGGCGGATTCATCGGCTTAGCCTTGACGGTAAAGCTCGCTTCGCAACTGGCTATGTTATTTTTCTTCTCTTTTTCGTCAGTGGCGGTTCCTTTGACCGTATAGCTGCCTGGTTCCAGACTCGTGGTGTCTACATTGCCGGTAGTCCCGGTGCCAGAGATTTTCCCTCCGCTCGTCGTCCACGCGTAAGAGATGGTGTGTTTCGGGTTGAAATTTTGCGCGTTTATAGTGGCTGTAACCGGATCGCCAGCGTAGATCTCCGTAGGCGAAACGGAGCAACTGGCCGTCGGCGGGACGGGCGGTCTGCCTCCCAACTGCATGTTCAGTCCGATAACCGGGCCAGTTTGCGCAACGTCAAAAAGGAATCCTTTGTTGCCGGCGTAATCAGTAACCAGATAACGCCAGCCCACGAAGAATCCGAATAACGGCTTGGGTTGCACGTTGAAGGTGCCGACGGCTTGGTAGTCGAGATTGGCCCCGCCTCCGCCGGCGTCTCCGGCAGCGGTAATCCAGACCTTGGGCGAGAAGTCGATTTCAAACTTTCCGCCGGCAATCCCGTCAACCCAGTTGACCGATCGGGCGTAGCTGACATTGGCCGGACGCGGGGTTACCGTTAGCCCTTCATGCCAATAGCGGAGTCCGATTAACGCGTCGACCTTGAAATGTTCCTTGTCGACGATGCGGTAGCCGACCTTGGGGGTAAAGATGATCTGCGACTGCAGGAACCTGACTGAGCTTTGTCCAACGTCGGTCAGAGGAATGCCCTGTGTGGTATCAAGCCGTGCCCAGAAGAAATCGATGGGCATGACAAAGCGATTCTTGCGAGCCTGGACGAAGCCGGCGAATCCGCCATTGAAGTTCGACAGAACGTCGGAGCCCGAGACGTGAACGCTGGCATCGTGGCTGAGCACTCCGACCGTGCCATGAATCCCAGGAACAAAAACGTAAGGCGAAATATCAAAGTGCCATACGTCGTCAGTTGCCGCGGCCGCTTTCGGCGGGGTGGGAGCATTGGGTGCCTGCTCCTGAATGGTGGCATCTGCCGGACCTTGCGCAATCGCGGGCAGGCAAAACATCAGTGACAGCAGAACTGTGCGTGTCACAAGAAACGTCTTATAAGGCCTCATTGCTTCTCCTTACATCCCGCGAATGCGCTGCGAGAGTCGAATTAGAACTCGATTGGGCCGCGGCACCGGCCGAAGCGTGCGGAGGATGGATCAACCTCGGAACTGCATATTTGGTCTTCATCGTGAGCTCCGGTCCCGATGGGGCTGGAGGTAACCAACCCCTAGTCTAATGTTGAGCTTAGTTTCCCGCGATACCTTTGTCCTGCAGAATTCTGACCACGACGCGCCGATTGTCGGCCTGACCTTCCGCCGTCGTGTCGGGCGCTACCTGCCTGCTGGTGCCCATAGCACCCGGAGCCAGAATGTTGGTAAGTGGAATATGACCCTGCTGTTCAAGAAAATCGGTTACGTTATCGGCGCGCTCAGTGCTGAGCTTCTGGTTCAAGGCGGCCGATCCCACGGCTGAGGCGTAGCCCTTCACCTGAATCACGTAGGCATCGACGGTCTTAGCTTTCTGGGCCAAATCCATAAGCTGCGGTTTGTACTGCGGTTCGATGGCGGTCTTGCCGTTTCCGAATAGCACCGTTACCTCGCCCAGGATGTTGTACTCCCCCAGCTCACCAAAGCGTTTGTTGGCCGCTGCAATGGCTGCTTTGTTGGCGTCGATCTTTGCCTGTTCTGCCGCCAGTTGCGCTTGTTGCGCCTGCATGGCTGCCTGCTGCTGTTGGATCTGCGCCTCTTGCTGCGCCACCTGCTGCTGCTGTGCCTGTTCCTGCTGCTCCACCGGGACAACACCCGCCTGAATGTCCTGGGCTGTCTTGAGGTCGGAGCCTTTGAACCTGACGCTATCCGCGACTAGCTGGTTCTGGGCGTTGTAAGAGCCTTTCACCTGGACAGGCAGGCCAGGGACCAGGGCGGTCATGCCCATCTGCTTCTTTCGCATGTGTAGGCCCCCTTCCACTTCTTGCACATCTGTGCTGTCGGTGAGGAGTACGACCACGGTCCCGGAGTCTTGCGACTTGACCTTCATGGTCGCGCCGCTGCGTCCATCAATCACTCCCTCAAGTTGTGCGCTTTGAGCGACAGCCATGCCAGCTAACAGCAGAACCGCTGTCTGGAAGAGGACTGCCGAAACTATGATTGCTCCAATTCTTGTTTGCTTCATGACCCTGCTCCTTTAAGGTGATTTCGCCTTAGATCTTTCTCTAGGACGGTCTAAGGGTTGTTGTTAGCCATTGTTTTGTCGAAGTCTCACAAAGGCGGGGCGAACCAGCAAAATCGTCAGCAGGGCGTGAAGACCACATGCCGGCCATAGCAGGTAGCTAACAAAGCCTCCACCGACCCTGAGATAACCAAGATACAAAGCCGCCAGTAGGTTGTATGTGATCAGTGCACCCGTGGAATGTGTCGCGCTTTCTCTGACTGGCCAGCACGCCAGCCCTAGAGAAAGTAGTCCAAGACCACCCAATCGGCCGACTGCGATGCCGCTACCAGGAAGGCTGGCATTTAAGAGCACATGGACAACAAGGGTAGGATCGACAATCAAGAAGGTTCCAGTTATGGTCTCAATCGTTGCCGATACCGTCACCACGTCTCTTGTAGTCATCTACAATTCCAATCCGCCGCACCAAGTCCGGTTTTGTAAGTCAATACTGGCAAGCAACTATCGCCTGCCGCCCCATCCTCCACCCCCAGCTGAACGGCCACCCCAGCGGTCGCCGCCTCCAGCATCCGATCGCTGATACTGCGAGAAGCGCTGACTCTGTTGCGCACCTCGCTGGCGGTCTTGTGCTTCCTGGTTCAGGTCACCATATGACGATCCGCCACTCGGCTTGTAGCCGCTCGATCCCGATGGATGCTGCTGGTTGTAGCTCTGTGCCTTCTGCTGATCTGCCGAATAGTTGGGATTGCTTTGTACCTTCTGCTGATCAGCTGAATAGTTCGGGTTACTCTGAGCTTTTTGCTGTGCCGACGCGTAGTTGGGATTGCTGCTGGTGGGATGTTGCTGGCTGTAACTCTGTGCTGAACTCGTGGTCGGCTTCTGCACGTCGTTCCAGCTTCCATTGTCGTACTTCTGCCAGCCGGAGCCAGTGTTCTTGTAGACGTTGCCGTCATGTCCGGCATACATGTCACCGTTAGATGTCTTTCCTGCCGCGGTATTGCCGTACGCAGTGCTGGTGGCTGCGCCCTTGCCGCCCGCCGTCGTCTGCACCGTTCCGGCTGAGCCGTAGGCGTTGGTTGCGTGTTGCGTGTACGCCGTGTTGCCATTCTTGCTGACTACAGATTGTCCCCACGATCCATAGGCATTCGAGCCTTGATGAGTCGCACCGTATGCGCCGGTGTATGGGTTGTAGGCCTCACCAACGGCTTGCTTGCCGTACGCGGTAGATGTCGTTGCTCCACGAGCGTAGGTCCCAGTGTTAGGGTTGTAGGAAGTTCCCCAATGTGCGCTGCCATATGGTCCGTAGGCGTCACCGCCGTAACCATAGGCTCCGGTATAGGGATTGTAGGTGTGGTAGCCGTAGGTGACCGCGTACGGATAGTAATAACCGCCATACACGTAGGGCGGATAATAGTAACCAGTGCCACTGGCCACGATGGCTCCTACCGCGGCACCGGCAACGAACATCCCCATATATCCAGCCGTATAACTAGACGTCACATAGCCGTCGGACGCCACCACCTGGGTGACGTAAGTGACGTTATAGACCGGTGAACTTGGCGGGATGGTGTAAATCACCTGCGGCACAGTCTGCGCCGTCTGCCAAGGTCCCTGAGGAGTCGAAGAAACGAACCACACGCCTTGATAGCAAAGATAGTATTGACCTCCGACCTGAATGACTCTATTTGCCGTGTTGGTCGCATAAAGCAGCGTCGTACCTGCGATTGGCTCGAACTGCGGCTCGCCTAAATAGGAGACCTTGACCTCCTGCGCCGCTTGCGCCGCATTCACGGTGACGGTTGTCGGAATCTGTGCGATCAAGACCGCATCTTCCGCTTCGGGTGTTCCCGGCACTGAGGCCAACACCTTCCCTGCGGGACTGGTGGGAGGGATCTGGGCGAAGTCAGGTGGCAATGTGTAGGTCACAAATGTCCATCCGCCCAATAGCGGCGTAGTCGTGGTAAACCAGCGGCCCGAGGTCAGATAGTAGAACGCACCTGTCGGGGTGTACTTGAAGACTGTGCTGTCGGTGTTGGAGGCGTAAGACAGTTGCGTGCCCGGTATCGGAGTCCACTGCGGCCGGCCGCTGAAGACGATAATTTCCGCCGGCGTGGTGCTGTAGTACACCATCGGAAAACTGGCGGCGCTACCAGGTGGCGCCGGGATGAATCCCTTCAAACTGGTGAAGTTCGGATTCTTGAGAACCATCGGCATCTGCTGCGGCAACTGGTTCGTAGATGTCCAGGTGCCTTGCAGGCCGTTAGCCAAGAGCCAGCCTTTACCGTCGAACAAGTAGTAGTTAGAACTACCCTGCTCCATAAACACAGGCCAATTGGCATTGACGACGAACTGAAGATTGGAGTTCGCGATCGGCGCCATCACTGGTGCGCCATTCACGAGCAGCAGGATCGCCGGACGCATGCTGACGAAGATGGTTGGCGGATCGTTCTTGACATCGGCAACCGGCGCAGTCTTCGTCTTTTTCACGCTCGCAACCAGGCGGTCGAGCGAGATCGTCATGTTGGCCGCCGGATTGAGGAATGTCCTCACCAGCTGTTCCATCTGCGTGGCGGTCGCCGGATCGAGCGAGGGAAATGTCACACTCGTGATCTGCGGATCGCTGAGCAATACGGTGTGATCGTCCATGTTGACGGTGGACTGCAACTGAACCGTCACGATCCCGATCTGAGTCTTGCCACCGGTCGGGGTCAAGGTGAACGCCATGCGCGCGTCAACCTGCTGATAGTTCTGCCAGTCGTCAACTTGCGGCTGGTAGAGAACGATGGTTCCACTTGGCTTGGTGATCTGGCGCGGCCATGCCCCTGGGTCCTGCCCCGCGCTCGGTGCTGCGGAGAGCAGAACCATCAGCAACAGCCACGAAATCGTACCTGAGTTGTGCAACATCTTTTTCTGCATCGGTCGACCGCTTTCTTCTAAGAACCAAGCTGCTATCAGCCTCGGGCCGGCAGCGCGGTAAGTGTTGCCGTAGCCATCTAGTTGTTGACTCTGGCTACGGCGTCTTGCACCTTCTTCTGGTCTTCCGCCGATAACTGTGACTTTCCGAGGTTAAACGTCAGTTTGTCGATAGTTCCCGTAAAGGGGAACGGCGCATCATAGGTAAAGTCCACCGGCGTACGGGTGTCGAGCCCGACGTCGAAGCTCTCGTCGGCTGGCATGAGAAACGGAATAGTGTGCTCCATTGACTTGCGAGCGACCTCTTCGCCGTCGACGCTCAGCACTCCGGTACCACCTTTGCCGACGCCGGGACCGTCGTATTTGAAGTCGAAGACGATGGTGTGCTTGCCTTCGCCGAGCGCAGAGCCTCTCCACCGGAACCGCTCCAGGTCCAGCATGTTGTAAACAAATACCGGCCTGCCGCGGCCGAAGTGGAAGATGTCGGTGGCGAACACGAGCAGTAGTCCTAGTGCGGCGATGAGCAGCATTGCATAGCCGATCCGCCGGCTCCAGCCTGGCTTACTCCGCCAGAGCAGAAATAATCCCAGGATGAGCAGCACCCAACCGATGGTCCTGAACAGGCGGCTCTTGAGCCACCAATTGAAGCTATGGGTCAGGTACAGACTATAACCGCCGATCATTCCGCCTTCGGCTACGACCACACCCTCCGCGCCGCCACTCGGGATCGTCAACTCGGCCGTAATAGTGAAGTCCTTGCCGAGGACGTTGGGAGCATTTCCGTCGGGAATGTTGGCGTTCTCCCCGGTATAGGTAAAAACGGTTTTCCCGGCGATCGTGCTCGGTCGCGCCGTAAGTGCGCGCACGAAGCCCGAGTTATCCAGCGGTAGTACCTGGTGGTTCGCTGCCTCTTTCTGGAACAGCGCCTGCATTTCCTTCAACTTCTCAGGCATCTTCGCGGCGAGATCGTTGGATTCCGAATAGTCATCGGCGATGTGGTAGAGCTCCCACTTGTATTGATCGAGGGGAGGCATCGCCGTGGTGCCCAGCTCCCAGGGCGGGGCAGGTGGCGTGGTGGCGGCAACCCAGCCATCATGGTAGATAGCGCGATTGCCGACCATTTCAAAATACTGGGTGTCGCGTTTGGACGGCGCATTGGCGTTGGCCGAGTCAAAGGTGTAGAGCATACTCACGCCTTCGATCGGTTTCTGCTTGATTCCGTTGACTTCGTCGGGAGCCTGGACACCCACGGCCTCAAGAATGGTCGGGACGATGTCAATAACGTGGTGGAACTGGGTGCGAATGGCGCCTGGGTCTTTGATATGACCGGGCCACGAGATGGCCAGACCCTGCCGCGTTCCCCCGAAATGCGATGCCACCTGCTTGGTCCACTTAAACGGCGTATCGAACGCCCAGGACCATGCCACCGACATATGAGGATAGGTCTTGTCGGAGCCCCAGTCGTTATAGTGCAATGCGTTCATTGCCAGGACGGGCTTGACCATGGGCTCATTGATGATGCCGTTGTAAGCGGTGTACTGGTTAAACGTGCCATACACGCTGCCTTCAGCGCTGGTGCCGTTGTCGCCGTCGATGTAGATAATCAGCGTGTTGTCGAGTTTGCCCATCTTCTGGACTTCGTCAATCACGCGGCCGATCTCATAGTCGGTATAGGCGGTGTAGGCGGCAAAGACCTCTGCCTCGCGGGCATACATCTTCTTTTCCAACGGGCCGAGCGAGTCCCACTTCGGCAGCTTGGCTCCGCCATATTCCACCTGTCCGTCCGGCCACGGAGTGAGTTGAGTATTTGCCGGAATCACCCCCAGCTTCTTCTGGTTTTCGAAGATCTGCTCGCGCAGCTTTTCCCAGCCCATGTCGAACTTGCCTTTGAACTTGTCGATCCATTCCTGGGTCGGCTGGTGGGGCGAGTGCGAGCCGCCGGGCACGTAATAGAGAAAGAACGGCTTGTCGGGTGCGGCCGCGTTCAGGTCCCTCAAATACTTGATCGCGTCGTCTGCCAGATCGGTGGTGAGGTTGTAGCCGGGATGGCCAACCCAGGGATACACCGCCGTCGTGTTGCGAAACAGGTAGGGCGTCCACTGGTCGGTCTCACCGCCTAGGAAACCATAGAAATATTGGAAGCCCATTCCGATCGGCCACTGTTCAAAAGGCCCCGCCGTGGTGCTGTACTGGAAACCCGGTGTGTTATGGTCCTTGCCAAACCACGATGTAGCGTAGCCGTTCTCCTTCAGTATCTCGGCGACGGTAGCGTTATCGGGGCCGATGACGGAGTCATAGCCGGGATAGCCGGTCGACAATTCGCCGATGACACCGAAGCCCACGGAGTGGTGGTTGCGGCCCGTAATCAGCGCAGCACGCGTCGGCGAGCAAAGAGCCGTGGAGTGGAACTGGATATAACGCAGCCCCGCCTTGGCAATTCGGTCCAGGTTTGGCGTCGGGATGACGCCGCCGAAGGTGCCGGGGACGCCATAGCCCTGGTCATCTGTCATGATGAGCAGCACATTGGGCGCACCCTTCGGCGGCACAATTCGCGGCGGCCACCAGGGCGTAGAATCCTTCGCGGTTTCCTTGATCACGCCCCCAAATTTCGGAGGCGGTGGTGGGAGCTGCTTGCCGTTGATGGTGGTCGTAGCATCAGCCGAACCCAGTTTCCCAGTGACCTGCTGTGCGTCGGTAAGTCTCCCGGCGGCGAATAAGGTTGAGACGGCAAGCGCTCCCAGGGCTAGTTTTCGAATACTCGCTCCAAGAGTCATTCGATATCTCCTTGCAAGTACGTCTGGGTTAGCCTCCGTCGTGAGGAGGATTGCCACAAGTTTGTTCAACATCAAGTGACATCGATTTCGGCCGGTCTGCCGACTGAAATTCGTTCAGCACTACTTCGCCTGCTTTGTTGCTGCAACGGTGCATACTTTCCCCAGCCACGAGTTCTTCGTCCGAGGAGAAGATGCCAACCGCGAGCAGGCAGTTCATGCAGATCGATTCCACTTTCCCGTTACGACCGTTCACGCTTGAAATGAGTACTCGCTTCCATAGCGCATTTCGCCCTTTGACTGGCGTGGACCTCCACGCGATTTACGTCGAATTCTCGATGGATTTACTCGAAGCCCCCACGGCTTCCATTCGCTGGGTCTAGCTGTTGTTGAAACGAACCGCCTCGATGTACTCCAAGCCGTGCACTCCGGCCACCGAGCGGACTTCAAGTACGGGTGGCTCGGGAGCCGTTTCCATTAATAACAACAGCTCTGTGAAACAACTCGAACGAATATGCGATTTCAATGCAGGTTCGCTGGACCAGTCTTCCTCAAGACACAGCGCCTCCGGGTTGCCCACTTCCTGGTAGATCCGGCTTGCGAGGTACCCGCGTTCTACCTGTGCCTCGATCGTGATACATCGCAGCGCCTTGACCGCCTCAACCGCGCGACACGGTTGCGCTGTCATCCTTAAATTGAGTTGGAACATGTGTACTGGACTAGAGCAATCCAAGCGCCAAGCGAGTCTCAGTTGCCAAAACGGGAGTGGATTGTTGCAATCAATAGGCTTGCCGAGGTCAGGAGAATCTCAGAAGGATGACTATTGGGCGGGTTTGCCCACGAAATATCGTGGGCAAACCCGAAATATCGGGGTTTTGACGTCTCATTGGACCTTCTCGTTCGACTTCCGCACGATCCCGAACTTGACCATTTTTGATTCGAGGGTGGAGGGTTTCAGATCGAGGATCTCGGCAGCTCCATCTCTTCCACGAACCCTCCATCCCGTCATCTCCAATACACTCAGCAAGTGTTCGCGCTCAACATCATCCAGGGTCAAGCTGACCAGTGGGTCACTTGTGGCAACGCTGGGTGGACTAATGCACAGCCGTGGGCCCTTGGCGAGTATCACGGCTCGCTCAACGGTGTTACGCAGTTCCCGAATATTCCCGGGCCACTTATAAAGTTGCAATAAATCGATGCTCCGCTTGTCGATCGATTCAATACCCTTGCCGAAGGCCCTGGCAAATTCATTCACAAACGATTCGACCAGCGCGGGAATATCTTCCGGGCGTTCCCGCAGCGGCGGAATCTTGATGGGGAATACATTCAGCCGGTAGTACAGATCATCCCGGAACCTGCCTTCGCGAACGGCCGTTTCTAGCTTGCGATTGGTCGCGGCGATAATTCGAACATCAACGGAAATAGCTTTGGGGCTTCCCAGCCGCTCGATTTGCTTCTCCTGCAGAACGCGCAAAAGCTTTACCTGCACTGCCGGCGGCAGTTCGCCGACCTCGTCCAGAAACAAGGTTGAGCCATGCGCCACTTCAAAGCGTCCAACTTGCCGCGAAAGCGCACCGGTGTAAGCACCCTTCTCGCGTCCGAACAATTCGCTCTCAATGAGCGTCTCCGGAATGGCAGCGCAATTCACGCGCACCATAGGCCGCGAAGCCCGGGAGCTGGACTCATGAATAACAGAAGCAATCAATTCTTTTCCTGTACCGGTCTCGCCGATCAAAAGCACGCTGGAACTGGTGCCCGCCACCTGCTCGGCGTGCTCCAACACATTCCGCAGAGCGGGGCTGTCGCCAATGAGCAGCGCATGGCCGCGAATTGTTTTCACTTCCTGCTGAAGGTAAAGATTTTCGCGCTGCAGCTGGTCGCGTAAGCGTCGCACCTCATCAAAGGCTTCCTGAGTAGCCCTTTCGGCGCGGGTGCGGCCCAGGGCATTGCCAATCATTTCGACGAAAAGACGCAGACGATTCACGAGAGCGTCCGCCCACTCCCGCTCTCTATGCATGGTCCCAAAGCTGACGGCTCCGATCAGCCGTCCGCCAACCTTAAGGGGAAAGGTCGCGTTTGAGAGAAGACCGAAGCGGCGGCCAACCTCTTTTTCCTTTACGGCTTCTTTCGGCAGATCGTCGATATGCGAGATGCATACCGCCTCCCCGCGCGCCAACGTGCTCGCCATCCAGGGTAAGTCTTTGACTGCCGACTCCGACAACGGCACCAGTCCAGGCCTGTACCAGCAATGCGTGAGGACAAAACCCCTGCCACCCTCTGCCAATTGACCTAACACGCTGCGGTCCAGATCGAGTGCCTCGACAATTTGCCCCAGGGCATTGACAATCTCGTCGTCGATCGACGCAGAACTGACGCCGACGAAGCGTGCTGACAATTCAGTCAGTAACATCTCGAAGCGCAGTCTGTCTTCGAGTTCGGCGCGTAGTTGTTCGGGTGAACGATGCATTGAGTAACTTACGAGTTCTCCCCTTTTCGCTCGCAGCCCGCGTACGAAAAGGTGTTGCACAGCCAGGTAGTGTTTTTGTGGTTTGTTTATCTTATTGCAGATTTGATGGGCACCAAAGAGAAATCGATCCGCGCTTTAGCCTTGCGTCGTACAACTTTTGGGGACGATGTTTCAGCTTGATGACTGCTCATCTAATGTCGAGGTTGTTGATTCCCTTCGTGTACTAGCTATAGTCGCCCGGTCCTTGTATCGAGTCAAAACCGAAGGGCAAGTGATGTTGGCAAGGTGAGTGCAAGAGAGGACTGCTGGTAAATTCTTTCTGGCTTCGGTCACCTCTTTAACAAAATGCCAATCAGAGGGCGCGCGGCACGAATCGCGGTTGCAGTCGCAACTCTCGTTGTCCTCCTTGGACCA
This sequence comes from uncultured Acidobacteriaceae bacterium, assembly GCA_963818905.1. GTDB lineage: Bacteria > Acidobacteriota > Terriglobia > Terriglobales > Acidobacteriaceae > Bog-257. The sequence goes on from CAWFUE010000071.1 coordinate 20,214, forward strand.
ATCGGAAGGGCGCAAACGCTTCAAGGACTACCGGAGATCGACACTTACGTGAACTTGGATACAAATGTCCGGTTTACGTTTCAAGTAAAGGAGACAAGAGAAGGCGGCGAGCCCACGCAGGCGGAGATCGGGCCCAGTCTCGACTTCTATCTCAAGCCTCTGGTCAAGTTAAAAGGTGCTACCGAGTTCGATCTCGATGACTCGAAGTCTCGGTTCCTGGTGCTCAGCATCGGCTACAGATATCTTCCGCAGGCCAACGGTGCGCCTGGAACCGACCGCCTGGAACCGGTTGCGACCCTCAATTTCCCTATGAAAGGCAGGTTCTTGCTAACCGATCGGAGCCGCGCGGATATTGATTGGCAGAACGGCAGCTTCTCATGGCGCTATCGCAATCGGTTTCAGATCGAAAGGACGCTTCGATTTCGTTCCTATCATCCCGTGCCGTATGTCAGTGCTGAGTTTTTCTATGAGAGCAACTACAGCAAATGGAGCGACACAGCATTGTATGCCGGATGTCTCTTTCCGGTTGGCAAGCATGTCGAGTTCGATACCTACTACGAACACCAGAACAACACCGGTGCGAGACCCAACCAACAGTTGGATCAGTTGGGGATCATCCTCAATCTGTTCTTTTCGCTTAGATAGCTGGCTTCGACCGTGAGCGAGTTGGCCGTAAGAGACTGGGTTCAAGCAGAGCTTTGCCAGAGGAGGCGCCGTGGGGAGCATGTCTCGGGCCGTGGAGAAGACCTCAACTATTTCCTGATCACATGTCTCCCGTTCTACCTGCTTCGAACGTAGGCTTCAGCCACATGACTTCAATTGAACCATCATTCAGAAACGCGACACACGCGAGAGCATGCAATGATCGAACTAGAACGACGCCTCATAACCCATAGGTTGTCGAACGCAGAACTCGAGAATTTGGAACCAGCCCATTGCGTAACTATCTCCGACCGGCTTGCCGACGGATGAGCCGCTGGGCTCGAACATGACTTTCGCCTCCAGCGAACGCCAGGAACAGTCACCAGTCCGGCGGAAATCGCCGGCGACATCAGCCGCAAAGCGTCTGAGCGACAATACCCTTTCGATTGAATTAATCATATCGCCTTGGAATCGGCAGGCTTCGGTGACCGACGGCCCTCTGATGGACGAGTTCTGGTGACCGCCTTGTCCAATCGTGATGCTAACTCGTCAAACGAGGGTATCGGGCCGCTCCAGCGCAACTGGTCCACGTCATCGAAGAGCGCGATGTCGGCACGAAGTGTGGCGAGCGTGCGAAACAGCATCGCCTGCTCCCGCTCCCGAGTAAAAGTGTCAGCGAGCGTGCTTGCCCTGGTGACGTTCACGTGCCACTCGCGCCAGTTCGCAGGAATGGATTCAAGATGTCCAAACTTCGCAAGGACAGCAGACGCCGACTTCGCGCCCCACGCCGGCAGGCCCGGATAGCCATCGGCAGCATCACCCACTAGCGCGAGATAGTCGGGGATCGATGTCGGCGAAACTCCGAACTTCTTGACTACACCGGGCTCGTCTATCGTGACCCCCGTGCGACGGTTCAGTTGGACGATGCGCGAGCCGCGCACACACTGCGCCAGGTCCTTGTCTGGCGTGCAGATGATCACGCGTTTGACGCGAGTATCATGGGCCGCTGCGACGGCCGCGGCCGCAAGCGCGTCGTCCGCCTCAAATTCGACCATCGGCCAGACCACAATGCCAGCTGCCGACAAGACTTCTTCGAGTAGCGGGAATTGTGCCAGAAGGTCCGGTTCGACACCTTCGCTGGTCTTGTAGCCTGGCCACAGTTGGTTGCGAAAAGACTCGATGACATGATCGGTTGCAACAGCGATGTGCGTGGCGCCACCCTTGATCATCCCTAGCACGGACGCTAGGACGCCTCGGACGGCGGCCACTTCTGCGCCTGTTGCATCCTGTGCGGACGGCAAAGCGTAGTAGTGCCGGAATAACTCGTATGTGCCGTCGAGCAGGTAGACTTCCAAGCCGTTTCTCCGGCACAACGCTTCCACATCACGGCGCGAGCGATTTATCCATCAGTATCGGGCCGCCGTGCTCAGCGATCGACGCAAACACCTGCCGTCCGTTGAAACGATGAGCCTCATAAGACCGCTGTACGCGCGCGACGAATCCCTGCTTGCGGAAGATGTGCTGCGACACCTTGTTCGTCGCCTCGGTGACCGCCAGCCGATAACCTCTGCGCGTCCCATGCTCAAGACAAGCCGCTACGAGCTGCTGTGCCACTCCTCGTCCGGCAACGCGGTCGGAGACCCCGAGGAGGAACAGGTGGAGCGACTCGCCGGGACTCGCCACCTGGTCGCCACGGTACTCCCAATCCAGCTGGCCCAGGATATCGAAGATCGAATCGAACTTAGGGCTCAGCCGATCTCTCCCATCAAGCGGCGCCGATGCCGAGTCCTCCGTCAGCAGCGCGCCGATCAGCTCACCCGTACCAACCAGCCGCGCCACGATCGTCAGACCCTCTACCGCCGCCCTGGGGCAGAGCAATCGGACGAACGCCTCGAATTCGGAAGTGGTCAGGCCGGCTGCAACGGCGGGTGGATCGTAACGACTGAACACGTCCCCCATAAGTTTCGCCATCGCCTCAGCGTCGGAGGGGACATAGACTCCATACTCGATCTGCATGTGTCCAGGTGAATCTGCCACAGCCGCCTCCCGCCATCCGCGATTCCCAGGCTGCCGGTATACGTCCGCGGGCGTCATTATATCCTCAAAGAATTGCGTTGCAGCGCAGTTGCGCACTTCTGGTTGGAATGGTCGGCGGCCCTTCCCCCTGGCCGGCCTTGCGCTCTTAGGCAATCGTGGCAACCGATCGCTTGCTCTCCCCTTGCTCACACTTACAGTTCGACAGACCTGGGACCACGAAAGTCCGCTCCGACCCAACTCGGCCACCCGCGCAACGCCAACTTGTTGGGAAATCTGGGAATTGAAATAGACATGTGCGCTGCTAGTGCCGTTCACCGGCATCATCGGCTGAAGGCCCATAAATGCTCGGGACATTGCCGCCCATCGGTCGAATATACGTGCTCAATTGTCCGCGATGGTGAACAGTATCGAACAACGCAATCCACAACAGCCCACCCACCGTGTCTTTGAGCAGGATCTCTTCTGTGCCCTGAATCAACCATGCTTGATGGTTCCAACCGTTGTCGTCCAAGGAATGCAACTGGATTGCGAGGCTGCTGTGATCATGCTCATAGGTTGAGATCATCTGGTCTAGATTGCCGAAACTCGCCGGTTCCTGCCAGCGCAAACCGCTGTAGAAGCTTTTCCGGCTCGTGCAAAGCTGAATACAACTCTGCTGGGCCGAAACCAGCAGAGCGACCAGTTCTCCCGCCGAGCGCGAGCGAGGATGGGGCCGGTAATCGAGACGTTTAGGTGGCAGTGCTTTGAACACCCTCACGAAGGCGAAGTACTCTTGCCCCCATCTCTGAATGAAGAACTCTCGGTTGTTAAGCTCTCTGCCAAGCGATTGCGTTCCCATACATGGACCTTCTGTCTCGTTACATTTTAATCTCCAAATGACTGCGGGTGGGAGGACCGGAGGACCGTCGCCCTAGGTTCCTAGGGGCAACGCGGAATTAGATCAGGACCTCGACAACTGTTTCACTCTTGACGGCCCCAGTCAGCAGTTCTGCGATCGAGCCACCGATCGCCGGGCGCTGCCCTTTGCTCACATTGAGGAATATAGTTCGGTATATGGGTGTGCAAACGATCAACGATGTAGTCGCGGCGCTGGACGCGATTGTTCAGCAGTCCTACGACCAGGCCAGTCGTCTTGGCTACTTCGCAGCACTATATCGGCGAGTGACGGGTGCGGTGCGTGACGGGATTTCCAGCGGCAGTTTTCAGAATGGTCCGCTGATGGAACAGCTCGATGTCGTTTTCGCGTCACGATACCTCGATGCGCTTGCCACCTTTCAGGCAGGCGGGGTAGCGAGTCGAAGCTGGATGGTTGCTTTCCAAGGCTGCGACGATGCCGACCTTCTCATCCTGCAGCAACTACTGTCGGGCATGAACGCTCACATTAACCTTGACCTTGGCATCGCCGCTGCGCAGGTTAGTCCCGGAGAGCAACTGCCCCAACTCAAGCCGGACTTTGACGAAATCAACGCAGTACTGGCGAGTCTGGTAGGCACCGTGGCGTCAGAGATTGCAGTCGTTTCTCCTCTGATCGGCGATCTGGAAAAGATCGGCTTGCGTAGCGAGACGTCGTTGGTGAACTTCGACATGACGGCGGCGCGTGACGCGGCTTGGTTCACCGCCGGGCGCTTAGCCAGCGAACCATCGTTCCTGCACGATGCCACGATTGACGGCCTCGATCTGGCGGTGTCGATTCAGGGACGCGCGATTCTGTATCCGCCAGTCGGAGGCGAGGGTCTGAAACCGATTCAGCAGGCTGAGACGAAAGATGTCCGCCTGGTAATTGAGACCTTGTCGCAGGGCAGCTCAACTACTGCCGCTCAAGCAGCAGGTGCAAGTTAACCGGATGAGCGTAGCGATACAGTCCGGTAACCACGAGGTGCTGCGGGGAAGCGACGGGTGCCGGCGTCCCCTAGCCCCTGGATCGCGAAACGAGCAAAGGAATCAAGCAGGACGGGAAGCCTGATCATGATCATCAGCGTCCCAATGATGCGGAAAGCGAAAAAGCCGAGCACCGTGAGGACAGGTGGAACAAGCCCAGCCTAACCCTCGGGAAAGCTGAGACGGTCGACCGTCGCGCCTATGCCATGACGGGCGACAAGGCAAAAGCGAAGGCGGCCTAACAGATCTTCCTCGCGCTCTGGAAAGACGACCGATCCCGACATCCCCATCTACAAGCAAGCTAAAGCCGAGTACGCGAAGCTACCGTAGCTGCCGACTGACGGATCGCGCGAAGGAAAAAAATCTCTGGGTGGCGAAAAGTCCGTCTTCCTGAACAACGACCCAAGAATCAGTGACCTGAACACCCTGCTAACGGTTGAACGGCCGCTCCTGAATCCAGTGGAAGCCTCGGCTGACGAGCAGCAGCTTCTTCTCGTCAAAGCGCTGGAGTTGCATATGGAGCTTGTGTCCGTCCATTTCGCCATCCATGAATAGAACGTCAACAGCAGGTCGCTGAAACACAAAGTGTGCCGTACTGCTTCCACCGTGTGTCTGTTTCAGCGCCAATGTGTTGCCCTTGATATTGATCGAAGCACCATAATAGGCGAAGGAATCGTCCATGTGCTGGAAGCTCGCGTATTCCTGGGGATCGAAGATGACGCGACGCCATCTCCCATAGTCACCAAGAAGAGGTGAACGCTCCTGGCCGTCGACGGTTTGCTGCTTCACATCCCAAATCCCATATAGGACTGATTTCGGACGCCCGCCTGAATACCGATGCCAACTCGTCCAACCGCCGTACACATTCATACTCATGAGCCAAATACCGATAAGCACCTGTGCGGCCAGCGCGACGCGGTTCGCCCGTGCCGTGGAGAACAGCGGTGGCGCTGACGACGGTTCGACCGTGCGATTGAGCAAGAACACATTCGCCAGACGTCGAAGATCGGGGGCGAGCAGGAACAGCGACAAAAGGATCAGGTGAAACGAGAACAACTTGACCGGCACATCGTAGGTCATGTTGAGCATGAATACCTGGATCATATCCGCGAGGCAAACCATCGCACCGAGCATAGCGGTGCGCGGGAAGATCAGCAGAATTCCTCCCAGCATCTCGGCGCATCCGGCGAAGACCTCATATGCTGGCGCGGCTCCGATGGCGGACCACAGAACTCCCATCGGTGAGAAATGCCCATACGGCTCGACCAGAACGAAGAGGTAGGGATAAGGCATTTGCGTGGGGATAGCTTTCGCCCAGCCGTAGGCAAACATCTGTCCTGCCAGGCAAATTCGAATGGCTAGCCGAAACCACTTGTACAGGCTCGCGTAGTTTTGACGCCGGCGGTCGAGGATTGACCAGACCACGGTCGCGAGAGAGGCAAAGGCAAGCAGACAGAAAAGCAACACCCAATCGAAGGTCTTATCGCCGCTTCCCGTGTCGGCGTACAGGACAGGTCGATTGATGTGCAGGAGGTGTTGTGCCGTCCAGAGGACAACCTGGCGAAATGGCGGGAGGGTGGACGGATCAGGAATATCGATGTTTGCCAAAGGGACCAGGCTGGTCGAGATCTGCGTGAGAAGGCAATACAGTCCGAAATAGACGAAGCAGAATCGAAAAGCGACGCGCGTGGTAATGCTCCACCGCCGAGTCGGCAGCTCGGGCAGGACTGGTTCCGTTTGGACTTGAACGCCTGGACTAGCCATTCAACACCTCCGTGAGGAACAACCCTTTTCTTCCGACCGCTTGGTTAATACTGCGGCGAGCACCGGGGGGGTGCTCGCACCTAATCGCATTGTGATCCAGGCTACGGCGTGATCTCCCAGACAACACCACAGCCCTGATAACATTCCGTCGAAGAGCCGCCGTAGTAGGTCGTGCCAAACAGGTTGCCATTTGCATCCATCGAGACGGCGCTGACAGGACCCGCTCCGTCAGGAGGGCCTTGGAATTGATACAGCGAGTAGTACTGCCAACCTTCACTGGATGGTGTTAGCTTGAAAACTGAGCCAAAGAGGAGAACTCCGAACTCGCCAAAGACAGTACCGTAAAGATTCCCGCCGCTGTCCATCGTAAGGTTCGCGTACACGCAACAATCGTAAAGGACAGCGATCTGTTGGTAGCTCCAGCCGCCGTTAGACGGCGAGAGTTCGAATACGACCGCGTACGGATTACCGTAATACTCCGCAGCGCCGTAGAGACTGCCCGACGGCCCCAAGATCAGGCCCGACTGAGGCAAAACCGCTTGTCCAAAAAGCCCGGCGAACGCGTACAGTGTTGTCTCCGTCCATCCCGAACCGGAAGGCGTTAACTCAAAGACGGTACCATAGCCACCTTGGCCGCCTTGGTACGCCGTCCCGTAGACGTTGCCGAGCGCGTCTATAGCCACAACGCCAAATGGGTTAGCGCCGTCACGACCGCCGGTGAAGCTATAAATCGTGTTTTCCATCCAGCCGGAGCCGGATGGGGTCAACTCGAACACCGCCCCATCGCCATTGGCCCCGCCATACGCAGTCACACCAAAAAGATCGCCCGCGCCATCGGAAACTAGGGAGTAAGGACCGGCTCCATCGGGCCCAGAGAAGCTATGAAGCAGGCTGTCCGGCCAGGGAGAAATTATTGAACTCGGTCGCGTTGCCCCCGGACGCAATTCGAAAACCGTACCGCATCCGTAGCCGCACCCGCTACCCCCGCCATATAGGGTTGTTCCATAGAGCACACCGCTGGATTCTCGAACGATCGCAGCAGGATTGGCGCCGTCGCCGTTCTGGGATCCAGCAAAGCTGTGAAGCGGCGACAATATCCAGTCGCCTCTTTTGCTCATTTTGTAAACGGTGCCCAGGCCGTACGCACCACCCGCGTTGGCGGTTCCATAGAGATTTCCTCCACCGTCGATAATCACGCCAGATTCTGGAGATGCTCCGTCTTCACCGCCCGTAAAACTATGAATCACCGCATAGTTTTGCGCCTGCGCCGTCGGCATCAGCAAAAGGCCAATTGTCAGTAGCAGCAAGAGTGTTAAACAAGTAGTCGAAATCACGGGTTTCATCGGCTATTCCTCCGCGGTGAAATCGGGCCCCAAAATGCCAATATTGTTGAAGCGCAGTGTTACGCCGACAAACTTCTTATCCTGTAATCAGGAACGCCGTAGCCGGCCACAGCGCGCACCGGCTAAGGCGTGATCTCGAAAACTACGCCATTGCCGCTCGAACCGCCTGCTGAGGTCGTGCTATAGAGGTTGCCATTCGCGTCGAGGACCACGCCTCCATATGGGTACGCTCCATCACTGCCGCCGGTAAAATCGTGAAGCGAGATATAGGTCCAGCTGCCATCGGATTGCGACAGCTTGAAGACAGACCCATATCCATAGGCGCCGGCACCGACTGTGGTGCCATAGAGGTTTCCCGCGCCATCCATCAGCAGCGTGTCCAAAGGTCCTGCGCCACCAGAGAAGCTGTAGAGGGTATTTAACGTCCAACCGCCGTTGGAGGGCGTTAAGTCAAACGCCGTGCCTCCTCCGTTCAGGCCGCCTTCCGCTGTGGTCCCATAAAGGTGGCCCCTGTCGTCGAAGATCAAACCTCCAATGGGATCCCCTCCGTCGCTTGCTCCGTGGAAGCTGTAGAGGATGGTTGGAATCCCTGAACGCGCGAACTTGTAAACGACGCCAAACCCAGCTGGTCCACCGTCTGATGCGGTGCCATAGAGATTGCCGGCATTGTCCAAGGTCACGCCGCTACGGGGGAAGAGGTAGAAGTTTTCAATCCCTTCGAAATTCCACAGAACGCTCTCCGTCCAACTTCCGCCGGAGGGGCTTAGCGCAAAGATGACGCCACAACCCTGAACTAACCCGCCGCAGTAGGGTCCTCCGCCGGACCCGCCGACAGGAGTCGTTCCATACATATTGCCCTGTTGGTCAAAGACCAAATCGGCCGATTGAGGGTTTGCTCCATCGGCTTGCCCGAACGAATGCACGATAGCTTCTCTCCATGGGCAAGAGATTGAAGCGCACACAGTTGGAGGTGGACTTAGCCTGAAGACCGTGCCGCAACCGCCAGTCGGAGGGCAGAAACCGGTTCCGCCCAGAAAGGTCGTGCCGTAGAGGTCACCGTCCGGGCCGATGATGACCCGCGCCTCAGGATTAGCCCCGTCCGGCTGCCCAGAAAAGGCATACAGCGCCTCAAAGGTCCAGCCGGAGCTGTGATGTGAGAGCTTGAAGACCGTTCCACAGCCGCTGCCATCCGATTCGACGCAATAGCCTTCGCTGTTGCCACCACCAGCGGCTGTACCATACAGATTTCCAGCGCGATCCATCGTTAATCCGGCGAAGGGATTTGCTCCGTCCGCTCCGGCCGTGAAGTTATGGAGCACGGTAAAGGTTTGCGCCTGTGCCGTCGGCATCAGCAAAAGGCCAATTGCCAGCGCCAGCAAAAGTGTTAAACAAGTAGTCGAGATCAGGGGTTTCATGGGCGGCTCCTTGCTGTGAAATCGTGGGCCCAAGAATGCCGGATGAAATGCCAGCCGATTGAATTTTGGTTGGGAGCGGTGGGAGCGTTAACGAAGTATTAAGCGCGAATTCAAGTCATGTCAAGAGTTCTTGCGATCTCCGCGCTTTTTCTCCTATGCGAATTCGAGCCGTACACACTTGACCAATAATGCGTGCGCCCGGTTCGATCGTCGCCAAGCGATTTACGGCGTCCGCAGGAAACCGTGCTGCACGTTGCTGCTGTCTATGTACCATCCATCGATTGCTCCCTCCGCGTTGTTGCAGTAAGGAACAGTGCCTTGACCGCTACCAGTACCCGCTTCTGGAACATCGAACGTCACGATTCTTCCATCGAAGCCTCGCGCGAATCCGTGATTCACGTTGCTCGCGTCAATGTACTCTCCCGCGATCGCCCCCCAGTCATTGATGTTTGCGGGGCTAGTGCCCTGGCCGGAGCCAGTACCCGCTCCCCAAACGTCGAACTTGGTGATACTTCCATCCCCAGCTCGCACGAAGCCGTGATACACATTGCTCGCATCGACGTATGCTCCCTCAATCTGCCCCAGCAGGTTAATGCCGTAAGGCATCGTGCCTTGGCCGGAACCAGTGCCCGCTCCTTGAACATCGAACTTGGTGACGCGACCGTTCCCAGCGCGCACGAAACCGTGGTAGACATTGCTTGCATCGATGTACGATCCTGCCGTGGCGCCCTCGGCGTTAACACAATCGATGGTGCACGGTTGGGTGCCTTGGCAGGGCCCGCTTCCAGCCCCCGGCACGTCAAACTCGGTGACCTCGCCGGCAGGGTCGCGCACGTACCCGTGCCAGACCTGGGTTCCTGAGAATATGTCTCCCGTGTCAACGTAGGCTCCCGCCATCTCGCCCTGCGAGTTGATATTCCAGTCAAATGTGCCCTGGCCAGTTCCTGTGCCTGCGCCAGGAACCTCGAAGCTGGTAAAGCTCCCGTCGCGTGCGAGCAAGAAACCGTGGTAAACCCCGCTTGGGTCGATATATTGGCCCGCAGCTGCCCCTTCCCAATTGATGCTGTAGAAGGCAGTGCCCTGGAAGGGCCCAGTGCCTGCGCCAGGAGCGTCGAAGATGGTGAAGGTGCCGTCAGGAGCACGTAGGTAAGCGTGATAGACGTCGCTTGCGTCAAGGTAGGCTCCCACGATCACGCCTGCTGAGTTGATGCCAAAGGCATAGGTGAATATGGAACCTGGGGGATCGAACGTTACGATGGTTGGTTCATGAGCCGCTGCCGTGACAGCCGTGGCCTGCGCGTTGGCAGTCCCGATCAGGGTGAGCCCGAAAATCATCAGGAAAAGGGTCGAGATTACGCTTTTCATCTTTCCTCCACTGTGATTCATGTTTCAGGGCACGGAGAACTCGGCCTTAGCCGCAGCGCCGCTGAACTTACGGGAGTTTGCGGCAGTAGCCGTCGCAAGACAATGCTCTGGCAGTGATCTCTCGATGACGCCTCGATGACACGGCTAAGCCGTTAATCAAAAGAGCCGAGTTGATGATGGCTGTTAATTCTGGTGCACAGCTCACGCGGTGCTTTGCCGCAGCGACGACCGGTAGTAAACTCTTGCAATTCGCTCCCGCCTCTGCCGCATTTCTGACATGAGAGACACGCTGCCAGATCGAGTGCGTCTCGGAGCCTTTCAGGTCGACCTCCGTGCAGGTGAACTACGCGAAGGCGAGCGCACAACTTATCTGCAGGAACAGCCGCTGTTCGTACTGCGCATGCTGGTGGAGCGCGCGGGCGAGCTGGTCACGCGAGACGAGATCAAGCAAAAGCTGTGGCCCAATGACACCGTGGTCGACTTCGACCTCGGCATCAATGCCGCTATTCGCAGGTTGCGGCTTGCCCTAGGCGATTCCGCCGACGAACCACGGTATGTGGAGACGATCGCACGCCGTGGTTATCGGCTGCTGGTTCCAGTCGAAGCCTTGCCATCGGCGAGGGACAATTCCCCTAATGAATTCGGCAAGCAAGAAGTATCTGACGGCGAGCCGTCTCGATCGCCCAATGCTTCAGGCTCCAACCTGGTCGGCAAGAAGGTCTCGCACTACCGCGTGCTTGAAGTCATCGGCGGTGGCGGCATGGGCATGGTGTACAAGGCCGAGGATCTGAAGCTGGGCCGCCTCGTCGCCTTGAAGTTCCTGCCGGAGGAGTTAGCGACCGATCCCGTTGCGCTGCAGCGCTTCGAGCGCGAAGCCAAGACTGCGTCATCGCTGAACCATCCCAATATCTGCACCATTCACGAAGTCGAAGAACACGAAGAGAAGCCTTTCATAGTGATGGAACTGCTGGAAGGCGAGACCCTGCGTGACCGCCTGGCCACACTTGTGATCACGCAGAAGCGCTCGGCGCTCGACGAGCTACTGAATATTGCCGTTCAGATCTGCTCTGGTCTGGAGGCTGCACACGCCAAAGGCATCATTCATCGCGACATCAAGCCGGCCAATCTTTTCATCAGTAAGGATGGGCAGGCGAAGATTCTGGACTTCGGAGTGGCGAAGCTGGTCAGCGCAGCAGCCGGAAGTGAAAGCGATGGTTTGCAGCTTCAGCCTGAGGGCACAGCGGCGGCGCCGCAGCCTGCCAGAGCAGAGCCGTTGGACGCAACGCTTACGCGGCTGGGTGTGGCTATGGGGACGGCGGGCTACATGTCGCCGGAGCAGGTGCGCGGGGAAAAGGTGGATGCGCGCAGCGACATCTTCTCCTTCGGGCTAGTGCTGTATGAGATGGCGACGGGACAGCGCGCCTTCACTGGCGAGACAGCGGCACTTGTTCACGACGCCATTGTGAATCAGACTCCGACGCCGCTGCATGAACTCAACTCCAAACTTCCGCCCAAGCTGGTAAACCTCATCGAGAAGGCTCTGGAGAAAGATCGCGAGCAGCGTTACCAGTCAGCAGAGCAGATCCGTGAAGAATTGGAACGGGTAGGATTCAGAGACAAGATTGGAGGATCACCCCGCTTCAGGTACCTATTGAGAGGCTTCGCTCTGGCGGCGGGCATTGCTGCCGTTGTGCTGGTCGCAGCCTTGTACCGGAGTTCTCGGAAAGTCGCAAAATTGAAAGCAGGCGATGCCGTCGTGGTCACTGACTTCGAGAACAATACCAGTGATCCTGCATTTAAGGACGCGCTGAAGCTTGCTCTTGAGACGGATCTCGGTCAGACCCCGTTTCTCGATGTCCTCGGTCCTGATAAGGCTCGCGGTGTTCTGAAGCTCATGAACCGGTCGGAGGATGAGCGCTTAACGCCTGCAATTGCACAGCAAGTGTGTGCACACACCAACAGCGCTGCTACCGTGATCGGATCGATTACGGATGAGGGAAACAACTACCGTATTGGGCTGAAGGCAATAAATTGCAAGACTGGCGGCGAATTGGCAACTGCTGTGGCGGATGCCAGGACTCGAGATGCAGTGGTTAAGACGCTGGGCGATGCTGGCGCACAGCTCAGAGCGAAGCTGGGAGAGCCGGCGTCTTCGGTGCAGCAATTCAATAAGCCTCTCGATGAAGCAACCAGCTCCTCCATCGAAGCGTTGCAAGCTTTCAGTGAGGCGGAACGAGCAAGAATGGCAGGCGGCACCGATAGTGCGATTCCATTCTATAAGAGGGCAATCGACCTGGACCCGAACTTCCCGCTCGCGTGTGCATATCTCGGGCTTATGTACGGCAATCTGAATGATGCTAAGTCAGAGACGGAATACATTGATCGCGCATTCCGGCTACGCAGCCACGTTACGCAACGAGATCGCTTCGCAATCGAGGCATCGTACTATGAGGACGTATCCGGCGAATTTGACAGGGCCAGTCAGGTGTACCAAGAGTGGTTGCGGAGCTACCCACGCGACCGCATCGCCCTCATTAACCTCGGAAGCTTGGATGCTACGATTGGGGAGCACGCGGCTGCCGCTGCCTTGCTGCAGGAGGCCATCCGTCTTGATCCCACTGAACTGATTGCGTATCAAGATTTAATTCTAGAACGAATTCGAATGGGACGCGTGGATGAGGCGCTGGCTATCTATAACGACGCGCGCTCACAAAAAGTCAATGTAACAAGTCTCGCATTTGAGCGATTCGAAATAGCTTTCCTGCAGGGCGACCAACGTATGATGGCTGAGCAGATTCGGTCCGGTACAACCGATGCTCAGTACGAAATGTACTTGCTTGCGGACCAGGCGCTGGTTGAAGCCTACCAGGGCCGCTTTCGGAATGCCCGAACTCTGTGGGCAAAGGCTGTAGATGTTGCGAAACCGCCGCAGACAGCGATGACGGCGGATATCCTCGGCGATCAGGCGCTGGTGGAAGCACTCGTAGGCAACTACGGTCTTGCATGGCAGCAAGCCGAGAAAGCTTTGGCTCTGAGTACGGGATCGACTGACTCGTCAACTCGCCGCCGTGGCTTTAGCACTATCGGGAAATGTTGATCGATTGGGGAGAACAGCGCGAAAGATAAACAACGGCTCCCTAGTGGATACGACCATCCAGCGGTATTGGATTCAAATCCTTCGAGCGGCAACCGACATAAACCAAAGCCGCCCAGCAGATGCGATCAATGTATTGAGGAACGCGAATCTTTATGACTTGTCTGGAGAAACGTCATACTCTTTGCCTTTATATCTCCGCGGACAGGCTTACCTCAATGCGGGGCAGGCCGCAAGTGCTGCCCTGGAATTCCAGAATCTTGTAGATCATCCTGGCTTGACGATCACCTTTGAGACTGGCTCTCTCGCGCACCTTCAACTCGGTCGCGCCTATGCCATGATGGGCGACAAGACAAAAGCGAAGGCAGCGTATCAGGACTTTCTGACCCTCTGGAAAGACGCTGACCCCGACATCCCTATTTATAAGCAAGCCAAAGCCGAGTACGCGAAGCTGCAGTAGGGACGCCGTAAAGCATTAACTTTTGCGCGTTTGTTTAGTCATCGAGTTGACGTTTCACAGACCATCTCAAGCGGCAAGTTTCCCTTAAGTCGGCTGCTGAGAAGTTTCACTCCCGCCTCAAAACGGATAAAACGCGCTGCCATGGACGGTGACGATTCCCTTCGTAGCCGCTGTCGTAGCTCGGTCCGCATCGACTTCAATGCCCGCGATCCGCGCACCAGTCTCTCTGGTGAATTCAACCAGTGCATGCCATCCCCAACGCACGGATCAATAGCGGCATAGGGGGCTGACGGCACTTGGCAAACATCTGGTCAAGTCCAACCCCGAAGCCGGCCGGCTTACCCTTGACGAGCCTGCTGCACCATCTCGACGAACACTTCTCTGGTCTCTGACGGATCGCTTACTTCCCGCAAGAATGCGATGCGGGTTCCATGCACGCCATCCTGGGTTTTCAGGCGAAGGTGGAAGCCGAGGCGATCGACCGAGGTCATCTCCGCCTCCTGCGCTTCAATGCCAGCAAACCGTTTTGCGAGCAGGATGAGCGCATCCTTGTGGTCGGCATTCATGTGCTGCATGATGTCGCTCTTGTGCTCAACCAGCGGATCGGGTTGTGCCTGGGAGTAGTCCGAAGCAGCCACCCATCCCATCACTCCGAAGCCGCCCACGTAATAAACGTCCAATACGTCCATTCGGTAAAAGAAGAAATCGTCAAAATCGACCCAGTACTTGCTGTCTGGGTAACGCGTCAGGTAGACCGTACGCGCGGCTGCCAGCTCTGGCTCCGGAATTCTGCTAACACGTTCCTATCAGCGTGACTCTGGAGGCACCGAGCGGGTCGCCGCTGGCGTCCGGCTCCGTCACAAACAGGCTGGCGCGCGGGTCCGCTTGCAGATTCTGCGTATGCATGGCCATCGTGCTGATGAGGAAAATGGGACGCCCCTGACCGTCAAGCGCATAAGGCATCAGGGATCCGAAAGGGAAACCCGGTTGTTTCCGCGACAGGGTCGAGAGACTGCCGATGCGGCCCGAGTGCATCAGTGTGCGCGCTCGCTCGGCGAACGAAGGCTCGGGCACTGCGGTGACCACTCGTCGCGCCACTTGCGTGTTTTCCGAAGGATGAGGAAGACATTGCCGACCGCTCCCTGGCGGTCTATCCGGTTGTGTGATGATATTCCCCGCACTCGGCGGCGGCACCAAACATCCAGTGGCTAGGATGCGGAATCCGCCTCGATAAGACAAAAGCCGCTCCTAAAAGGTCTCTTGCCACCGTTGTGCACTATGGTAGATGGCGAAGATCAGTGGCCGTTCTGACGGTAAGTTCGTTCTCACGAAGTGCGGCATTGCAGGTATTGCCCAGCCGTACGGAAGAAACCTACAGCCGCCTAGCCTTTCCGCTTCCTCACAACCCAGGTCGTCATGCAACGAAGATCTTGCACAACGGTCGTCTTCAATGGATCCACGAGCACTGCGGTCATCTCTTCAGTTAAACCGAGCAGCATTTCCTGATCCACCAGAAACCACTCGGAGCCGTCCCCGATCCTGAACAGGTTGCCCCGCACCCGCGGGAAGTCCATACCGATCCTCGATCCCAGTCGGCAGAAAAGCATCCCGCCTCGCTTAAGCACCCGCCAGAGCTCTGTCAACATCGCCCGGAAATGAGCATCGTCTCTCGCAGCATGAAGTACAGCATTACAGATCACGACATCTGCAAATTCATCGGCAAACGGCATCCGCTCGATTGATCCCACCTGAAAGTTTTCTGCTGGCAATCCGGTCTTGAGCGATTCGGACAATTGGCGAACATGACCAATACCATCGGCATCCGTGTCCAGAGCAAATACCTCGTACCCTTCTCGCAACAAATGCACCAAGTTTCGCCCGTAGCCACATCCAGCATCGAGGACTCGCATACCCGGTGCGATGTTTCCTCGGAGGACTTGATCGAATATGTAAATATCGATCTGCCCAAACTGCTCCTGTATATTCATCGTCACTATGACAACCTGTTCCGATTCTGCGCGGCTGCAACTAGCCGAGAAGCGACCACTCGTGGCTATGCGTCGCACGCGTCGAGCAGCGTCCGGCTGGGCTTGCGAACCAGACGCCACAAACGATGCTCAAACCTCGCGTTGATGCGTCGGAATTCGCTCGCCGGGATCGACCCTGTGCGGCGCAGGGCGTCTCACGCGGTTTCTTCAATCCCGAACTCCCAGGCACAGTACTTACCTTCCTCGGCGTTGGGAGGGCAGTAAAGACACTTTGTGCGAATTCGCGGATCGATCGTGCGGGCAAATGTATCGAACTCGATCGTCCCCACGCTGTTACAGGGAAAATCGGTTAGTCCTTTGCGCCGGCGCGCTTCTTGCACGCGGCAGAGGTCCATCACAAAGCGCAGCCGTTTACGGTCATCGGACCATTCAACCCGCTGGGCGTTGATCAGGCTGTACATTCGCAACCACAGCGCTTTCTCCAGAGCCGCGAGCCCGCCGTTCTGCGGAATGCAAAAGGTCGTCATGATCCTTTGCGCTTCGACGGCGGCAAAGCGCTGCCACGCGCGCTCATCCAGTTCTATCGCCGCCTGTATCCCCAGGCGCTCTTCGGCGGCCAGGAACCAGCAGCCGTCGTGGGCCAGCCAGTTCTTGGCAAATATCTCCAGTGCGCGCAGCAGATCTTCGCGCGACATCGAAGAAAAGGGAGTCCTATATGGTTCGGTCATAGGTCAGTCGCTTGGAAATTTCGGGAGTTATTGGCCTCTTTGCGTCGGATAGCCCTTGTACACCCAATCCGCGCCAATATTGTCGGCTATGTACAGCACCTTCACATTGCTGAAGCCCAGCGCGTGCAGTGCCGCATAAGCCGGAGCGACATTGGGGCAGTGGTTCCATGGGCAACAGCCGCAATAAAGCACGATGAAGGATTTATGAGGCAACGCCTTCACGCGGTTGCGAAGCGCATCCAAACCCTGCTCGGTCAATGCCGCGCCGGTGTATTCCGCCCCGGAAATATGGACCTGTCTGAATAAAGAATAAGGGCCGACGTTGAAGATGAGCGGCTTCCCACTCTTGTCGGCTTGTAGTATCTTCGCGAGATCTTCCGGACTGATAAGCTGCGGGCTTCCAAGCGGAAGCTCCGATCCTGCGGTTTGACCTGAAAGAGTCGCGACACTCAGCACAAGAGCCGCGGCCAGAATGAATGCCGATTTAATGGTTGTGATCAAGAGGTTCCCCTTCGGACGATAATCTCTCGCACGCGTTTTGTTTGCCTTGCGACCCACCGGGCCGCCTGGCCGTGCGTCACGTGGGCACACCTAGTTTGGGAAGCACCCACTGGGTGAGCAGCAGATAGATGGCAACAAACAGGATTAATGGCAACCAGGCCGGCATACACAGTCCCCCACCAGCAATTATGCGCTCGAAGATTTCAGCCCGAGCTTGGCTAGCATCCACATCGCCGGGCACCAATTGGTGAAGCCCGATTGTAAGAGATTCAGTCCCACGAACGCTGTGAACAAGTACCAGTAAGGACTCACCCAATAGCCCAGCGCCAGCGAGAGCAGGACGAATGTCCCCGCCATTAATCGTAGTCCACGTTCAACGCTCATGCGTATACCTCCTCCGACGGCACAGGGGTTGCATCGCCCCCGGCTGCGTGCCGCTTGTGCTTCTCCACCATGTAATACAAGACCGGCACGGCCATGCGTGAGAGCAGCGTCGAAGCGACTTCGCCCGCCATCAGCGAAATCGCCAGGCCCTGAAAGATGGGATCGAAGAGAATCACGCTGGCACCGACTACTACTGCCGCAGCCGTCAGCAGCATGGGACGGAAGCGCACCGCGCCGGCATCGACTACGGCCTCTTCCAGCGGCATGCCTTGCGATCGGCGCAGTTCGATGAAATCGACCAGGATGATCGAATTTCGCACGATAATTCCGGCGCCGGCGATGAAGCCGATCATTGAAGTCGCGGTGAAGAATGCGCCCATCAGCGCATGCGCCGGCAGAATGCCGACCAGGGTCAGCGGGATTGGCGCCATGATCACCAGCGGAATAATGAACGAGCGGAACCAGCCCACCACCAGCACGTAGATCAGCACCAGCACGGCGGCAAACGCCAAGCCGAGATCGCGAAATACTTCGATGGTGATGTGCCACTCGCCATCCCACTTCATCGAGAGACGGCTGGTGTCCGTCGGCAGCGTGGAGTTGTAAATCTTGATGTGGTAACCGCCTGGTCCACGCAGTTGGTCGATCGCTTCGTTCATCTTCTCGATCGCATAGATCGGACTTTCTTCCTCGCCCGCAACATCGCCGAGCACATAGACGACGGGAAACAGATTCTTGCGGTAGCGCGTGGTGTCGATGGTCTTCTTCTCAAGATCCGTAAGCTCACCGATGGAAACCTGACCAGGAGATTGGGTGCGCCATCCTTCTTCGCCTTGTTTTGGCGAAGAGGGTGGGCCTGCGCTCGGGACTCGCAGCTGTTCGAGCGACTGGATACTCGACCGGTCGGCGCGGCTCAACTGCACGCGGATAGGAATGTCCTCTCGCGAATCGGGAACGTGCAGCAGCCCGGCTGTGGCACCGTCCAGTGCTATCTGCAATGTGCGCGTCACTTCACCGGCGGAAACTCCATTCAGCGCCGCCTTATCCAAATCGACTTTCAGGTCGTACTTCGTCTCGGGATCTTCCACATACCAGTCCACATCAACCACTCCGGACGTGGTCTGGAAGATGTGCTTGATCTGGTGCGCCAGCGCAATCTGCTGCTGATAGTCGGGACCGTAAACTTCGGCGACTAGCGTCTCTAGCACCGGCGGGCCGGGCGGAACTTCGGCGACCTTAATGCGCGCCCCGTAACGGTTGCCGATCTCGACGAGTTCGGGACGAAGCCGCTTCGCAATGTCATGGCTCTGCACGCTGCGGTTATGACGGTTCAGGAGGTTGACCTGAATATCCGCCTGGTTGGCACCGCGCCGCAGGAAGTAATGGCGGACCAGACCGTTGAAGTTGTACGGACCGGAGCTGCCGGAATAGATCTGGTAATTCAGTACCTCCGGCTGTTGTCCGAGATACTGGCCCAACTCCTGCACGACGCGCGTTGTCTGCTCCAGCGTGGTACCGTTCGGCATGTCGACGATGACCTGGAACTCGCTCTTGTTGTCGAAGGGCAGCATCTTGACCTTGACCAGCTTGAACGCGACCAGCGAACAGGTAAGCACCAAAAGAACAACAACGCTGCCCAGAAAAATCCAGCGCCGTCGCGCGCTATGGATCAGCGGATTCATCACCCGGCGATAAAAGCGCGTAGTCCAGCCTTCAGTTTCGTGCTTGTGGCCGTCGCTCGCGGCATAATGCCGCAGCAGTCGCAGCGCCGCCCACGGCGAAACGACGAACGCTACGATGAGCGAAAACAACATCGCCGCTGAAGCACCGACCGGAATCGGCCGCATGTAGGGTCCCATCAGGCCGCGCACGAACGCCATCGGCAGAATGGCGCAGATCACGGCGAAGGTCGCCAGGATGGTCGGATTGCCGACCTCATCCACGGCTTCAACGGCTACATCGGAGAGCGGCCGGCCTCGACTCGATGGAAGACGGAAATGTCGTACTACATTCTCGACCACGACAATCGCGTCGTCTACCAGAATGCCAATGGAAAAGATCAGCGCGAACAGCGTGACGCGGTTGAGCGTGTAGCCGAAGAAGTAAAAGATGAACAGGGTCAGCGCCAGCGTGACCGGAATCGCGATCAGCACCACGCCGGATTCGCGCCAGCCCAATGCCAGCGCGATCAGCAGCGTGACGGAAAAGGTGGCCAGCAGCAGATGCTCCAGCAGCTCGTTGGATTTGTCCTTCGCCGTCTCGCCATAGTTACGTGTGACCGTGTCATTCAGGTCTTGCGGCAGCAGATAACCGCGGAGGTCGGCGATCTTCGCAAGCGCCTTCTCGCTGATGACGGTCGCGTTCGTCCCCTTCCGCTTCGCCAGCGTGAGAGTAACGGCCGGAAATTCGCCGCGTGGCTCGGACTTTGGACCTCCACCGGCGTTGGCGTAGAGAACGTAATTCTCCGGCTCGGCCGGACCGTCGACGATCTCCGTTGCCACGTCGCGCAGATACACAGGCTTGCCCTGATAAACGCCGACCACCACTTGCTTGAGATCGTCGGCGCTGCCGAGGAATCGTCCGGCTTCGACCCGGAACTCCTGATTGTCCTGCGCGAAGCTGCCGGAGATGCTGCGGGCGTTGGCCTGCTGCAATTGCGCGGTGACCGCGCCGGCCGTCATGCCATAAGCGGCGAGCCGTTGCGTGTCGAGCACCACGCGCACCTGCCGCGGCTGTCCGCCAATAATCTTCGTCTCCGAGACATCGTCGATCTGCTTGAGCTGGTGCTCCAGTTCGTCTGCAATCTGCCGCAGCCGATAGCTGTCGTAATGCTCGCCCCACAGCGTGAGCGCCAGGATCGGCACATCATCGATGGAGCGGACTTTGATCAGCGGCTGCGAGACGCCCTGCGGGATGCGATCGAAATTCGAATACAGCTTGTTGTAGGTCTTGACGATCGCGTCCTCTTCCTTGGTGCCGACATAGAAGCGGACGATGAGCATGCTCATGCCGGGCTGCGAGATCGAGTACACGTACTCGACGCCGGGCACTTCGCGCAGCAGATGCTCCATGGGAATGGTCGCGCGCTCCTGTACCTCCGCGGGCGAAGCGCCGGGCATCTGCACCATGACGTCGAGCATGGGAACGATGATCTGCGGCTCCTCTTCGCGCGGCGTCATCAGGATGGCAAACGCGCCGGCCAGCAGCGCACCGGCAATGAACAGCGGCGTCAATTTGGAGTTGATGAACGCGTGCGCCACCTGGCCGGCAAAGCGCAGCCGAGTTTTGTTTTCAGACGGCATCGTCACTGCGCCTCTATGCGTTTGCCGCTGAGCTCGCGATCGGCCGGCTGGGCGACGACCCGCTCGCCATTGTCGAGGCCGGAAAGCACTTCGACTTCGTTGCCGCTCGATTTGCCCAAAGAGACGTAGCGCAGGGCAGCGATCTCGTTTTTGCCGACGACATAGATGGCGTCGAGTTGTCCGCGATGCAGCAGCGCCGTTTGCGGTAGCAGAATCAATTGGCGCTCACCCTGCGGGAACCGCGCGCGGCCGAAAAGGCCAGATCGAATTTTTGGATTGCTCGGCAGATCAATTTTGACGGCGAAGGTGCGGCTTGCCGGATCGGCCGCGGGGACAATCTGCACCACCTTACCAGTGATCGGCGGCGCGCCGAGTGAATCGAGCACAACAGGAACATTCTCCCCAAGACGCACCACTCCCATCTGGCCCTCATCGACCTCGGCCTCCAGACGGAAGCGGCTGGGGTCTTCGATCACCAGCAGCGGAACTCCCGGCGATGCCATCGCACCGGCATCGGCCAGTTTGGCAACGACCAGGCCGTCGAACGGAGCGCGAATTTTGGTGAAGCTGACGGTCGCGCCGGCTTCGGCAACCACGGCCTCGGCCTGCGCGCTGTTGGCGTGGGCGGCATCGCGACGCGCCGTCGCTAACGCAAGCTTCGCTTTCACTTCGTCGTACTCGTGCGGGCTGACCGATTTCTTGTCGTAGAGCATCTGGTAGCGCTGCATCGTCGATGCGGCCAGCGCGTAGTCGGCATCGGCCGCAGTGATGGCTTCGCGCGACGCCCGCAATCCCGCGGTGGCGCTCTGATACGCGGCATGCGGCTGCGCTTCGTCGATCGTGATCAGCACTTGTCCGCGACGCACCGCATCGCCCTCGTGCACATTCACGCGCGTGATCGTTCCCATCACCTGGCCGGCGAGTTGTGCGGATTGCGCTGCGCGCACCGTGCCCGTCGCCTCGATGTAGTCGGGAATTGCGGTGCGCTGCGCGGTGACGAGGGCGACGCCGGAGATGGTTTCGGAAGTGGTGGGCGATGCGGAATTTCTGCTCGAACAAGCGGTAAGAACCAGCAACGCGAAAGCAATCAAAGTAACTGCTGCCCAACGGGGCTTGGTCAATCGTTTCGTATCAGGGCATGGCTTCAGCCGTGCCGAAAAGC
Organism: uncultured Acidobacteriaceae bacterium; assembly: GCA_963818905.1. Classification (GTDB taxonomy): domain Bacteria; phylum Acidobacteriota; class Terriglobia; order Terriglobales; family Acidobacteriaceae; genus Bog-257. The sequence goes on from CAWFUE010000071.1 coordinate 42,277, forward strand.
CGTCATCGTACGCAAGCTTTAGCCCCTGCCGCTCAGCGGTTAAAGCCGTCGTTTCAGATTGTTTTGGCGGCACGACTGAAAGTCGGGCCCTGATACGAACCCGAGCGAATACCGTTCCGCGAGCGATAGGAGTCCTTCGACTCGGACTGAAGCCCTCGCTCAGGATGACAGTTTCCTGATTGAATCGATCGCCTTCCCTCGCGGGCGAACCGCAGATCCCTCGGCTGTGGCAGCCAAAATCAAGCTGCCTCCGCTCGGGATGACCATCGGGAGAGAATCCTTCGACGATTACATTGACGTCCATTGCATCACCACCGGAGAGCTTGAACTGATCGTTCCCGTCGCCAGCTCCACGCCGGCATAGCTGGTCTGCACGCGATACACGGCCTGCCAGTAGTCGGCCTTGGCATGCTGACCTGACTCTTGTACGCGGAGCAGATCGCTGATGGTCGTCAGGCCTCCGTCATACCGGTTCTGATTGATGCGCAAGCTCTCGTCGGCTTGCGCAATGGCCGTGCGCGCCACAATCACCTGCTGCTGTGCCGCGTCGTACTCGTAGTAGGCCTTGCGGACCTGCAGCCGGACCTGATCGCGAAAGCTGTCGCGCATCGCGGTCGCTTTCTCCTCAATCGCTTTCTGCATGGCAAGATTCGCCCGCTTGCTGTCGCCGTCGAACAAATCGAGTTGCAACTCCACGCCGGCTACCCAGTTGTTGCCGGCATTCCATCCCGGCGTCGGGCTGTCGGTCTCCCACGATCCGAAGACGTTCAGCCTCGGCGCGAATGCACCCTTGGCCGCTGCAATTTGTTTCTCCTGTCCGCGGAGTTCCGCGTTCACGCGCTTCAGGTCCGGTCGCTTCTCCATCGCCAGCGTTTCGAGTTGTGCCACCGGCGGTGGCGAATAAGTGCGATCGGTGAGCGTATCCTGCGGCTCAAAGAGAGTGCCGGACGAGGCGCCAATTGCCACTGCCAATTGCGTTCGCGCCAGCGACAGCGCGTCCTGCGCCGCGATCAACTCCTGCCGGCGCGACGCCGTCGCCACCTGAGCGCTCAGCAGATCGGATTCGACCACCATGCCGCTCTCGACCCGTGCGCGGCTGCTGGCCTCGATCGCCTGCGCTGTCTCCAGCCCGGCTTCGGCGACCTGCACCTGGCGCTGCGCTAGCAGCGTCCCGTAGTACGCCTCGACCGCCTGATACACCAGCTCCTGATCCGTGCGACCCAGTTGCTGCTCCGCCGCCTGATTCATGTACCTCGCGCGCGTTGCTCCGTACCAGCTTTGCAAGCCATCGAACAAATTCCATTGCCCGAAGAAGCGGCTGGAGAAATTGCTGATAGGCGTCGGGGTGTTGAGCTGGTTAAGCGCGAAGTCCGCGGCGGTGAAGCTCTGCTGGCGCAACCGCGATCCGAAGACAAACACCGGATCGTTGCCCCGCAGCGCGCTCTCGCTGAAAGAGATTTTCGGCAGCAACGGGGCACGCGCTTCGCGAAAGGCAGCAGTGGAGATCCGCGTATCCGCCACAGCGGCTTTGTGCAGCGGGTTCTTGTCCAGCGCCATGGCAACGGCCTGCGGCAGGGTCAGTGGCATCTGCGCCGCCAACGGCACGGCGAAGAGCAGAATCAAGCTCGGGAGCAGGAACGCGGCCCGTCGAGCTGAGCCGCGCGCTACATTCGAGTGCCCACGAACGACGAGCATCCCTATGCCTCGACCAACGCTGCTTCCGTCACCGGCACGATTTCGAAGGTCGTCTGCAGTTCGGCACTTCTCCGCACCATGGCGCCAACGGAACAATACTTCTCTTCCGAGAGTCGAATGGCATCCTCTACCGCCTGCGGCGAAACCTCGACGCCGGTCACCACGTGATGAATGCGAACTGCGGTGAACACGTTTGGCGGATTCGGCGCCTGCTCGGCTTCGACCTTCACTTCATAGCCGGTGACCTGCTGCCGCTTTTGCGCAGGATGTTGATGACGTCGAACGCGGTGCATCCGGCGAGCGCGATGGCGACCAGTTCGATGGGCTTGGCGCCGGTATTGCCGGCAGCGTCGTCGACGATGAGATGATGTCCGGTGCCGCTGGTTGCAACAAACTGGCGATGAGTTCCCTGGGGCTGAGTAAGACTGACCGTGGCTGAAATCATTGCATTCTCCGTGTGGCCGAAGCTGGCTCGACAGCCCTATTACATCGGCCCACATGAAGAAACGCAGTGACCCGTCGCAGTGTTACAAGCAAAATCGACTTGATGCTGGGAGAGTGTCAGAACGGGAATACCAGGACGTCAACGATCTGAAAACCTACCTGCAAGTATGGAAGAGCTGCCCGCACTCTGCGTCAAGAGTGCCAAGGAGTTGAGCAAGACGTGCGTATCGGGAGCACCGGCTCGCGTATGCCACAGCGCAATGTCGCTCCGCAGCGATAGTCGGCGCAGGCTAGCCCCGAATGGTAAATACCGGACAGACGGCGGTCGCGACCAGTTCATAGGCGAAACTGGCGTGCAGGTGTCGCGCGAACTCGGACTGATTGCGTACCCCGAGCACGATCAGGCCGCCCGCATCGGCTCGGGTTCTTTGTAAAATCTCATCTTTGGTTGCCCCATGCTCCAGTTGCTTTCCCGGAACACACCAGGAACTTTCGGCGCCGGGAACGTATCGTCGTACCGCATCGCAGTACTGGTCAGCTAGGTGGTGACCCGCTTCATTGGTACGCCCCGAGCCCTCGGGGAGCATATGACAGATGTCGAGCCGGGCGTGGAAATCGTGGCTGAGAGCGACGGCATAGCGTGCGGCAGCAGCCGATTCCGGCGTGAAATCGGTGACATACAAAATGTATTCCGGAGAGGACTCCGGGCCGATGCCGCCGGGTACATGCCGACCCACCGTAATCGTGGGACACTGCGCCGACAGAAGCATCGCCTCCGCATTCGATCCGATCACGATATGTCCCAGGCCGCGATAGACTCCGTGCGTTCCCAACACAAGCAGGTCGGGCTTGATCTCCTGCACCTGGACGAGCAAGGTCTCGGGCATCCAGCCTTCCACCAGGCGCCATTCCGCCTCAACTCCAACCCGGCGTACTCCGGTAGCGAAGGCTTCCAGGCGTTTTTCGCAGCTCAGCCGAGAAATGCTGGGACCGTCCAGAGCCTCGGCTTCAACCGCGGCTTGCGGCATGTGGAAGATATGCACGATCAGCAGCCGGGCATGGTAGTGATGCGTAAGCGCCACGGCATAGTCCAACGCCAGTCGTGAACTCTCCAGAAAATCGGTGGCAAACAGAATTGTCTTGACGGCCAAACGACTAGTGGTAGAAACCATAATCGTGGGTGAAATCGCTCCTGCTTACTTTGACGCATTCCGGGATGATGAGTTTCGGATTAAGATAATGCTCATCGCCGTCGCGTCAAACCTATAGTACGACCTCTTCAGGAAACCATCACGCGGGCAACGGGCACTGAACAGTTGCGAGGTGAGGATCATGAACCGGCGTTCTCTGACAGTAGGGATTTCTGTATTTGCCTTCAGCGTAGTCGCAGAATTGGTCTGCATTCGGATCCTGCGTGGATCGCTCACCGTATGGCTCGATCATCCCAACCGCCGCTTGCTGCTGGTTTCGCTGGTCGTCGTCAATCTCCTCAATGCGGCGACGGCCATGTACTTCAGCTCGCGTGCTGTCCGCGCGGAGATCGACCTGAAGGTTAGCGAGCGGCGGCAAAGGGAGGCGGGCGTGTACTTGAATCACCATCTTCGCAATGCCCTGACCGTGATCCAGAACGCTGCGTTTCTTACCCACGATCCGGAAACGATTCGGCTTTGCGACGACGCTGTCGCCCGGATCGTGAGCGTGCTGGTGAGCACCGAGGCGGCGCTCCACGATCCCAGCGAGCGCCTGTTCAGCGCATAAAATGACTCCTCTGCGACAATGTCAATGCGCGCGGCCCACATGAGCGCAAGCAGACCATGATTAGAAATCTGAGTATTACCGCGATTGTTGAGAACACAGCAGGAGTATTCGAGGTCGCCGGTGAGTGGGGTCTCGCGTTGTGGATCCAAGCTGATCATCATCGGATCCTCTGCGATACCGGTCAGGGCCATACGCTTCGCCAAAATGCAGAACAGCTCGGAATCGAGATTGCGACCGCCGATGCGCTAGTGGTAAGTCACGGTCACTCGGATCATACAGGCGGCATCGCTGCGCTGATGGCTGCAGGATTTCGTGGCAAAACCTACATTCATCCTGCAGCACTGAATCCCAAGTACCAGCGCGAGAAAACGCCACCGCACCGGGCCAAGGGCATACCGCAATCATCACGCGAGGCGCTGCTCGCACGCGCCTCCGATGTCGTGGAATCTTCCGGACCGGTTGAGATTGCTCGCGGAATCCTGGTGACCGGCGCGATCCCGCGCAGAAACGACTATGAAGATCTACCGGATCCTTTCTTTCTGAATGAAGATTGCACCCAGCCCGATCCTCTGGTCGACGATCAAGCCCTGCTGATCGAAACCCCACGCGGTTGGGCGGTCATTACGGGTTGCGGCCACTCTGGGCTGATCAACACGCTGAACTATGCCCAGGAGTTGACCGGAAGCGGCCGCATCGCGGCTGTCGTTGGAGGCCTGCATCTGTTTCGGGCGTCGGCGGAACGCATCCAGGCGACGACTGAGAACCTTCACGACTTCGATATGAAGCTGATCGCGCCCTGTCACTGCACGGGATTCGATGCTACCGGCGCATTGCAGCAACAGTTTGGCAGTAGCGTGGTCGCGCTGCGCGCAGGTCTTACGCTGCGAATTGCCGAAACCTAATTATGCGGGCTTCGTATCAGTTGACGACTGGTTGACTCCGCGCCTTCTCCAGGCCGGCGACCGCCTGCTGATATCTCAAGACCAGCTCCCGGCGCAGCTCTTCGGCACGTCGCGCATCGCACTGCGGTGAGTAGGATCGGCACTGCGCAACCGCTTGTTTCAGACTGGCAAGAAACACCTGGCACGGCGCGCACTGGTTGATGTGACGATCCATCTCTTCACACACTGCATCATCCACAAGGCCGTCCATGTAATCGGATAGGGCGGCGAACAAACTCCGGCAACGCTGTGGACGAGGCTCGTGGGCGGCCGCATGAAGCGCGACGCTCCCGGCCGCGCCACCTTTTGCAAGGTTTGCGAGATAGCGCCGTGCCAGGAGTCGCGCACGATGCAGGCGAACGCGCACCGTGCCCTCGCGCAAGCCCGTAATCTGAGCTACCTCGGCCGTGTTCAACTCTTCCATATCGTGCAGGACCAGGATCATGCGATAGGCGGGAGGTATCGCGGCTATGGCCTCCCGCAAATGTTCGGCGATTTCGCGGTTGAGCGCGGCGGCTTCCGGGCCCGGTGTCCTGCTCATCAGCTCGGATAGCTCGCGATCGTCCGGCATCAGTTCATCCAGTGAGATATTCTTCGCCGCAGAATTCTTTTCCCCACGATGTTTGCTGATGCAGCGATTGCGCGCGACTTTGTACAACCACACCGCCAGCGAGCGCGAGCTCTCAAACTTCCGCAGATGCGGAATGGATTTGAGCAGAACTTCCTGCATGGTGTCTTCGGCATCTTCAGGATGCCCGCAGACTTTCATGCTGAAGGAGTAGACCGTATTCTGCAGAAGGCCCATTGCCCGCTCAAGTGACTCCGGCTGACCACCCCGAATCAACTCCAGCGCCTGCTCTAACGCCTGAGGCATGATTCAGGGTACTTGATGGAAGGTCCGACGGCCAACATCAGGAAGCGGAGCCTTTGGACCCGGCGTCCCAGACCAGTAGCAACCGAAAAGTTGCTTTCGTCCTGAATCGCAAGAAAGGCGATAAAAGGCGGCATGCTCAAACGGATGACGATGAGAGTCCTTTGTATCGAGAACCGGTCTGACTACATGGTCAATGCAATCAAGCCGGCCGTTCAAGAGGAGGAGACGCTACCGTTTGCAACTATGAGTGGCGCCCTGTTCGCCTAGGGGCTTGTGAATGGGCTTGGTTTACATCGCGGGAGCTTCCCCCATCATTTCCCGCAACCATTGTCTATTATCTGCCATCCATTTTCGTAAGGGAGGGCAGCCATGCCAAGACTGCTAGTCGTCCTGCTGCTCGGTAGCAGCTTTCTGCTGGCGCAAGACAATACAGCCGCCAAGAAAGGTCAGGCCAACGCGACTGCTTCCAACGGCCAGGTTACTGTGCGGGGCTGTCTCGACCGCTCGCGCGGCGATTACATCCTGGAGCAACTGGACCCGGGTATGACGTACGAGCTTCAAGGCTCGCACGGCATCAAGCTGCGCCAATATTTTGGGCAGGAAGTTGAGGTCACCGGAACCAAATACCCGTCGCTGAGCACAAGCTCCGACTCGATCGCATTCGGAGGTTCGCCCTCCCCGGTGACCATCGTGGTCACCTCGATCAAGACCCTTGCGAAGCAATGCAGCGCAGCAGGTTTCGCGGAAAGCAGCGCGGCCATGAAGCTGCGCCAGCGAGAGATCAACCTCCGTCCGGTTGCGTAGCCGGACACCACGCGGCAAAATGAACCGACGTTCGCACAACGCAATGCGGCTCGGCGGGTTCTAAGAACAGCAGGGTGATGGGATGATGTTGCTGACAAGGCGAGTTCATTCTTGCCGGTTTGTCATTGTCCTGCTCTGCGCACTGGTTTTCGCCTTCTCTCTCCAAGCGAAGCTGGAACTCTACGGTGAGGGATTGCGCGAAGCAGTTCATCCCTGTAATTCCTCCAAGCTATGCCTGGATGCGCACGCGCCAAAGCTGACCGTCTCGCGGATCGTGCTGGCGCGCTTGCCGGTCAGCCCGAACCATCAGCCTACGCTGCATAGTGAGCCGCTGGTGGAGGACACCTTCTTCGTTCCCGTCCCTCGCGAGCTGAACCTGCCCTACACGATTCGCTTACACCGTTCGCCTCCCGTCGTGTAGTTCAACCTCACAGTCGAACTCGGCACCGTGTGAGGCGCTCTGGCAGAGCGAGGTGCTGTTTCCGGCACATTTGCATTCGTGGTCACCCCCGTGATGCGAAGTCCCAGAGCGTCTCGCCAAGGCATGCAACATGTGAGTTGGAGGATCGCGCTGAGTTGGTAAGGGTGCTTTATGGAGATAGGGCTCATCGCCTACGTGCTGTATGCATCATTCATCTTGATCTGGTGCTCGCTAAGCGAAGACTGGGCTGAAATGATCTTTATTTCTCCCGGGGTTTTTGCAGTGGCTTCTGAGTCGCTCTGACATTATCGTTTTCTCCTTGCGTCCTGAAGGCGGCTTGCAACCGCCAGCGGAGGCCAGGCCGGATTTCCTGTCAGTCACCCCCTCCAGCTTACAAAGCCTGATGGATTGGATACCGCCAGACAGCACCCTTATCTTGTGCAATCACGGCGTGTCGTCCCGGTCAGCACTGAGGATTCAACACGGCCTCCTTCTCCGGCAGATTCATCACATTTATTGGCTGGACGCAACAGCTCAGATCTGCGAGTGCAGTCCGCATTTATAGCCATCAAGGCACGGTGCGTGATTTTGAACGCGTAATCCATGAAACTGCCGGAATTTCACTTACAACAAATCCCGGAGCCTTTAACGCGTGGTGGCTTAATTGAGATGCTGGATGTCGCTACTTGTAGCTTGCTGTACAGTCAATAGGCCCGGGAAGTCAAAGCCGAAATCGACGACAAGCAAACACGAGGCACAAACAATGGTCGGATCGGTTGCGCGCAAGAAAGAATGGCTGAGAATTCTGTTCTGGCTCATCCCCTGCACCTTGCTGTTCACCGCCGCTCCTCCGCCTGTAGCGGCACAGTTCAAGGCCTGGGTCATGGCCAAACTCCCCGACACGCCTGAGGGTCTCGGAGTCGATTCGCATGGCGACCTCTACGCAACCCTGATGCATATTGGCGAAGTCGTTATGGTCAAGCCGAAATAGTTGGATTATGGAAAAGTAGCCGACCTCCCGTCCAAGAAACAAGGAGCGGAGCTCACTCAGCGTGAGCCCCGCTCCTTCAGACAAAATCCGGACCTACTGTGATTCTCCATTCGTGGCAGTGGTTGCTGCCGGGTGAACGTCGGAGGCAGTCTTCATCTGGGTCGCAACATAGGATTCCAGCTTGTCGAGACGCTCCTGCAAGGACGCGTTCTGTAGTTGCAGGTCGTGCTTCAGGCTGTTGATCTCCTGCCGTTGCGAGTTGATCTGTTGAAGCTGGGACTGTAGCTCCTCCTGCTGAGACATGACCACCGCGTGTTCCTTCTGCAATTCGTTCAGCAGCATGGGAGCTAGCAAATCATATTTGACCCCCGAAGCCTGACCGTCTTTGTCGTAGACCGCCATCTGGGGATAGACTTTGGCCACTTCCTCTGCGATCAGACCATATTGCAGATGGTGGGAACCATCGTCATACTGAGGCTTATAGAAAAACGTGACTGGCCGCAGTTGGAACAACTTGCTGCTGCTGTCGCCCATGTCAGCGATTTGTTGTTTGAAGCGGCGGGAGGAGGTGGTAGGACAAGTACCGGATACCCCCCAGAGTTTTCCGTCGCTGCCAACGCAAACCGTTTGGCCCGTTGATTCCGAGGTTGCGCTGTAGACACCCGCTACGTAAGTAGCGTTCTGTTGGCCGTTTCCCGTGCCTTGGCTCCCAATGCGAATGGTGTTGGATTCGTTGGTGCCTAGGCTCATCAGATAGATGTTGCTGCTGCCATTGTTATTGTTCTGACCGGTTCCTTCGCCTACATAAGTGTTGTAGGAACCGCTGGTGTTGGACACCGTGCCGGCAAATTCGCCGATGTAGGTGTTATCGGTACCGTTCACGTTGTCCCTGCCGGCTTCCTGTCCGATAAAGACATTCTCGTAGCCCCCAACAGTGGAGTAGCCTGCAGCTGAGCCCATAAAGACGTTCCAGTCGCCTGAGGTTATGTTCTGACCGGCGTTGGCGCCCACGATGGTGTTCTGCTGAGTCGCGTTGGTCGCGTGAGCTCCCGTGAAGCCCACGATAATGTTCCTGTCACCGTAGGCGCTGAGTACCGTATTCTCCGCGATCTGATACGAACTCCGGTCAGCACCCGACGTCGGGCTGTTGGCACTGATGTCTCCGTTGACATCAAGCGCGACCGAGGGGGTTATGGTCCCGATGCCAATAAAGTTGGTTGTGTTCTGCTGGAAAATACCACTACATCCAACCGAGGCCATCGTCAGCCACTGCGTTATGTAGTTGCCTCCGAGTGGAGGGGTGCAAGTGCCGGTTACGCCGCCCCCGCTGGCTGGTCCCTGGAAAAGCTGTCCGTTGGAGACGTAAACCGTGTTGGCACCGGAGGGAGGGCTAGGCGCAATGCCCGCCAGGAACACGGCCGTTTGTACTCCGGGGGTGCCGATGACGGTGGTGTTGCTTCCGGTGGAAATTGGACCGCTGAAGCCGATCTCGATGTTGTTGCTAACATTGTTCTCGGCGTTGCCGGCAGCGAAACCTACGAAGATGTTGTTACTTCCGCTGGTCAAGTTGGTACTGCTTCCGGCGCCGTTGCCTAAGTAAGTGTTGTCGGAGCCGGTTGTGAAGTTCGTGAGACTGCCGTTGAACCCGGCATTGGCTCCGAAGTAAGCGTTGAAGGTTCCAGTTGAATTGCTGCGGCCCGCATCGTAACCTGTGGCGACGATGCCATAGCCCGTGCTGGAGTTGGTGTTGGATCCAGCCGAATAGCCGATCAGCGTATTCCCGCCCACATCAGAGCTATAGCCGGCATTGGCGCCAACAAAGGTGTTGTAACTCTGGTCGATGTTGGCTTGACCAGCGTTGTACCCCACGAACACGTTGGAACCGCCCGTGGTATTGGCGAAACCTGTCTGGAAGCCGGAAAAAACGTTCTGGTTGCCACTCGTGTTCGCAACGCCGGCATTGGTGCCAACGAAGGTATTGTCGTTGGCAGTGTTGTTGTAACAGGCCGCGTAGCCTACGCAGACATTGTTGCTGCCGTTGCCCTTGAAGGCGCTGGAGCGACCGACGTAGGTGTTACTCCCTCCTGTGTTGTTCTCGAAGCCGGCCTGGTAGCCAATAAGAGTATTCGAGCCACCGGTGGTGTTGTGGTAGCCGGACCGGTAACCGTAGAAGGAATCGAAGCTCCCGGAGCTGTTGTTGTAGGCAGATTCTCGACCGACGAAAGTGTCGTTGGTTCCGCTCGAGGTTCCATTGCCCGCGAAAAATCCGACGAATAGATTGGTGCTCGAGGCGCTGGCGGGGTTGCCAACCGTCAACACAGGCTGCTCGTAGATGTCGTACCACGTATAGGTGCTAATCGCTCCTTGAACGTCGAGTGGCTCGGAGGGGTTGGTGACCCCAATGCCAATGTTTCCATTTGCGATCTGCAGGAGGCTGGAGGCACAGAGCGCTCCGGTGCTGTCCCAGTACGTGAGGTAGCCGGGTTGTGGAGTGCATGGCCCCGGCCGGCGCTTGGCTGACGGCCCCGTTCCGCTCGGCGTTGTGCCCGTGCTCGCCACGGTCCCCAGTGGGTTCACGGTAGCCCCGGTACCGCTCGCTGCGCTGCCGGGTGCAGTTGAGGGCGTAGCCTGTACGAAGGCCGACGCCGGCAATCCGCCCAGCGTGTCCGCTTCATGTGCCTTGAAGGCATAAGGTACGCTAACCAGCAAGACGCGTGCCTGCTCCTCCTGACCCTGTACCTGCACGCCCAGCCAGCGCTCATCCTGGGAGGAGAACAAGTCATCTGGCAAGCCTGTGGCAGTGGTGCTACCCAATAGCACGCTGTACTGGCCGTTGATATCAGGCGCTACATTCTGTATCTCTTGCCAGACGGCAGCGCCGCCGTCCTGTTGCTTGTAAATGGCGAAGGTGACACCGACCGGAGCGGACGAGGAAATGACGCTCCCCTCCGCATTCTTCAGGGTTCCGGTGTAGCGAATAAGGTTGGGAACGGACGCGCTTGCTGCTTGTTGAGCAGAGAGCGTCGAGGCTAACAACAAACTGAACAAAACAAGAACCATCGTGAGACTAATACGGCGCATAGGATCTCCTTTCGGGCTGTCGTCCGGCTTGCCTGTTGCAAGAATTTCCTGGGTAGCTGCGCCTTAAGCTCACAAGAGAAGAGCGATATAGTCACATCTCCAGCGGTAAGGGCCAGCGAGAGCTGCGCAGCTGAGTTTCTTTGGTGCGCCCCACTCTTGCCCGCACAGTAGGACGGGTTGGCGTTCGATTCAATGTTTTGGCGTTAGATTACCGGTGGATTGCGGATGTATTGCGCTAAGTCTCTGAATTGCAAGACCATTGCACGATGGAGTTCACTGTTGCTCGAGTCGCTGCTTAGGAAGCAACGAGAAAACTATTGATGGAACTGGTCCTTTTACGGGAGTAGACTCTGTTGCAATTGCGTGAAATGTCTCAGGGTCAGCCATCTCGGGTTCGCTGTGGGGATGTAGAAGTTGACTTGAAGGCCGGAGAACTCTCTGCATCCGGGCAAAGAATCCGCCTTCAGGAACAGCCCTTTCAAGTACTGCGGATTCTTATTGACCACGCCGGCAACGTAGTCACCCGGGAAGAGATCAAGGAGAAACTCTGGCCGAACGGCACAATCGTTGAATTCGACAATGCCATTAATACGGCCATTCGCAAACTCCGGACAGCGTTCGCCGACTCCAACGAACATCCGAAATTCATTGAAACGGTAGCCCGCCGGGGTTACCGCTTCATTATGGCGGTGGAGGAATTGGATTCCAGCCCGGGGTCGGGGTCTCTTCTCCAAGCAGGGCCTTCCATTGGCCCCCTTGCCGGAACATCTCTTGCGGACCAGCCAACCGGTTTGTCGGGCAAAACGGTCTCGCACTATCGCGTTCTGGAAGTCATCGGCGGCGGTGGAATGGGGGTAGTGTACAAGGCGGAAGACCTGAGGTTGGATCGTGCGGTGGCGCTGAAGTTTCTTCCCGAAGAGATGGGTGGCGATCAGCGGGCGGTCGAGCGCTTCGAGCGTGAGGCCCGCGCCGTTTCTACACTGGATCACCCAAATATCTGCTCGATTTACGAGTTTGGCGAGCACCAGGATCAGCCCTTTATCGTGATGCCGTTGCTGGATGGGCAAACTCTCCGGGATCAGCTGGCCATTGAGCCGGGCCACACTGCGCTTCCACTCGTTCACCTAGTGGAACTGGCGATCCAGATTGCGCGTGGACTAGCTGCCGCCCATGAGAAGGGAATCATTCATCGCGACATCAAACCTGCCAACATTTTTATAACCACTAAGGGCATGGCAAAGATTCTCGACTTCGGGCTGGCGAAGGTCCTTGAAGGTGCGGGTGACACACTGGCGATGGCTGCGAGTGCACAGGCTGGCTCCGAGCAAGAGCCGCCGCCCTCGCTAGGTCTCACTCTGAGCCGAACTGGAGCGACGATCGGCACGGCCGGGTATATGTCTCCTGAACAAGTCCGGGGCGAGCAATTGGACGCGCGCACCGACCTGTTCTCCTTTGGTCTGGTGCTGTACGAGATGGCGACGGGGCATCGCGCTTTCAGCGGCGAAACGGCTGCCGAGGTGCGCGATGCCATCCTGCATCAGACGCCGGTTCCGGTGCGCGAGGTGAATCCCACGCTGCCGCTGAAGCTGGAGACGATCGTCAACAAGACATTGGCGAAGGATCGTGATCTGCGATATCAGAGCGCAGCCCAGATCATCGCGGATCTGGAAGACCTCAAACCCGGAACGCGCACGGAGGCCGGGCAGCCTCGCAGCCGTAGCTATCTCAGGCCGCTAATGGGCTTTGCAATCGTCATTGCCATCATTGCTGCTGCGGCCTTCTACTGGCATTCGTCAAAGGCTCCCATATTGTCCAGTAAGGATACGGTCGTCCTTGCGGATTTCACCAATACCACAGGTGATACGGTGTTTGACGATACCCTCCGCCAGGCATTGGCTTATCAGTTGGATCAGTCGCCTTATCTGAATGTGCTCTCCGAGCGCAAAATGATCACTGCGCTTCGGCAGATGGAGCATTCCCCGGAACAGCGGGTCACGCCGGAAATCGCAACGGAGGTTTGCCTGCGCACGCATAGCACCGCAGTGCTGGCCGGTTCCATAGCGCCGGCTGGCAGTGCGTACCAGATCGCGCTGAAGGCTCTAAGCTGCCAAACGGGACATACCCTGGCGACGGTCGAAGTCGAAGCGCCAAACCGCAACGCGGTCCTTAAGGCCGTGGGCACAGCGGGTAACCAGATGCGCCAGAGGCTGGGGGAATCGATAACTTCCCTGAAGAATTTCGACCAGCCTCTTTTGGAGGCGACCACCTCCTCGCTGGAAGCGTTGCAGGCCTTTTCTAAGTCGAAAAAGTTTGGCACTCCAACGGAGAGCATCCCCTATCTCAAGCGCGCTCTCGAACTGGATCCCAATTTTGCCCTTGCCTATGCCAATCTGGGAGCGGCATACATAAACGTCAGCGAGGCGACTCTGGGCGCGCAGAACCTTACGAAAGCGTATCAGCTGCGGGATCGCGTAAGCCAGCGTGAACGCTTTTACATCGAAGCGTCCTACTATTCGCTAGTCACACGCGATCTCGACAAAGGCAGGGACTCCGCGAAGGAATGGGCTCAGAGCTACCCGGCCGACTGGCGCCCGCATAATGATCTTGCCATCATTTATGCCCAATTGGGCGAAGCCGACGAAGCCGCCCGTCAGGCGCAGGAAAGTGTCCGGCTTGCCCCCGACAATCCCGGCACGTATGCCAATCTCATTGGCATGCTTACGGCGGCAGACCGGCTGACCGAGGCCGAAGCTGCCTCAGAGGAAGCACGCTCACGCAATCTAAGCGGACCTTATCTGTGCCAGTACAACTATCTTCTGGCTTTCCTGCGGGGCGATGTCGCCGGCATGCAGAAGCAGTTGCAACAAGCAGCAGGAACGCCAAGGACGGAGGACGTATTACTCTCGGCCCAGGCCGATACCGAGGCTTATTACGGCCGTCTCGAGCGGGCCCGCAAGTACTCGCAAAGCGCAACGGAGTCCGCGCAGCGCGCCGACGCCACCGAGGCTGCAGCCGACTGGAAGGCTCAACAGGCGCTGCGGGAGGTGGAAACCGGCAATCCGGCCAAGGCCAAGCACGCGATCGAGGAGGCTTTGGCACTGAACACCGGACGCGATGTCAGAATCTTCGCTGCCCTCGCGCTGGCTCGCGCGGGTGACGTCTCTCAGGCTCAGCAATTAGCCATTGATCTCGATCATGAGTTTCCTCTGGACACCTTGCTGCAGAACTACGCGTTGCCGGCAATTCGTGCCGCAATCGAGCTGCAGCAAAACAAGCCTCTGATAGCGATCGAAACGCTGGAAGTAAGCCGCCCTTATGAGCTAGGTCAGGGCTCGCTAACCTACATGTACCCGACATATCTGCGCGGCGAAGCCTACCTGAAGACCGGTCAGGGCGAAAAGGCGGCCGCCGAGTTCCAGGGAGTGCTCGACCATCCTGGCGTCATGGAAAACTTTGTCACCGGCGCTCTGGCGCATCTGCAACTAGGCCGTGCTCAGGCCGTGTTGGGAAACAAAGCAGCGGCGAGCAAGTCATACCAGGGTTTTCTCGCTTTGTGGAAAGATGCCGACCCAGATATTCCCATCTACAAGCAAGCCAAAGTGGAATATACGAGATTGCAGTAGTGCAGCAGAAGAGGAGAAGTTGACAGAGGTTGTTGAGGCACTCTCAACTGCCTTTCACCCACCGTTCGCTGTATAACGAATGTGCATCTGCCACATAATGGACAATCCCGTTTGGTCAACCTGCCCTATAACAACTAACCGCAGAAGTGGGCGACGCATGTCAGCTATTCGGAACAATCAACCCTGCTCGGCGGAGCGCACGGACTCGTCAACACATCGACGCCACGGCGAGCCACCTTCCTGCTATCCAAACGGCCTACCAGTCTATCCGAGCGGATAGCTGACGAGACAATCAGTAGGAGCATTTACCGGCGTCGGCAATCGATTCCGTAACCAAACAATGGCTTTACTGCAATCGGGCGACGCGTAACCTTTGGCACTTGATGTGCTCACCCTATTACATGCCACTTTAAGTGGAATGAGGTGGGTTATGGTTTTGCCTTCGTGTGCAGCTGTTTCAGAGCGGACTCCCGCAAGCGGTTTGGAATTGCGATCTCCGGTGTTGTGCCAGTATGCACATCAGCGCAACCATGGTGAAACTGTCGATTCCGTTTGCAGGCTGTGTCAGCTAACGGTTGGCCGGGCCTATCGCGAGGCCGATCTTTTCAAGTTAGAACTGCGGCACGTCTGCCAGCCGATCGAAAGACGGCAAGCGACTCGAATTGCATATCAGGTTTTCAATCCTTTAATCACGGTACTCTGATGGGAGCAGCCAGTACAACAGTGATGTGTGCCGCCAGGTTTCCGCACAACCCCTTACCCCAGCTACAAATTGGTGTTTCTCTGTCGCGGTAGAGTCGTCGGCTAGAGCATAACCAAAGTCACAGCCTTTTTCCCCGTTGGTTATCACCGTACCCCATTCCATCCCACAATCGTCAAGGCCTCTCGCGGCGATGAGACACTGCAGAAATTCAATGCTAGCGATGATTCGAGCCTGTTCTGTGGGAAACTCGAGATAGCATCGGTCGGCATCGTCGGACAAACCTTTCGGAGGAGCAGAGCGATGGCGTGGGAACGGCTGATTCGGTTTGGATTGCTAGGTAACGCGAGTTTCGAACAAGTCGCGATTTTGCTCGTGCGGCTTGCGTTAGGGTTGTTCTTCGCCGTGTCTGGAGGAAATAAGCTGTTCGTTGCCAGCCGGACGGAAGCCATGTACAAAACGCTGGTCGCAGCCAACATCCCACTTCCGCGACTGATGACCTACTTCGTGTCGACTGTAGAATTCGTTGGCGGATGCCTGTTGACGGTAGGATTCCTGTCAAGCCTGGCCTGCTTTGCCCTGCTGGTCAATATGGTCGTCGCCATCTTGACCACCAAGCTTTCTGCCATGCCTGGCGGCCTCTCGCCTCTCAACTGGCTGGATAATTTCCTCTATCTTCCCGAAGTTCTTTACATCATGTTCTTTGTGTGGCTGATCTGTTCAGGTCCCGGAAAGTTCAGTGTCGATTACTTGATCGCCGGCAAATTGTGGAGATGAGCCGAGATTCTGGAAACATATCTTAATTATGAAGACAATTACGCTTGAAGAGCACATGGGCACGGAGCGCTTCCTGCAAGCCACCGCGCCTCCAGGCAACCCTGGCGGTCCGATGGCTGAGTACGTCGCCAACATTCACCGCTTGCTCGTCGATACAGGTGCTGGTCGTATTGCGGAGATGGATCGCGCCGGAATTGACGTCCAGGTTCTTTCGCTTTCTGCCGTTGGACTCAACGATCTCGACCCCGCGCTCGCCTCTGACTTGGCCGAAGAGGCCAATCAGAAAATGGCTGCTGCGATTTCAGCATTCCCCTCGCGCTTCGCGGCATTCGCGACCCTCGCGCCCCAAGAACCTGACAAGGCCGCCCAGGATCTCGAACGTTGGACGGGAAAACATGGTTTCAAGGGTGCCATGATTCACGGCACGACCAAGGGCAAATTTCTCGACGACCGGCAGTTCACTCCAATTTTCGAAGCCGCGCAATCGCTTGATGTTCCAATTTATGTGCACCCGGCGCGCCCGCCTGCGCCGGTGTTACAGGCCTATTTCGATGATCTTCGTGCGCCGCTCGATTTCCTCATGTCGACTGCGGGTTGGGGATGGCACGTCGAAACCGGACTCCACGCCCTGCGCCTGATCGTTTCCGGCCTCTTCGATCGTTTCCCCAAGCTCAAGATCATCATCGGGCACATGGGAGAAGACGTGCCTTATTCGTTGGCGCGTGCCGACATGGTCCTGACGCGCGCGACTGGTTCTTCTTTGAAACGATCCATTCACGATTACTTCGTCGAACATTTTTGGATCACGACGAGCGGCTACTTCACTGTCCCACCCTTGCTATGCGCTCGCGAAGTGGTCGGCATCAGCCGGATTCTGTTCTCGGTGGATTATCCCTATAGCAACATGCAGCAAGGCATGCGCTTTCTCAAAGACCTGGAAGGGCGGTTGCCGTCAGAGGAAATAGCGCAGATCGCGTTTCGCAACGCGCAGGAGTTACTGGGGCTGTGATTCCTCTTGGTCGGTCACTTCCCTTTTGGAAATCAGTACGGCTGGGCGCCATTCCGCAGTCATCTTCGGCCAAGAACTGCCGCTTTCGCTGCTGACGGAAGCCGCGACGGAACTGGTGAGGGATGAACGGCACGCAAACCGTGGCGAAGCCATGATCGATGCAGCCCGCTCTTGGATATAGTTCTAGTTCGAGCCTGGAATTCAACCCCGTTTAGAGAGCGTTTCTTGCTGCTCTCCGGAAACTTTGCGGTCGGGAGTGCTGGTGTTCGCATTGCTGCAAGATGTTCGCTTCGCTTTTCGCATGCTGGTGAAGTCGCCGGCGTTCGCGGCTGCGGTGACCGTCACACTCGCACTCGGCATCGGCGCCAATACGGCGCTGTTTTCCATTGTGAACAGCGTGTTGCTCAATCCGCTGCCTTATCCGCGGTCGAACCAACTGGTCGCGCTGTACGAAACGAAGCCTGGTCTCGGCCAGGGGCCTATCAGCTATCTCAACTTTCTTGACTGGCAGCGGACAGCGCAGAGCTTTTCCTCGATGGCAATTTACCGCCACGAGGATTACACCCTGATGGGCAGCGGTCAGGCAGAGCGGGTGAATGGGCTGATGGTTTCCGCTGCGTTCTTTACCACGCTGGAAATCCACCCGGTGCTTGGCCGGGATTTTCTGTGCGAGGATGACCACGTCGGAGCTGCTCCTGTGGTCTTGCTGAGCGATGCTTTCTGGCATCGCCATTTCGGTGGTTTGCCGTCGGTTGTCGGCGGCTCGATCGATCTGGGCGGCACGAACTTTACCATCATCGGCGTTCTTCCGGCAGGCTTCTCATTTCACGATGTTGACCGCGACGTCTTTACTCCCATTGGCCAATTGAATGACGCTTCATTCCTCGACCGCAGGGTCGACCTGAGCGCTTACGCCCTTGGCAGGCTCAAGCCGGACGTGACGCTGGCTCATGCGCGCGGGGAGATGGACGCCATCGCCCATCACCTCGCCGCGGCCTATCCGGAAGCGGACAGGAATGTTGATATTGCCGTCGTGCCGATGAAGCAGGACGTCGTCGGCAAGGTGCAGCCGATTCTGCTGGTGTTGCTGGCAGCGGTCGGTTTTCTTTTGCTCATTGCCTGCGCCAACGTGGCCAGCCTGTTGCTGGTGCGGTCGATGCGCCGCTCCGGAGAGTTCGCCTTGCGCCGGGCGCTGGGCGCGGGAAGCGGTCGCGTCATTCGGCAACTGCTGACCGAGAGCCTGATGCTGGCGGGCATCGGTGGTCTTGCGGGAGTTTTGATTGCCTTCTTTGGAACCAGAGCCGCGCTGCGACTTCTGCCCGATACATTTCCGCGCTCGAGCGAAATAGCAATGGACGCCCGCGTGTTGCTGTTCACTCTGGCACTTTCCCTGCTCAGCGGAGTTGGTTTTGGACTTGCTCCGGCTCTTAAATTTTCACGCGTGAATTTGCAGCAAGTCCTGCGGCAAGCTACGCAAGGTGCCGGCGGTGCGCGGCGACGGCTGCATGCGGTCTTCGTCGTGGCGGAAGTGGCGTTGTCGATCGTGCTGCTGGTCGGCGCCGGACTGATGCTACGCTCGCTTTCCGCTTTATTGAAGGTCAATCCTGGATACGATCCCGAGCACGCCATCACATTTTCGCTGTCGCTGCCACCGCATCCCAAAGCTACGCCGGCTCAGGTCCGAGAGCGGCTTCGCCGCTTCGAAGGGCAGATGCGCAACATTCCGGGTGTCGAAGCGGTTTCCATCACTCTCGGCTCGCGTCCTCTGCTTCATGATTCCGAACTTCCCTTCTGGATTGAAGGACAGCCCAAGCCGGCGACCGATAACGAGATGAGCCAGGCGATGTTCTACCTGGTTCAGCCAGGATTCCAGAAGGCAATGGGAATCACGCTGGAGCGGGGAAGATTTATCAGTCCGCAGGACAACGAGAACGAACCGATTGTGGTCGATGTCGATGATGCCTTCGCGCGGCAATACTTTCCAGCGCAAAGTCCCATCGGCCAGCACATTCACATCGAAGAGTTCGACGTGGAAGCGGAGATTGTCGGCGTGGTCGGACACGTCCGGCAGTGGGGTCTGGGTAACGACGCGAAGGGTGCAGTCGAAGCGCAGTTTTACTATCCCTTCATGCAGATACCCCCAAAGCTGATCCCGCTGGTTGCCGACGGAACCGCGGTTGTTCTGCGCACGCATGACGATCCCGCGGCGCTGGTGACGTCTGTCCGCCGTGCGGTCTCAGAGCTTGACCCGGGCGCCGTCGTCTATTCCGTGGAAACTATGGATGGCGTTCTTTCCAAGTCGCTGGCAGCACGCCGGCTATCCATGCTGCTGCTTGGCGCCTTCGCCATCCTGGCGTTATTACTTGCGTGCATCGGCCTGTATGGCGTGCTTTCGTATCTGGTGGGCGAACGAACGCGAGAGATCGGGGTGCGGATGGCGCTGGGCGCGCAGCGACGTGATGTCCTGCGCCTGATCCTGAGCCAGGGAGCGAGGATGGTGTTCGCCGGCGTCATGCTGGGTATCGCTCTCTCGCTGGGCCTTACCCGGCTGATGAGCAGCCAGCTGTTCGGCGTCACGCCCCACGACCCATTGACGTTCGCCGGCGTCTGCCTGCTCCTGCTTGCCGTATCACTGTTCGCCTGCTGCGTTCCGGCGCTGCGTGCGTCGCGAGTGGATCCGATGGTCGCTCTACGCTACGAGTGAAGCAGGCGCGGGGCTATATATCAGGACGCGCCTTGAGATATCGGCAGCCAGATCTGAAAACACGTCTTGCCCGGCTTCGATTCGACCTGGATAGTGCCATTGTGTTTCTTCACAATTCGCTGAACCGTGTCCAAGCCAAGACCTGTGCCTTCGCCGACTTTCTTGGTGGTAAAGAATGGCTCAAAGATTCGCGGCTGTATTTCGGGAGGAATTCCAGGACCATCGTCGATGATCTCTACAACCACGAAATTGCCCTCGCTGTAAGCTCGCACCAGCAGCTTGCCTTTTCCCTTCATCGCGTCGATGGCGTTGTCGATGATGTTGGTCCACACCTGGTTCAAGTCGCTGCCGAAGGAGTTAACCAGCAACGGAACGGTACCGTAATCACGTTCCACGGTGACGCCGTGCTTCAACTTGTAATTGAGAATTGTTAGCGTGTTCTCCAGGCTCTTCACGATGTCAACGTTTTGCACCGGCGCCTGGTCCATGAAGGTGTACTCCTTGATGGCGCGCACCAGGTTCGAGATGCGCGAGGTGCTGCTCTCGATCTGATCGAGCAACGCGGAGATCTCCAGCAGAGCGGCGATCCGCACCAGGGCTGCTCGCACCGTGTCCCCATCCATGGATGAGAACAACTGCTCCAGGCAATGCGGATCTACGTTGCTGCGAGCAAGATCGGCGGCGAGTTGCCAGAGATCGTTCTGCCCGTGACTGCGCAGCAGTTCATCGATCTTTTCCTCAAGGTTAGTCGCAGCCAACCCAGTCAGCGGCGGTTTCCCGCTTTGCTGCATTAGACCGGTTTCCAGTTTTTCG
Source organism: uncultured Acidobacteriaceae bacterium (assembly GCA_963818905.1). Classification (GTDB taxonomy): domain Bacteria; phylum Acidobacteriota; class Terriglobia; order Terriglobales; family Acidobacteriaceae; genus Bog-257. Next base: position 62,912 of record CAWFUE010000071.1, read on the forward strand.
ATCTCGGCTTTTTGAGCTGGAGAAAGTGCTCTTGCTCCCAGTTGTTGGCTCGCCTCCTTTATGCGCTTCAAGGTCTCGCGCAGCTGACTGGCAGCACGACTGGCCGCTGAGGCTGGATTATTCAACTCATGCGCCAATCCTGCGGAAAGTTTTCCCAGAGATGCCAGGCGTTCCTGTTGCTGTTCAATGCGCGTCGACTCGCGAATGCGGTCGGACATCATACCGACGAGACGACCGGCCAGCACCGGCATTTTCTGCACGAGTTCGGGAAACTGGCTCGCCGGAAAGCGCAAAATTCGGCTATTTGTTACCGCGCGCCCGCCCACGGTGTATTGCTTCATTCGGGAAAACGGCAGAAGGCCGCCCACATCTCCTGGTTCGAAGGTGAATACGACGCTCTGCCCGCCGAGTTGACCGTGCGCGTGTAATTGCCCTTCCAGCAGGACAAACATGGAGTCAGCAGGCGCGCCTTGCTGTATGTAGACGTCGCCCGGCTTGAGATGCATTTCCTCGGCCTGGGTAAGGAACCACTCGATCTGGTCTTCAGGAAGATCGGCAAACGCCGGCACTCGCAGCAACTCTGATTTGTCGGCCATTTAAACTTTGCTCAGATATTGATGAATGAATTGCACCGCCACGGAGCCTTCGCCCACTCCCGAAGCGACTCGCTTCACCGAGCCGTGGCGCACGTCGCCCACTGCGAAAATGCCGGGAACGCTGCTCTCCAGCAGGAACGGATCCCGCTCCAGCGTCCACCCTTTGGGAGGCTTACCATCCTTCATTAAATCCGGTCCCGTGAGCACGAATCCCCGATCGTCGCGCTCCACGATATTTGACAGCCACTCCGTTCGCGGCAGCGCGCCGATAAAAATGAACATCGCGCTCGCGGGCACGCGCTCGGTTGTTCCTGTGTCTGAGCACAGGACGGAGATTTCTTCGAGGTGATTGTCTCCGTGTACTTCCGCCACGCTGGCGTGGGCCCACACCTGGATATTCGGAGTTTGTTGAATCTGATCAATCAAGTATTGTGACATGGTGCTGGCCAGAGATTCCCTGCGCACCAGCATCACAACCTTCTCCGCGTAGCGCGAGAAATTCATTGCCGCTTGTCCCGCTGAATTCGCGCCACCCACCACGTAAACAATTTCGCCCCTGCAGGACAGCGCCTCGGTGACACCGCCTCCGTAATAAATGCCGGCGCCTTGCAAGCGGTCTACGCCGGCCGATTCCATTCGGCGCCATTGCACGCCGGTCGCGATCATCAGCGCATGGCAGGAGATCTCATTTCCGTCGGCCAGTTTGATGATCCGATACGGTCCTTCCAGACGAACGTCGACCGCCTCCTGCGGCGCTAGTATCTCCACCCCGAAGCGCTGCGCCTGGACTACGGCACGGCGTGCCAGGTCGCCACCACTCAGTCCGCTGGGAAACCCAAGATAGTTTTCGATCCGCGAACTCATTCCGGCCTGACCGCCGGGAGCTTCTCGCTCAACAATGACGGTGTGCAGGCCCTCCGAGGCTCCATATACCGCAGCCGCGAGTCCAGCCGGTCCGCCGCCCAGGATCGCCAGATCGTAAAAACTGGTTTGGGCGCGCGTCCGCAGTCCCACCTTCTCGGCAACATCCGCAGGTGCGCTTTCCAGCAGCTTTGTCCCATCGGGAAACAACACTACCGGTAGGCTCGCCGCTTCTTCGCCCAACGCTCCGAGTAATTGCTTGGTCTCCGGATCATTGGCGGCCACTTCAACATCGATCCACTGATACGGCACGTGATTGCGCGCGAGAAAATCGCGCAACTGATACGACTTCGGCGACCACCGCGTTCCTAGCACCCGGATTCCCTGAAACGCAGGACGATAGGACGCCTGCCAGTCATCCAACAGGTCATCTAATTGCGGGTACAGCCGTTCCGCCGGCGGGTCCCACGGCTTGAGAAAGAAGTAGTGAATGTTGGCCTGGTTGATCGCGCTAATGGCCGCATTCGTGTCCGCATAGGCGGTGAGCAAAGCACGTTTCGCCTCAGGAAAGATCCGCATCGCTTCCTGAAGAAACGCCACACCATCCATGTGCGGCATGCGTTGATCGGCAAGCAACAGGGCTACGCTGTCATTGCGGAGCTTCAATTCTTTCAGAACGTCCAGCGCACCCTCGGGCGCGCTACTTCCAATGACGCGATATTCATTACCGTATTTTGAACGTAAGTCGCGCTCCAGCGCGCGCAGCACATCGGAGTCGTCATCCACACTTAATAAGATTGGTTTCGGCACGATGAACCTATAGGAAGGAATCAGGCGTGACACGGGCCTGTCCTACTAGATTACTGGATGCGTAACCTCGATACAGAATTTGTGGGCGATGCCGAGTCACCCCGGACCTCTGAACCTCACAGGCGGGATCTACGCTAGCGGTTAAAGCGATCTATTTCCACATGCGCAAAGCTGTCGAATGAATACGAGCCATCGCCGCCTTTAGTGATCGTTGGCGGTCGACTTGGGTTGCGCTGGCTGGGGCGACGCGAGGGGCTTAGTGATGTCATCCAAATACGCAGGCGTTCCCTCGACACGCTCCAAGACAGGATAACGTTCGCCATCGTGGTAATCAATGTCCACCGTGGAGACAAACGTATTCGACTGCACGATCAGGACGATCGGCTCGGTCTTTCCTTTCGCATCGCGAATCGCGGCTCGAAGCCGATCGCCGGAGAAGACCTGCCCGTCCACCGCGAAGATATTGTCTCCGGGAGCGATTTTCGCCTTGTCGGCAGGGCCGTTCCAGCGGACATCTGCGATTTTGCCGTCGTTACTGACGCGGATGCCAATAGAGTACCAAGTGTCCACGCCCCCGTAGCCGCTGGCGGCTAAAGCCGACTCAAGGGCTGACTCAGAAGCATTCGGCTTGTCTGCGTAGACCAATTTGTAGCCTCCCTGCTCGATGCCGGCAAGGTCGGCGTGAGGGTGGATGTTATCAACGCGGTCATGGAGAAAGGTCGCCCAGTCGTACGGCATCACCTCGTTCAGGTCCTGGACCAATTCCTCAAAGGTGTAAGTAACGATCAGCGGGCCGGTGTTGCCGCCCTTGCCCAGAAAAATCCGTTGGAAGTCGTCAAGTGACTTTTGATTGTTGGTCGTCTTGCGGATAAGAGTGTCGGCATCAAGCCAAAGCAGTTCGCCCTCGTAGTAATAGTCCTGTCCGCGCTTCCAGTTGGACCACGCCGGATTGCCACCGCGGAGGATGCTGGCGGCAATTGCGGTGTCTTCAGTCGTGCGCCATTCACGGCCGGGCGTGTAGTCGAGCAAGCCGGCCGTCAAGGCAACAAAGTCGCGATACTGCGATTGCGACTCCAGTCCAGAGCGCGCGGCAAGAACCCTGCCAAGATATTCCGTCATGCCCTCATAAACCCAGAGCAGATCACCTTGCTGTGCCGTGGCGAAATCGGGCTGGTATAGCCCAACCGGGCGGCGATACTTACCGCACCATGAGTGAGTGAACTCGTGCGGCAGCAGGTCGGCATTCGCCAACAGATGGGCTTCGTCCGAGAAGCCTTTCTCGCGAACGCCATATTCGGAGGACTGGCCGTGCTCCACCGTAATGAACCCAATTGAGTCGGAGAGAGCCACCAGGAAGTGGTACTGGTTATAGTGGTGCGAACGATATAACACATCCGCTTCGCGAACGAGATTCGCAATCTTAGCTAAGAATGCGGCAGAAAGATTGGAATCTTCGGGAGCATCGGAGGCGACGTCGATGTAATGCTTGGGCGAGATTTGCGGAGACAAAGCAAACTCGTGAAAGTACTCCCCGGTGAGGATCGGAGAATCTTCGAGCTGCTCGACCGTGGTGACTGCAAAGTGAGTAGTGCTGCCGGGAGCGGGGAGAGGATATGCGCCGGCACCGACAGGAGAAAGCGCAGTGCCGATGCTCCAGCCGGCAGGGACAATTAGCGAAGGCTGGATAGGAATATCTCGCACCGGCGTGTTGGCCGGGTAAAGCAGAAGCGTCTCCCAGTCGAGGACGGCCAACTTCTGCGTATTATTAATGAGAACAATGCAGTCGAGATGCGCATGAAGCGTAGTCACTCCCTCGGGAATCGTTACGTGAAACTCGTAGAGATCCACATCGTCGCGGCGCCACGCCAGTGGCTGGCCGTTGGCGGTAAAGACCACCCCCGTGATGTTCTCGGCGAAACCCAGCGGCCGGTGATGCCCGGGAATCCATTTCGGAGTCGTAAGCGTGAGTGGGCCAGCGGTCACCGGCAGATCCACTTCGGCGTGAAAGAGCTTGCGCGGTGCGTCGGAAAGGTCGGCAGTGATCTGAATCGGGGCTTTCTGGCTCTGCGCCCAGGCGGGCGTGATCAATAGGACGCTGAAGATGGCTACACGGCAAAATGATCTGCGCTTCGCTCGCATTCGTTTTAACTTCCAAAGGGGTTTAATTTACACCCTATGTCTGGCGGACTCCAGCGGAAAGGAAGCGATGACAAGCCGGGCGCTCAACGGCTCATCAAATCCGTCTCTGCGCCAACTCCGCAGCGCATTCCTGGGAGTTCACGGGACAGTAGAGCATCTGGTCATCAAGAGCAAAGATGGCGACACGCACAACATCGACCTTACGCTCGCCGATTACGTCTAGTTGGAATACTGAAACGCTCTCCCCTCAATGGCGGCGCAGCCGGCAACGGCGAGAGCATCGTCTGGAACCGCAGCCAACCGACAGGAATGTCGTAGTACGATGTATATGTGCGGAAAGCCAACGATGCGGTCGACCGCAAGGCACGGCGGGATGCGCCTGTTGCCGTTGCCGGATTTCGCAAGCCGATCGCATCTGACCTCCGCGGACCTTCCGGAATTTCGCGGTGAGCCTTTCTACCCGAGCTATCGAGCGTCCCGTCGCTACCAGCCTCCTGACGATCGCCTTGCTGCTGGCAGGCGCGCTGGCATTCTTCAATCTGCCGGTTTCGCCGCTTCCAGAGGTTGATTTCCCGGTCATTTCGGTGAGCGCTTCCCTGCCGGGCGCTAGTCCGGAAACCATGGCCTCGGCCGTAGCAACACCACTCGAGCGGCAATTCGGACGCATCGCCGGAGTCAACGAAATGACCTCGGTGAGCCAGCTCGGGACTACCAATGTCATCCTGCAGTTTGACCTGAATCGCGATATTAATGGGGCCGCTCGTGACGTCGAAGCCGCGATTAACGCTGCTCGCGCGTACCTGCCACCCGAGCTGCCCACCAATCCCTGGTACCGCAAGGTGAACCCGGCTGACTCGCCGATCCTGATTCTGGCACTGACCTCGGACGCGCTGACCCAGGACCAGATCTATGACGCTGCCGACTCCGTCATCGGGCAGAAGCTGTCGCAGATCCCCGGCATCGGCCAGGTCTTTATCGGAGGTTCGTCGCAGCCGGCGGTACGCATCGAAGCCAATCCCACCAGTCTCGACGATATGGGTTTAGGACTGGAGGCGATACGGAGCGCCGTCACCGACGAGAACGATAATCAGGCCAAAGGCGAGTTACAGAACCACCGTCATACCTGGCTGATCACGGCTAACGATCAACTCAAGAGGGCAAAAGACTATCGCCGGCTCATCATCACCTATCGCAATGGCAGTCCTGTGCGGCTAAAGGATGTCGCCAGGGTCGAGGATTCTTACTCCGATCTTTACAACTACGGAAGTTTCAACGGCAAGCCCAGCGTGCTGGTATTCATCTTTCGGCAGCCTGGGGCCAATATCATCGACACGGTGGACCGCGCCAAGGCTGCGCTGCCCTTTCTGAAGGCTTCCCTCCCGGCTGCCATCGATCTCGAGATTGAACACGACCGCACCATAACCGTGCGCGCCTCTGTGTTCGATGTCGAAATCACGCTTTGCATCTCGGTCCTGCTGGTCGTGCTGGTGGTGTTTGCGTTCCTGCGCGAGGTGCGCGCCACTCTGATACCGGGCATTGCCGTGCCGCTCTCGATTGCCGGGACCTTCTCCATCCTTTATCTCGGCCGCTACTCACTGGACAACCTTTCGCTCATGGCGCTCACCATCTCGACCGGATTTGTGGTGGACGACGCCATCGTGGTGATTGAAAACGTTATGCGGCATGTGGAGGCGGGGCTCGCTCCTTATGAGGCCGCTGTCCTCGGCTCGCGCGAGATCGGCTTCACCGTTCTCTCCATGAGCGTGTCGTTAATGGCGGTTTTTATTCCCATCTGGCTGATGAATGGAATCATAGGACGCCTGTTTCACGAGTTTGCCGTCACCATCAGCGCAGCTATCGCGGTGTCGCTGATTGCTTCGCTTACCACGACCCCTATGCTCTGCGCTCGATTTCTGAAGCCGCATGATCGCCAGATGCACGGGGCGTGGTATCGCATCAGTGAGCGGGCTTTCGACGGAATGGCTCATGGCTATCGCGTTTCACTCGACTGGGTATTGCGCCATCAGAGATTCATCCTGGGCGTCACCATAGCCACGCTGGCCGTGAATGTGCTGCTGTTTATCTACATTCCCAAGGGATTTTTTCCCCAGCAGGACATCGGCCGCCTGATGGGCACCATCGTCGGAGACCAGGACATTTCATTTGCCGCGATGAAAACCAAAACTCAGGAGCTGGCGCGTATCGTGCAGAACGATCCGAACGTCGAGATGGTCGCAGCTTACACCGGGGGCGGGGCGCAAAATACCGGGCGAATGTACATCGGGCTCAAACCGTTGAGCCAGCGTCACGCGACCGCCGACCAGGTAATCAATCTTCTGCGGGGCAAACTCTCGCATGTTCCTGGTGTCACACTCTATCTCACCGCTTCGCAGGACTTGCGTATCGGAGCGCGCAGCTCCAACGCCCAATACCAGTACACCCTGACCGGACACGACCTGCAGCAACTCTACAGTTGGGCGCCGCGCCTGCTGAACGCACTTCGCTCTGCGCCGCAACTGCGCGATGTAAATAGCGATCAGCAAATGCACGGCCTGGCCGCGAACCTGGTCATCGACCGCGACACGGCCGCTCGCCTGGGTGTTACGCCACAGCAAATTGACGATGTGCTCTACGACGCCTTCGGCCAGCGGCAGATTTCCACCATCTATGCAAAGCTCAACCAGTACCACGTCGTGCTGGAGGTTGATCCGCGTTTCAAGACGAACCCCGATTCCCTGAACAGCGTCTACGTGATCACGAGCGGCAGCCAGGTTCCACTTTCCGCCTTCGCTCACTTCGGTGACTCCAATACCGCGCTGGCGGTCAACCACCAGGGACAATTTCCGGCGGTTACGATTTCCTTCAACCTCGCACCCGGGGTATCGCTGGGTGAAGCAACTCGAGCGATCGAGGAAACCGAACTGCGCATGCGGTTACCCGCGTCCATTCATGGAGACTTTGCAGGCACGGCTGCGGCTTTCAAGAACTCATTGTCCACCGAGCCTCTGCTGGTGCTGGCGGCTCTGCTGGCGGTCTACATCGTTCTCGGCATTCTCTACGAAAGCTACATTCATCCCATCACGATTCTTTCCACACTACCGTCAGCGGGCACCGGCGCTTTGCTGGCGCTGCTGCTGTTCCGTATGGATCTGGATGTGATCTCGCTGATTGGCATTATCCTGCTCATCGGCATCGTGAAAAAGAATGCGATCATGATGATCGACTTCGCGCTGGAACAGGAACGGCAGGGCAAGAATTCCGAGGAATCGATCCACGAGGCGGCGCTGTTGCGCTTCCGGCCGATCATGATGACGACCATGGCTGCATTGTTGGGCGCTCTGCCGCTCGCGTTTGGACGGGGCATGGGTTCGGAACTGCGCCGGCCACTGGGCGTCGCGATTGTGGGCGGCCTCATCGTAAGCCAAATGCTAACCCTTTACACAACACCGGTGGTGTACCTCTATATGGACCGGCTGCAGATCTGGCTGCTATCCCACCTGCGAGGTCATCGCCGGCGCAGCCGCAAAGAAACCAAAGTCCCGGTCTTTACCGACTAAGCGATGACCTACCTGGCGCAAGGCATTGCTTTGGATCGAGGTGTGCTGACGCGCTCGCCAGCGTTTTCAAACAGAGCGACGCCATACGCCTGCGTCGGCTTTTCAACAAACACGATAGGGCCAGACCGCGCTACCTATGATGTCGAAAGTTGACCATACCCATCACCGTTCGACAAGCCGACTTGCCAGTACAAATCCGTGGAGTCTCTGACGTGCAACATCCATCGCCGATATCCTGCCAATCGTTCTGGGGCAATACGAACGTTGAGCCCGGCCGATCTTTACGTTTGCAGCGTTTATTCGTAACGCAATGCGACCATCGGGTCGACACTTGCGGCCCGGAGGGCCGGTTGCCAGCTGGCAACGAAAGCGATCCCGCCCAAGGCAGCAGAGGCGGCGAGAAGTGTGAGCGGGTCAATCGGTCGGACACCGAAAAGTAAGCTAT
>CAWFUE010000072.1:0-39919 GCA_963818905.1 uncultured Acidobacteriaceae bacterium
GGCATATATGGACCCATCCCGAATGCAAGAGCGTTCTTCGACAGCGGCGGTGGAGAGGAGACGCGTACATATATCCGGCCTCGTATTAGAGGAGTGGGAAGCTCCTCGGGCCCCGATGGAATCTGCGCTTCTTCTCCTAATCAGGTCAACGGCCTCGAACTGCGGCCCTCCCCCCATCAGGTTCTGAAGAAGCTGGTCTCAGCCACTTACGCCATCTCTGGTTGCTCAAGCATCTCAAGAAAATCGTAGTAGTAGTCGGGGCGGTGGAAAAGTGCGAAACGCGCAGCGTTTTGCAAGCTGGCGAAGCCAGCGTCTTTCCCAGCGCCCAGTGTTCTTCAAGGTGTCGTGCCCAACTCACCAGGTCGGCGATAGTACTCGCCGCGTGCGATTAACGACCAAACAATGCGAGCATTCTTGTTCGCGACCGCGACACAGGCCCGAGTCGTTCCTAACCTTCGTTTCTTGTCTGCAATCCACAGGCTGCGAGGATCTGTCTTCCGACAGGCCCGATAGACGACCGATCGTGCTCCATGGATGAACAGCGTGCGTAGATAAGTGTCTCCACGCTTGCTGATCCCCAACAGACGAGTTTTGCCACCGCTTGAGTGCTGGCGAGGTACAAGTCCAAGCCATGCGGCAAACTGGCGGCCACTATCGAACACCTTGCCGTCACTCATCGCGGCAACTGCGGCGGTAGCGGTCAACAGCCCGATACCTTCCACGGCGGCTATTCGCTGGCAGGCTTCGCTGGCCCCATACACCGCCTGCAGCTCTTTCTCGATTCGCTCAATCTTCTCGTCAAGTTCGCTTAACTCGCTATGCAAGGAGGCTAGTAATCGCCGGCCTAATACTGTCAGTTCGTTGCTCTCATCTTCCAGAACGTTGGGCAGACCACCACGGAGCTGGGCCATATGCTGAGGCAGCACGATCCCGTATTCCATCAGCAGACCGCGTACTTGGTTGGCGAGCTGCGTCCGGCAACCTACCAGACGGCTGCGCACCCGATGAAGTAACTGGATGTCCTGCTGCTCGACCGACTTCGCTGGCACAAAGCGCATACTCGGGCGAGTGACGGCTTCGCAGATCGCCTCGGCATCATTGGCGTCGTTCTTGTTAGACTTCACGAAAGGTTTGACGAACTGCGGCGCCATTAGCCGCACCCTGTGGCCAGCAGCGGTCAGCCTCCGCGCCCAATAGTGCGCGCCGCCACACGCCTCCAGCCCGACGACGCAATCTGGCAGATTGGCGAAAAACGGAACGACTTCCTGGCGACGAAGCTTCCGGCTCATAACCTTCTTACCCGCAGCATCAGTGCCGTGAAGCTGAAAAACGTGTTTGGCGATGTCCAGTCCGACGATGGCGACCTGCATGGATGTTTCTCCTCCCGATGTGAGCGATGCAGCTAAATCTCTGCTGCTGCGCTCATTGTTTCATCGGGATGGGTCCATTCCATTAGGTCATCTTGGTGACCCAGTTGCCGTCGAAGCGCCCTGCGGCAGCCGATTGAGCTATGGCATCAATGCCGCCCAGCAAGACGACTACAGCCAGAACAAAACTGAGTTTACGCATATGACCTCCGTCGATTAGCCAGCGCCTATATCTAGAAGCAGATCTCTTGTTACGCGCGCGAGATCGCAGCGAAGTGAATTCGAGAGTGAGTGTCGAGAGTTTTCTGTGATAGACCGCGGCCAAATCTCACACGTGTGGTATGCAGTTTGTCAGTGAGCCAGAGCACACGGGAGGGTGATTAGCTCGGCATTGGGAGGACGTGCGCGGTAGCTTCGCCTACGGCTACGCTTAGCGTTCTCTACCTCGGCTTATAAACGTTCTGTTACATCTTGCGAATCCTCTCCATATCTCTGTAACTTTCGACGACTTCATCACTCTCAGTGTCGAAGCGGCGCGCCCATCCTAAGGCACTGCTCCAGTTCCTTTGCGAAGAAGCGTTGCCGTAAAAAGCAGATACCGATGTAGGAGGAGATCCGATGAGCCAGAAAATTCGCGTTCTATACGCCACAGCATTGGCGGTTTGCACCGTGCTTCTGGTAAGTGCGCAAGCGCAGAAAGAGCCGGGAAACGGAACCAGTGCGGTATTCGCAATGACCAATGCGGTCGAACATAACCAAGTGCTCGCCTATCAGCGTAACAGTGATGGAATGCTGGGCTTTGACCAGAGCTATTCAACCGGACGGGGCAGCGGTGGAACTATCGATCCCCTGCAGTCGCAGGACTCACTGCTGCTCAGCCAGGATCACACTCTGCTGTTTGCCGCGAATTCGGGGAGCGGTGAAGTATCGAGCTATCGCGTGCATCGTTCGGAATTGGTTCCGGCTGATCGCGTGATCAGCGGTGGCAGTTCGCCCGTCGCTCTTGCTCAGCACGGCTCGCTGTTATACGTCCTGAATGCAGGCGGCAATGACAACGTGGTTGGCTTTCGGGTCGATCAAAATGGACAATTGAGCCAGATCCCCGGCTCCATACGTGAACTGAGCAGCAATGACAGGAACGCATCATCGCTGGCGTTTAGCCCCGATGGACGATTTCTGGTAGTTACCGAGCGCCTGACCAATCTGCTGGATGTTTTCCCCGTGCAGTCAGATGGCACTCTCGGTACGGTTGTCGAAAATACCAGCGCAGGCACCGTTCCCTTCGCTGCCACCTTTGCTCCCAACGGAACGCTGCTGGTAGCAGAGGCTGGAGCCAACACCATCTCGTCGTATTCCGTCGCTTCCAACGGCACGCTAACCGTTATCACTTCTGCGTTGCAAACTTTGGGCCAGGCGACCTGCTGGAATGCGGTCACTCCTGACGGACGCTTTGTCTATACCTCGAATGCCGGCACCTCTTCCATTTCCGGCTTCGCCATCGGCACCACGGGCGCACTTACGCCCATCGGAAGTACAGTAGTAGGTCAAAATCCGGAGGGCAGCACGAATCTCGACATAACCGTCACCGGAGATGGGAAGTATCTCTACTCGCTCAACGCCGGAACCGGCGAAATTGGGATGTTCGCGATTCAAAACGATGGCACACTGCAGAACCTGGGCCACGCGAGCGGACTTCCGGCCGGAGCCGGAATCAACGGCATCGCCGCTTTGTAGTTTTGTGCGCTGGTACGAGTCAGCCGTCGGTTGGCCGAAGGTTGCCGGAAGCCAGTTGAAGCCTGGGTTTCACCGCTCGGAAGTCCCGTTCCAGACGAAAAACACGGCCTGGAGCGGGGCATCCCAATCCTCAATCCTTGCCGATGAGGGCTGGAAGAAACGGAAAATCCGGCAGGAAATATTCATCGAGGGCAGGGACAACTGCGCGCAGCACCTATCCGCTGGCTGAGTTGTTCCACCATGGGCTCGTTCATCGCGGGTCGTCATCCGAAGTGCTCCCAGCCCATCGCCCTCAAGGTTTCTTTTCTTCCGTCGGCGCGCTGCAGCTTCATTTGCGTGCCGCGCACGATCTCTCCAATGCGGGTGATGGAAACGCCGGCGATCTGTTTCGGGATGCATCGATCCGACGGAGCGGTGAAGAGCAGTTCGTATTCGTCACCGCCGTGAAGAACGCGCTGGAGGTCCGCAGCCGCGGGTACTGCCTCGGCGTACACGATTGCCCCGACCTTGCTCTCGTCGCAGATGTGTCGGAGATCGGTGGACAGGCCATCACTGATGTCGATCATCGCCGAAGCCAGCTTCTTCTCGCGCAGGAATTGGCCGACGGCAATTCGCGGTTCGGGATAGAAATGCTTGCGATAGATTTTTGATTTCGGCTGCAGCTTCTCGCCATCGCGTAAACGATGCAGCACCGCCGACGATGAGCCCAGCGTCCCCGTTACGTAGAGGAAATCGCGTGGTTTCGCTCCCGATCGCAAAACAGCCTTGCCTGCCGGAACCGAGCCCAGAACCATGATGTCGGCCAGGACGCCGTCCGGCGATTGCGCCGTATCGCCGCCCGCCAGCGTCACCGAATGCCGCTTTGCCAGATTCAGCAAGCCCATGACGAACTGATCGACCCACGCCTGCGGCAGCTCCGGCGGCAATGCCAGCGAAAGGAACGCTGCTAGTGGCACTCCGCCCATGGCTGCGATGTCGCTGAGGCCGCGCGTGAGGCAGCGGTGTCCCGCTGAATCCGCCGGGTGCCAATCGTGGCGAAAGTGAATGCCCTCAAGGCTGAAATCGGTGGTCACCAGGGCCTCATGGCCCGGAGAAATCCGCAGCACCGCGCAATCGTCGCCGATACCGATACCGGAGCGGATGCCCTGCCGTGCGGCAGCCCGCCGAATCCTTGCAATCAGTAGCTTTTCCTGCAACGGCACTTACAGCCTCCAACTATCAATCAGGCGTCAATATTTATATATGGTTTCAGCGCATCTAACGAGAAATGAAATTTTGTGCCAATTGGCGAGCGTTCGACACGTTGCATGGCGGCCAGTATCCAGGTGATAAAGGGCGCAAATCGAAGTTATCCACTTTGTTTACAGTACTTTAGTTGTAGGGGGCCGGTGACAAGTGGTTGACAGTGTTCGCTCGCTCTGTTACGGTTTGATGTCGCTCAATAATTCCAGCCGAGCACCGGCGGGACCAGACGTTCTTCCGCCGGAGGAAGGCCGTAAGCCCGCGGCGTTCCTGTTCATCCGAGTAACAAGTTCGCGTCGGCTAAGTTGTATCGTTCCGGATTTTCATAGATGTAGCAGTCGCTCCCCGGAACTTTATTAGTGAGGGTCCTGGATTTGCGAAAACGGTTTTATATTCTTTTCGTAGCCCGCGATGCGGAAGGCCAGCTACGAAAGATTCCCATCCCGATTCACTATCTCTACGTGTTCCTTGCCGGCGCGCTGATCGGCATGTTCACCATCACCGGCATGGCGGGCTCCTACACCCGCATGGTGTGGAAGGTCGCCAGCTTCGATCAGTTGCGCCTCGAGAAGAAAGCGCTGCAGACGCGCTACGCGCAACTGGAGCAGGTGAATCGCGAAAAAGACATCCAGGTCGCGTCGCTGGGCTCGCTGGCGAATGAAGTGTCGGTTATTTACGGACTCAAGCCGAACTCCAAGCTGTTAAAGGCCAGTGAAGGTCCGGTTAAGCCTGAAGAAGTGAAGTACTCGATGGATCAGCTGTACGCCCTGCGCACTTCAGCCCTCACGGGCGCGGCGACCGCAGGTCTGGGCATGGGCTTGACCCACAACGCCACGCTGGCTCAGTGGGTAGACGCGGCTACGGCTCCGACGTTGTGGCCAGTCATCGGTCCCATCACCGGAGCATTCGGTGAGCGCATCGATCCGTTCAACGGTGAAGGCGCCTTCCATACCGGCGTCGATATCTCCTGTGCGTACGGATCGCCGGTGATCGCACCCGCCGACGGCATCGTGACCTACGCGGACTTCTACAACGGCTATGGCCGCATGCTGCAAATCGACCACGGCAACGGAATTACGACGCGCTACGGTCATCTTTCCGGATTCGCCGTCGCCGACGGCGAGACCGTCCGCAAGGGGCAGGTTATCGCGTACGTGGGACTTTCCGGACGAAGCACCGGGCCCCATCTGCACTACGAAGTCCGCATCCACGACACGCCGGTGAACCCGCACAAATTCCTGCGGACCACCTTCGCCCAGTTGGGATTGTCTCCGCGCGGGTAGTTTCGCCGCGTGAGACGGGACCGCAAACCCGACCAATTTAGGTCCGCTCACCAAACCAGTTTTGCCTCTCTCTACGGTTTCTTGGATTACGGATCAGGAGGAGGTTTCGTTGATTAAGAATCCCATCGTTCTAGGGTTTTCTTGGCTCCAGCGTAAAGTGCAGGCACCTAATTGGCTGATGCTGATTTATGCAGCGTTACTGATAGGGACCAATGTACCGTTCAAAACAGTGCACTATATCTCGTGTGCTGTTATTGTGCTGGCGCTGGTGGCCGCGCTAATGTCCGGCTCGCAGCATGAATCCGCTTAGGTATCCGCCAGGTTGAGAGCGGCCCCCGGGAAGCGCCGCTTTGCGCTGGGTGGAATGGACGCCGGCCGTTCTGGGCGCGTCCACACCGACTGTGAGCGATCACTTCTGCCGATGCTTTGATTTACCCGTCGGCTTTTTCTCTGGCGTCTCTTGCAGTGCAGGCTTCTGCGGTTGCGGCGTCAGCTCCACTGGCGGCTCGGTCAGCACTTTCTTGAAAAACGCGTACGGCACTTTGGCGGTCAGCACCGCTTCATTCTTGTCCTGATGAACCTCCAGGCTGTCGAATGCGGACTTCACGTCTTTGTCCGGCCCGCCCGCGTCCATGGAAATTTCCAGCGACTTGAAGAGCGTCAGGTAGGTGGCGACCTGCTCAGCGAACTTCTGCGCTACTGCGTCGCTTTGCATGATGACGTCGGTGCGCAGGTGAACATCATTCAACGGCCGCGCCGATGCAATGACAATGCAATCACGTGGCAGCAGTCCACTCCAGCCGCCGGGTACCAGCAACTCGCCGTGCTCTTCGGAATCACTCGCTGCCGGCGGCCGCGCGATTGTCCACACGATGCTGCCCAGCGGAACGCGCCGGTAATAGTCGCTGACCAGCGGCGGCCCAGTGAAGGGCAACGCCACCTGCTTATAGCGATCGATCATGCCGCGGATCACATCCGCGTCATCGACATTCGACGCCGCTGCGATATCGAAGCCCAGCAGCGTCACTCGCAACGTCCGATCCTCAATCGGAATGTTGTAGATGTCGTAATCGTGGTAGCGATCGACGCCTGTCGCCAGGCCGCGAAGGTATTCGCTCACCCGCGCGCTGTCGAAGTGTCCCTGCAGAATCTCGCTATAGCGCGTCTCAGCCGGCTGTCCCCTGCTGGGCACGCCATAGTGAATTGCAAAAGCAGCCTTGTCCAGATCGCGCTCGAACTCGAAACCGGTTCGCCGCACGAAGTCCTCATACTGCGGATCGCGTTCCTTGGGAGGCTTCTTGCCAATGTCGGTGAGCAGACGAATCGGATCCAGGTTGATGTAGAGTACGGCGTCGGAGGCAGGCAGCAGCCGCGCGGCGTCGGGAGCAGCGTGGCTGCGTAGCAGAACCGCAGTCACAATGCCGCCGGCGATCACCAGCAAAGCGACCACAGCCCACAGCTGATTTTTGCGGACTCGCATCGACCCGACTTGATGATACGGGAAATGCCGGTCGCTGAGAAATACCTTGGTGCCCCCGCGCCTGCCCTGAGCTTCTCGAAAGTTAGCCCTTCTGTCGGAACTTTACAGCTAACCTGGGATCAGACCGCGGACCTGACGCTGCCTTTTCACTTCGCGCCTTCCGTAGCCGGCGCCAAGCCAAGGCAAAAGCTGAACACCGTTCCGTTGTTATGAAACCCTCCGGCGATCAGTGGTTCCGTATTGTTCCGCTCCTGGCCGTCGCCAAAAGGTATACAAAATGTCAGAATGGCTCGCAATGAGACGCCGCTCCCTGGTCATCTGGCTGGGCATTTGCCTTCTTGTGTTGACGGGATTGGCCATCTTGCAACACAAGATGCGCGTGGCCCAGCCGCCTTCGATAACCGCAAACCCAACCCACGCCGCATCGGCAAACGGTTCCACCGCGAACGCCCACCCCGGCGCTCGCACCCCGATGGGTTGCAACCAGATCGGCAATCTTCGCGAGCTGGGCAAGAGCCTGACTTACTTCACCAATCCACGCACCGGCGATCTGCTCGAGTACACCGTCATCGGCGATGGCGCGCAAAGCGATGAGGTACTGCTGATGTTTCCCGGCACCGGCGAGACGCTTCCAGACTGGCCGGTCGAAATGTTGACCAACTCCCAATACAGTCCTGCAATCAGGAAGACGCTCGCGTATCTTCCCGCCGAAGATGGTAACGTCTCGCTGTGCCATAGCTATCGCATCGTCCTCTTCGATCTACCGGGCGTGGGTAAGAGCGCGCTCCACGGCAATGTCACCGCCAACCAGATCGCGAACGACTCCGACGCCATGCTGGATGATGCCGCCCGCACCTATGGCATTGCAACCAACAACGTCGATCTGGTGGGGTGGTCCCTCGGAACCGCGTACGCGTTGAAGTATGCTCTGCTGGCGCCTAAGGCCAATCCTTCTCGCAAGGTTCGCAATCTCGTGCTCATCGCCGTCAAGCCCGGCGGCAACACCGACGGTTTTGTCGACGGCAATGCGGCGCAATGCATAGCCACAATTCTGGGTGCGATGAAATCCGTTCCTGCCGGCGATCGCCTGTTAGAAGCGCGGCTGCAGAATTATGCCTTCGAGCTGACTTTTCCTTATCGCAATCAAAAGCCCTACAACGGGCTCGATAGCGGCTGCACCGCGAGCGTGGATCTTCAGAAACGGAAGATTGAACTGAACGTCCAGACGACTTGCGGCGAGAGCTCGATCTGCAGAAAAACCATCGCCGATCAGCTGTTGAACCGCAAAACATCACCGTGGTCTTTGACCGGCGGCGTTTCCGATCAGCTCTACGTTCAGCAGCGCGAGCAGGCCTCCGACTACAGCCTGTGTTATTGCAGTGCGGCCTCGAACGATTTTCATACCTCGGATTGCCACTGTTCGCAGCCGGTAGAAATGTCGGAGACGAACGGCGGGCTCTGCCAGACCACTTCGAATCCTCCCAACCGCCCCGTCTCCACCCACTGCTCGCCCTTCTCGATCAGCGGTGCGATGACCGTAATTAATGGGCCGGAAGATCTCTTCATCCAGCATGTCTATGGCAGAGCCCTAATCGAGGCGTATCAAGGGGAGCTGGGCGCAAGCAAAGCCCGGCTCGTCACCTACCCTGGTGCCGATGGCGCAGGACACGGCGTGCTGCTGCAACATCCGAAGTGGACGCAAGCGCAAATCTGGAATGCACTCAATCCCGCCAGGCGCTAGCGTCCGACTTCTGCCCAGGTGTATTGCTTTCAGATTACTTACTCAGTTGCGATTCACGTGATGGCCACAGTTGAGCTAGGTTCGGGTGAACGCAATCAGGAAAAATCGGAAAAGCACCCGCTGCTCGAAGTTACAGTGTGCGAACAGCGTCGTTACTTCCTCCGCTCTGTAGATGTCGACCTCGGACAAGACAAGGGCCAGTTTCAACAACGTAGTTCCGAAGAGTCTCGGGCTACGGCCTCGACGCCGCAACCGCTGCTTCCACACCGGTATCTCACCGCCGCTGACGGTAGCATTGAGATTGCCATGACGCTCGAAGACCACGCTGCCAACGGGAACTCCGCCGTCGCTGCCGGCGCCGTTGAAGTCGTGCAGCAAAGTATACGTTTTCTAGATTGAGTGTTTGTCCGCTAGCTGGTACCGCTCTCCTTGTGCTTCCGCTGTTGACCTCAACTTCTGACCACCGAAGGATTGGGGGCGTCCAGAATGAACTCGTCATTGATAATGGCACATCATCTGCCCGAAGCTAATCAGCAACGCGAGGCGCGACAGCAACTGAGGATGTATGCCGGTTCGCCTCCCAACCAGCTGAACAGTCCGATTTCAGTTGTGTGAAGTGTCGGGGGATAGACATTCCAAATTGGCTTTCAGCAAGGCCTTGCGGAGACCGGGCCTAGGGCTAGTGTTGGTGTGTGCGCTGACAATGGTTGTGATGCAACCGGCGCAGGGGCAGACCGCCATTCCCCAGCACATCGAAGCCGTCGCTGACCGGATCATCCGAGATGCGATGCTACGGCTACAAATTCCGGGCCTGATCCTCGGCGTGGCGGGCGATCCGCGCCTTGCCGCTTATAACGATTTCCTCACACTCTGGAAAGACGCCCATCCCGAGGCACTCCACCCCTTGCCCAATTGCCCCCGGGAATCGGTCGCTGCAAATGCTGATTCTGCGATGCCGGCAACGTAAGGAGTCGCTTGCCCACCAACATCTGTTTCTGAGGCTTGCAAACGCCGCAAGAAGGTTCGGAAAAAGAGTCAAACGTCGTCAAAACGGAGGCCGCGCAAGCCCCTTGGCTGCCAAGTCTGTGACATGCAATGCGTGAGGATCCTCCCGATTGCTCCGCTTGATGGGCCGAGGTGCGTGATGCTGCTCACAGAAAGCGACGGGCCTTCAGGCACAACATTGTTTGGGGCAGTGCTGCACGACATCACTAAGTCCCTCGGCGACAGGATGCGCCGGTCACTATCCGCTCGCGGTCGCCGGGAGCAGCAGGGTGCGCTTTCCGAAGCTGACGACGTTACGCCGGACCTCGCAGATCACCTTTTTTCTGCTGTTCGTGTTTCTTCTGCTTAAGACGGAGTTTCGCGGGTCGCTCCGAGCGCCTGAGTCAGCTATCCGCATTCCTTACCCGGTGCGCCTCTTCTTCCAGATTGATCCGCTCGTGGCGGTGACGAACGCGCTTTCCAGCCGCGCCTTGTACCACGGTCTTTTGTGGTGCCTCGCCGTTCTGATTCCGACGTTGTTTTTCGGACGTTTCTTTTGCGGCTGGATTTGCCCTCTTGGCTCCGTGCACCACTTCTTCGGCGGCCTGAAATCTGAGCGCAAACGTGGAAAGCGACTGATCGAGTCCAACCGTTACAAGCGCTGGCAGACGACGAAGTATTACCTCCTGATTGCCGGCCTAGTGGCGGCGCTGCTAGGCGCGGGAATCATCGGCTGGCTCGATCCAATTGCGCTACTGGTGCGCTCGCTGGCGTTGTCGATTCTGCCGGCGACGGACTATGCGATCAGCGCCGCCTTGCACGCGATGGAGCATAGCCGTCTCACACCTGTGCAGACCCTCGGCAACATTTTGCACTTTGCTGTTGGAAGCTGGCTGCTCACCTTCAAACACGTGTATTTTCGGCAAGCAATCTGGTTGGGAATCATCTTCATTTTTCTGGTGGCGCTGAATTTTCGCGTCACGCGGTTCTGGTGCCGCGCGCTGTGTCCGCTAGGCGCGCTGCTGGGCATCGTTTCGCGTTGGTCCGTGCTGGGGCTCGTCAAGAGTGCAGAAAACTGCAAGGACTGCGATCGCTGCCTGTTGCATTGCCAGGGCGGCGATGATCCCATGGGCGGAGTGCCTTGGCGGCAAGCGGAGTGTCATCTCTGCCTGAATTGCGTTGCCGATTGTCCGGAGGGCGGTCTGCAATTCAAGTTTTTCGGGGCGCAAGAATCGCTGGGTGCGAACTTGCCCCGTCGCAAGGTGCTTACCGGTTTGTTGGCGGGAGCGGCGGTTGTTCCTCTGCTGCGCAGCACGCCAGGCTTCGCCGTGCAGCGCAATGAACGTTTGCTGCGACCGCCGGGAGCGCTCGGCGAAGACTACTTTCTGGCACGCTGCATCCGCTGTGGCGAGTGCATGAAAGTCTGCCCGAACAATGCGCTTCAGCCGGCATTGGACGAGGCTGGGCTGGAAGGTCTATGGACCCCGGTCATGGTGCCGCGGATCGGCTACTGCGAGAGCAGTTGCGTGTTGTGCTCCGAGGTCTGCCCCACAGGCGCAATCTGGGAGATCACACCGCAAGAGAAGGGCTGGACTGCTGGCGCGGGACGTGACACCAAGCCAATCCATGTGGGCACGGCGTTTTACGATCGCGGGCGCTGCTTGCCATGGGCCATGGCGACGGAGTGCATCGTTTGCGAGGAGTGGTGCCCGACATCGCCCAAGGCCATCTACCTGCAGCCGGCGCAGGTCGTCACCGCTGACGGCAGTCTCAAGCTGGTCAAGCAACCGTACGTTGATCCCAGCCGTTGCGTGGGCTGCGGCGCTTGCGAGTACGCCTGCCCGGTCCAGAACCATCCGGCGATTTACGTGACCAGCATCGGCGAGAGCCGCTCCTGGGCGAACCAGTTCCTTCTGAATCGCAGCAGGGAGAAGCCTAGATGATCGGCGGACGCTCGACGGTTCGCTCTATATGCGCAGTCGCGTCTTGTGTGGCTCTCTTCGCCGGCGCCGCTTGCGGCCGGCGACAGCAGGACCCGGCGGCAGCCTTCCCCGCGTCGAATGATGTCGCGGGCTGGGACAGGACCTCCCAGGTGCGCACATTTGAGGCCGCGGATTTGTGGAAGTATATCGACGGCGAGGCCGAGAAGTACCTGAAGGTCGGCGTGCAGCGGGTCTCAACCGCCGATTACAAGTTTCAAAACAAGATCGAGGCAGTCGTTGACATTTACACGATGTCCAACGCCGATGGCGCTGCGCAGGTCCTCAACTCGGAGCCTGCTGGCGATGCGAAGCCGGTTCAAGTGGGCGATGCTGCGCGCCTTTTCAGCCAGAGCCTGATCTTCCGCAAGGGACGCTACCTAGTGCGAATCGTGGCCTATGAAGAATCGCCAGATGGCCCGCAGGCGCTCCTTGCTCTCGGCCGCGGCATTGAACCGCGTCTTGGCGGCTAGGAGGCTAGGTCGAGTGCGGTTTGTCACTGCAAACCAACGCCCTTTGGAGTATGAGTGAGCTGAAAAGAATTGTTTGGCCGACGGTTTGCCCTCGGTGTCCTGATGAAGAACGATGAATGCAGAACGCGACGCGATTTCCTGCGAACCTGCGCCGCCGGCGCTGCCGTTCTTAGTGTCAGCAGCGGCGGAGATCTACTCGACGCGGCTGAACAGACGTCAGCGCTGGCAAAGTCTAAGGTCGTGGTCGCGCGCGATCCGATGTTACGCGGCTCGGGGGTCACCCTGGATTCCCAGCGCGTTATGAAGCTGCTCGACCAGGCCATGCAGACGCTTTTCGGCGTCGATCACCCTGCCGAGCCATGGAAAAAAATAGTGCGTCCGGGCGAGCGAATTGGGATAAAAGTCAACGCGCTCGGTGGGCGCGCATTCTCCAGCAACTTTCAGCTTGTCGAAGCTATCTGCGAGCGCTTGCAAGAGGCCGGGATCAAAGCGCGAGACATTGTTATCTTTGACCGCGACACGGAGGAGCTGGAGCGCGCTGGGATCCACATTTCCAGCGAGGGCAATCGTGTCCAATGCTTTGGCACCGACCAGATGGGATACGAGGACGACCTCGTGACATACGGCAGCGTCGGCAGCCGATTGTCGAAGATCCTAACCCGAAACTGCGATGTCCTGATCAACCTGCCGGTGCTGAAAGACCACGACGGCGCCGGCGTGAGCATGGCGCTGAAGAACATGTACGGCGTGATTCACAACCCGAACAAATACCACCCCAACGGCTGCAATCCTTACATCGCCGATGTGAACATGCTGCCCGACATCCGGACGAAGATGCGGCTGACGGTCTGCGATGCGACGACGGCGACGTATGAAGGCGGACCGGGCTATAAGCCGCAATACAGTTGGAAGAACAATGCGTTGATTGTTTCGCGCGATCCGGTGGCGCTCGATTACGTCGGCTGGCAGATGATCGAACGCAAGCGCACCGAAAAGGGATTGAAGCCGCTGGAAGCGGAAAAGAGAGCGCCGCTCTACATCGCGACCGCCGCCGACGCGCAGCATCGGCTGGGCACCAACGATCCGAAGAGGATTTCGGTTGTAGAAGTCTAGGCCAGGGCGTGAATGAG
Organism: uncultured Acidobacteriaceae bacterium; assembly: GCA_963818905.1. Classification (GTDB taxonomy): domain Bacteria; phylum Acidobacteriota; class Terriglobia; order Terriglobales; family Acidobacteriaceae; genus Bog-257. The sequence continues at coordinate 13,414 of CAWFUE010000072.1, forward strand.
GTTGGACATGGCACGCGAGATCAATTCGCTGCCCCACGTGACGTTTCCGGACGTGGGACGGGCCTATGAGTTTGTCCGCAGCACTGAACTTGGCTCAATCTTCGACCGGCGCTGCTTCTTGAAATGCGCGGCAATGGCGGGAGCGGCTTGCAGTATCGACGCCTTCGCCCAACCCCTTACTGCGATTCTGCCGTGGTCTGGCGCATCCGCCCAAAGCGATTCGCAATTCGTCGTCGAAGCCAAATTCTACGAGAAGCTCCAGAACAAGAAGATCAAATGCAAACTGTGTCCGCGAGAATGCCAGGTCGGCGATCGTGAGCGCGGCTACTGTGGCGTGCGCGAGAACCGCGGAGGAACGTATTTCAGCCTGGTGCATTCGCGGGTGTGTACGGCGCACATCGATCCTATCGAGAAGAAGCCCTTATTTCACTACCTGCCGGGGACCCTGGCGTTCTCGCTGGCTACGGCCGGCTGCAACGTGAACTGCAAGTTCTGCCAGAACTGGGACATTTCGCAGGTGCGCCCAGAGCAGGTCCGTGCCGACTACGCTCCTCCCAAAATGATTGCAGATTTGGCTAGACATTATTCCTGCCCTACCATCGCCTATACCTACAGCGAGCCGGTCATCTTCAGCGAGTACCTGATGGATTCCGCTGATGCCGCTCGCGCCGCCGGCGTCCGCAGCGTGGTCGTGTCCAACGGCTACATGCAGCAGGAGTCGCTGAAGGCGGCTTACGGCAAGATGGACGCGGTCAAGATCGACCTGAAATCTTTTTCCGAGTCGTACTATCGCGACGTGGTTTGCGGCGAATTGAAGCCTGTGCTGGATTGCCTGGTCACTTTGCGAAAGATGGGCAAGTGGACGGAGATTGTTTATCTGGTCGTGCCGACACTCAACGACAGCGACTCTGAGTTTAGCGGCCTGGTGCGCTGGATCAAGGCAAACATGGGTCTGGATGTGCCGGTGCACTTTACTCGATTTCATCCGGAATATCTTCTGAAGAATCTCCCGCCCACACCGGTTCCCACGCTGGAGCGTGCCAAGGCGATTGCCGACGCTGAGGGGCTGCATTACGTCTATATCGGCAACGTTCCCGGGCATCCAGCGGAAAACACGTACTGCCCGAAATGCCGCAAGCTGCTGGTGGAGCGGGTTGGATTGACGACCAGCCAGATGTTGATTCAGAAAAACAGTTGCCCATTCTGCAAGCAGCCGATTCCGGGCATATGGCACGCGTAAGGGACGAGGCAGCGTCATGAAAATTCGACTAAGGCTCGCTTGGCAGGCAATCACGTTACTCGTGGCATTGGCCGCCATCGGGCCACAATGTTCCCGCGCCGCCAGTCCGGAAAACGTAAGACAGGCCGGAGTTGCCGGCGCGTTCTATCCCGCCGACAGCAAAGCGCTCACGGCGATGATGGATGACATGCTGGCGCGCGCTTCTGTGCCCAAGATCACAGACCCGATTCTTGCCGTGGTCGCCCCACATGCTGGATATCCGTACTCCGGACCAGTCGCTGCCTACACCTATGCTGCCCTGAAAGGACGCAAGTACTCGCGCGTGGTGGTGATCGCGCCCTCGCACTACGAGGCTTTCGATTTCACCTCGGTGTTCGACGGCGACGCCTATGCGACGCCGCTCGGCAACGTCGTAGTGGACAAGACATTCGCGAAGCAGTTGGCGAAAATGGACACCAGCATCAAGCTTTCCAGCCGCGGCCACACTCCCACTTCGCAAGGGGCCGAGCACGCCATCGAAGTTGAGTTGCCGTGGTTGCAGCGCGTGCTGGGCGACTTCCAGCTTGTACCCATTGTCATGGGCGATCAGAGCTACGAGAGCAGCCGCGCACTGGGAGTGGCGCTAGCCAAGATGATTCACGGGAGCGATACGCTCGTCCTGGCCAGTTCCGACTTGTCGCACTACCACACTTACGACGCGGCAGTTGCAGAGGACCATAAGACGCTGGCCGCGCTCGAGGAATGGGACTACCTCAGCATGTCGCGCAATTTTGCGATGCGCGTGTGGGAAGCTTGCGGCGGAGCGCCTATCGTGGCGGCAATGATCGCTGCCGAGCGCATGGGAGCTAACCATGCTGAGCTGCTGAAGTATGCCAACTCCGGCGACACTACTGGCGACCACTCCCGCGTTGTGGGATACAGTGCAGTCCTGCTGCTGAAGACTCATAACCAGCGCAGTGCGGAGCAACCGTTCTCCTTGAGCGCTCACGAGAAGGACGAGTTGCTGAAATTGGCCCGCAATTCCGTCGAGCATGCGGTGCGTACTGGAAAGATGTATGAAGTTGCTACCAGTTCCAGCAATAGCCTCAATCAGGAGCGCGGCGCCTTCGTGACGTTGACAAAAGGTGGGCAGTTGCGCGGCTGCGTTGGTTATACTTCCGCCAGCAAGCCGCTTAATATGACTGTGCGCGACACGGCGACGCTGGCGGCGTTGCGGGACTCCCGCTTCCAGCCTGTTAATGCATCAGAACTGGGTTTACTGGATTACGAGATTTCGGTGCTTTCGCCGCTGCGGCGTGTCGTCGATGTCCGGCAGATCAAGGTTGGGCAGGACGGTCTGCTGATGAAAAATGGAGTTTACGAAGGCCTCTTGCTTCCCCAAGTGCCCACAGAGGAAGGCTGGGACCGTGAGAAATTCCTTGAGGAGACCTGCGCCAAGGCGGGCATGCAAACCAACTGTTGGAAAGACGAGAACACCGACATCTTCATGTTCACCGCCGTCGTCTTTGGCGGGCACAAGGCACCTACGCCTGCGCCACCGGCTTCCGACTTACCTTTGCCGCCAGGACAGCCGGCGCCAAATTTACCGCAGCGCTGAACCACGCGGTCTTCCAGAAACCGAACACGGGAATAAGGTATCCGCTGAGCAGCAGAGCGCCCGCACATCCACCCAGCAAGTCGAGGGCATAGAGCGTGCCCAGTTTCCGCTGCGCGCTGCCATCGCGAAGGTAGATCTCGGTCGCAACTGGAAACTGGTATCCGCCGAGCATTCCGCTGAGAGCCGCCAGCATTGGAAAGGCTAGCTGCTCCGTCAACAGAATTGCGCTCCCGCGGGAAGTCCGCGCCAGCAATGCAATCACCAACATTAGTGCCGGCAATGACGCGGCAAGAAGCAACTGAATGGAAGCCGCGGTTGCCATCAGCTCGTCATCAATGCGGGCAGCTACGTGACGAATGGCGAGCCAGCTCCCCAAGGCGATACCGGCCATAAACATGGCGATGAGAACAGCGAGTTGATGGTAGACGTAGCCGTAGACGGATTGAAACAACAGCAACAGAAAAATCTGCTGTGCCATTAGCGTGAATCCCGTCGCGGCCACGCAGAAGGCCACGGCAGCACGGGCGCGTTTTTCGGGGACGAGGCGAGACGCCATAAGGAAGGCTAACAGCACCAACAGAGTACAACTCCAAACGATCACGCTGCCGAAACTGCGCTGCGCCGCGGCCCGGAACCAGCGAGCGTATGCGGAATGGAACTGGGCGCTCCAGAGTTCGACGCTGAAGTAGTAGGCGATGGGCGCGAAGTCGCGGTTCACCGGCGTCTCTGGCAAGGGCTGCAATTGCTCGTGCACCTGGGTCATGCGGTCCGGCATCATGCGAAAAGGCAGGAAGTATTCGCGAACGTAGTGAGTCGCGACCCGCCGGGCTTGCAATCTGGAAATCAGGGTTTGCGGATCCTCGGTCAGAACACCTGGCTCCATCGCCGCGAAGAAATGAATCGTTTCGCCGGGAATGATGGCGACCTGCGGGAACGCCTGTCGCAGCGTGTGCTGAATGCATCGTAGAAACGCCGCCAAATCGGGGCTGATGTAGTCCTCCGAGGCGCGCAGTTGCAGCGCCAGCACTCCGCCCGAGGCCAGATGGCCGCGCGCGGACAGGAAGAACTCGCGGGTGTAAAAGCGATTCAACTGCGCGGTTTGCGGATCGGGCACGTTGAGAACGATCACGTCAAATTTTTCGCCGGTTGTCTCTAGATAGTGCCGTCCATCCGCGTAGTGCACGTGTACGCGAGGATCAGAGAACGAGGCAGCCTCCTCCGGAAAAAAATGGTGGGCGATGGAAATCAGCGTCGGGTCGAGCTCAACATAGTCGATCCGCTCGACTGTCGGATGCTTCAGCGCCTGGGCGACGCTGCCGTTTACTCCGCCGCCAATGAGTAAGATCTGCCGCGGTGCGAGGTGCTCCAGGAGGGCGTAATGGACTGCCTCTTCCGCGGCGGCCTCATCCGGGGCGCTTGCGAGGATGAGACCGTTGTCATAGGTGCTGCGGATGTTGCCGGTTTCCGTGACCGCTAGCTTGCCGTAAATCGAGTCGCGCGATTCCAGAAGGTGAAAGCCTCGCCACAAGCGGCTTTGCGATGACTTCTCCAGCCACGGCGTAACGGTAACGATCAGACAGGTCGCAAGAATGGAGATGGCCAGCGCAGTGGAGACCACCTGGATGCGCCGCATCGGCAACCACAGGATTGCTGCCATGCACAAGTTCAGCAGCAGGACGACGGTGGCAATCTGGAAGGAGTTGCAAAAGCGCAGCAGCACCAGGCTGGCCAGGATGCCTCCGACGCCGGACCCGGCAGCCTCCAGAAGATACGCCGAGCTAGTGGCCACACGTGCGGACGTCCCACAAGCCTGCGCATACATCCGCGTTGCCACCACGAACAGCGATCCTGAGAGCGCGCAGAAGACACTCAGGCACACCAACGCGGTGAGCATCATCGGTACTGGTCCAACCAACTCGCCCGGCACCGTCTGAAATACATTTCGCGAGCCGCGCAACAGCCAGACGGTCGGCAGCAGGCTGGTCCCGAGCAGGCATTCGATCACCGCGACGGACCTACGCGCATTGTTCTCACCCAGCCTGAGGCGGCTGCTCACGTAGCCGCCGGCTGCCGTCCAGAACAGCCATGTTGCCAGCATGATTCCCAGCGACATTTCGTTGCCGCTGAAGACGACGATCAGTTCCCGCATTAGAACGATCTGGCCGATGACCGCGCTGAATCCGATGAGGGCAACAGCACTGCTGATCGCGCGCGGGGGCTGCTTGGCACGCGGAGCTGTGACGGACTGCACAGGCGTCGCCATCTGAGGGAGATTAGAATTCACTCGTCTTGCAAAAGCAAAGACGAGACGACACCATGCCGTCCGAGACTGGCACCCTGGACCGCCGGCAGGCGCTAATCCGGCTGTTGCGCCTGGCGGGGACGGGCCTGGGCGCCGCAGGTCTGGGGTTCTGGCTCAGCGAGCGCAGTTCGCGGCCTCAGTCCGCGCTGGCGACAAACGTGAAGCGCAGTCACACCGTCGCCCCGGATTCAAACCTTCCAGAAATGGCGATCCTGCAAGGCGACGGTCCCCAACAATTGGCCCGGCAGGCAATCGAAGAGCTGGGCGGCATGCGCCGCTTCATCGCCCACGGAGACATTGTCGTGGTGAAGCCCAACATCGGTTGGGACCGCACGCCGGAGCAGGCCGCCAACACCAATCCCGCGGTGGTTGCGGAGGTCGTGCGTCAGTGCTGGAATGCCGGTGCAAAGCGGGTCATTGTGACGGATGTGAGCTGCAACGATCCGCGCCGTTGCTTTCAGAGATCGGGCATTGCGGCTGCCGCGCAGCACGAAGGCGCGGAGGTTATCCTACCCGATGCGGACAGCTTTCAGGATGTGGACCTTCAGGGCGACGTACTGCGCACCTGGCCTGTCTTGGCGGCGTTTCTCAATGCCGACAAAGTCATCAACATTCCCATCGCCAAGCATCACAGCCTCACCGGCACGACCTTAGGGATGAAGAACTGGTACGGCATCCTGGGCGGCCCGCGCCATCAGTTGCACCAGAAGATCCACGAGAGCCTCGTCGATCTTGCCGACTTCATGCGCCCTAGCCTGACGATCATCGACTGCTACCGGGTGCTTATCCGCAACGGACCGACTGGCGGCAACCTGGAAGACGTCGTGCTCAAGAAGTCGTTAGTGGCCGGGACCGATCCTGTGGCGCTCGACGCCTATGTGGCCAAGGCGTTCTGGAATCTCGATGTCTCCGCGCTTCCGTATCTGCAAATGGCCGCGAAGCGTGGCTTAGGGACTTATGATTTCGAGAAGATCCGGGTCCGCGTGAAGACACTGTGTAGCTAGGCAGACAGTTTCCAGTCGTGAGCAGGACACAACGACCAGAGGATCACTCACTGCTAATTGCTGGCTACTGATCACGGCTTAGCCAGTCCGCTACCAGCGAAGCCAGAACGGCGTCGAACCAGAGTTCCAGCATTCACCACAAAGGAAGGACGCAAGGCAACGGAGCCCAGCCGCCGTGGCGAAGTTGCTGGGAAAGCGGAGGTCTTTCGGGGCAACCTAAATTTGGAAAATCTTGTGTTTTCGGGTCCAAAAGGGTAGCAGTCGCACGCGCCGCAATGTACTGAAAAATAAGCATCCAACTTCTCGACTCTTGCTGTTTCGCAACCTCGACCAACCGTCCTCACGGCACAGTAGGTTCTCCACCCTGCCCATGCGAGCGATGTACGCCACCTGACATTTGACGCGCAGATTTTCGGGTAAAGACTAGCGGTTTTGCCAGTTCTCTGTGACATTGAGCTTCCCTAAGATGAAACTTCCGGAGACGACCAAGGACTTGGCCTCTTGGCAGCCGGAGTAGCAATCAAATTCAGCTTTCTCGAAGGAGCCTAGCAGTGAAAAAGTGCACATGTCTTCTCGTTTTCGTGGCGTTAGTCACAGTGGTTGCGGCGGCACAGAGTGAATTCCCCAAGGTCGAGCTGTCGGGGGATTACTCGTACGTCAGTCTCCATCCCCAGATCCTCAGCAGCCAGAATGCCAACGGCGGCGGCGGTGCGTTCGTCTACAACTTCAGCTCGCTTTTTGGTATCAAGGCTGACTTTCAGGGATATGCTGCCGGCACTGGAATATCCACCTACCTCAAGAACAATTACGGCTATGCCGGATCGGCCAGCGGTAACGGCTTCACCTACTTGTTCGGCCCGCAGATCAAGAAGCACTCCGGCAAGTTCCAGCCCTTCGGCGAGGCTCTGTTCGGTGCCATTCACACTAACGGCTACGCCACGCTGCTCAAGTGCATTGAGAACAACGGCTGCAGCGGGATTAGCGGAAACGGAAATAACAACGGCTTCGCAATGGAGTTCGGCGGCGGTCTGGATATTCCAATCAGCACCCATGTTCAGATTCGGCCGGTCGAAGTGGATTACCTGTACACGCACATCGGCGCCAACCACGTCGCCAACTACTCGGCGGGCTGGAACAACTTCAAGTACGTTGGCGGCATTAACTTCACGTTTGGCGGCGGCGGTCAGTAGGGGCTTGTAAACGATGGAACATTCATGACGTGGGCCGCTGCCTGAGACTAACGAACGAGTTCAGGGGCGGCTCGCTCTTCAGAGCGGAGAAGCTGTATGACCAGAAGCAGGATCGCGAAGAGGGCTCTCGGCGTTTTCGTAGCGCTGGTTTCGGTTTTGCTGTTCGGGAGCATGGCCGGCGCGCAGAGCGCACAACTACAAGGCGTCATCAATGGTCGCAGCGGCGCCACCATGACAGTTCAGACCCAAGATCAGGGCAATGTGGTCGTCGTTCTCAACGACTACACGCAAGCGGAAGATGTATCGGGCCTCTTCCATGCCCGCAAGAAGCAGATGGGCCTGACCGTTTTGGAGCCCGGCCTGCAGGTCCAAGTGCAAGGAAACTACAACGCGCAAAATCAGTTGGTGGCAAACACCATCAAGTTCAACGGCAAGGATCTGCAAAATGCGACCGATATCCAAGCTGGCGTTACTCCTGTGGAACAGCAGGAGCAGGCACAGCAGCAGAAGATAGCTCAGCAACAGGCACAAATTCAGCAGGAGAAACAGGCTCAGGAGCAACAGCAAGCGGAACTGGCGGCTGAGCAGGCCAAAATTGCCGCCAACAAGGAGGCCGTCGCCGCGGTCAACAAACGCTTTGGCGAGTTGACTGATTACAACATTTGGGACGAGGTCACGGTGTACTTCGGTAACGACAATGTCACGGTCGATCCGCAGTACGACTCTAAATTGCTGGCGCTGTGCCAGAAGGCCACGACAGTCACTGGCTACGTGATTCAGGTAAAGGGATACGCATCTGCGGTCGGCTCTGCCGCACTGAACCAGAAGTTGAGCCAGGAGCGCGCGGCCAACGTAACTGACTTCCTGGATCAGCAGTGCCACATTCCGCTGACCAACATACTGGCGCCCGGGGCGATGGGCACCAGCAAGCAGGTAGCTCCAGACACGACAGTGGAAGGCCAAGCCGAGAACCGGCGCGTTGTAGTCCGGGTACTTCAAAACAAGGGCATTGCCGGAACATAGGCATCCGTAAGCCAGCCAGACGCTGCACACGAATGACTGGACCAACCTCGGCGGCAACTCCACCAAGGGTTTTTCTTTTTGGAGAAGTACCGGTACGTCGAATATGGCCCCCCGGTCTTTCGAAGCCTCAATCGTGCTTGGTCCCGACTAGCAAATTTCTGCACGGCATGTGTGCCTTTTGCCAGTTCAAAGCATGACTTGTCATTCGTAAGATGCCATTGAGTCGTATCTCACCTGGGTTGTGGCATGTCGACCGATCAACTTGTGCAGATTCGCGATGTTTCACCATGGCCGGCGCCTTCGGACGCCATCCGCACCTATCACGCGATGGTCAAGCCGGTAGGCACGATCTGCAACATCGATTGCACCGACTGCTTCTACCTGCATAAGCAACAACTGCTAGGCAGCGACAGCAAGTTTCAGATGTCTGAAGACATTCTTGAAACCCACATACGCCAGCACATCGAGGGCCAGGACGCTGAACAGGTGGTTTTTTCGTGGCAGGGCGGCGAGCCGACACTGCTCGGGTTGGAGTTCTTCGAGGAGGTGGTTGAGCTCGAAAATAAGTACAAGAAACCGAGTCTCGCGGCTAGACGCAATGTCTACACCTACTCGGGAGTTCCGGTGACGGGGATTCCGTTCGGCGATTCGCCGAACCTCCTGAATACGTGGTTCACCATTACCGCTGACGTGGACGTTCCCCAGAACGGCCTGGAAGGCATGAGGGTTACTGCCGGCGGACGCTTTGGCGGATATGGCTTCTATGTGCTCAAGGGCAAGCCGGTCTTTACCTGGAACCTGCTCGACCTGAAGCGTGTGAAGTGGCAGAGTCCGGAAGCGCTCACTCCCGGGAATCACACTCTGGAGCATGACTTCAAGTATGACGGGCTCGGCTTCGCAACTCTGGCCGTCAACAATATGAGCGGCATCGGACGCCGCGGCACCGGAACGTTGAAGGTCGACGGCAACGTGGTTGCGACGCAGAAGATGGAGAAATCGATCCCGTTGATATTCACCGTCGACGAGACCTTCGACATCGGCTCCGATACCGGCTCACCCATCGATGATCAGGACTATCAAGTCCCGTTCAACTTCACGGGCAAGATCGACAACCTGACCATTAGTGTTGAGCCTCCGCAGATTACGCCGGTAGACATTCGGAAGCTCAAACAAGCGGAAATGAGCGCAGCCGACGCACTGTAGCAGTTCCAACCAGGGCAGCTCGCAAAGGCTGCCTGAATTGCTGGCATTGCGGATTGCTTTCCATTGCAAGGAGACCCTATGAATCGCAAGTTATTTCTTACTCTCTCTGCGCTAGCGGTTCTTATAGCGCTGCTCGCCTGTTCCTCCAACCAATCCTCTTCCAACAAAACACCGGGCGTTGAGCAGGCTGTCGGCGACGCCGTTGACGTGTACATCTACGGCTATCCGCTCGTCACCATGGACATGACACGCAGGCAAATGACCAACGTAGCCACTGCCCGATGCAACGCATGCACCCATTGGGTCAGTTATTGAAGGCGCGCAACTATCCGCCGGCTGACTACCACGCTGTGACGGCTCCCAATGCCGACACCCTCTACACGACTGCATGGGTTGACGTCTCGAATGAGCCATGGGTGCTGAGCATTCCCGACATGGGAGATCGTTACTACCTGATGCCGATGCTAGTGGCTGGACGGATGTCTTCCAGGTTCCCGGGAAACGCACGACGGGCGGCAAGGCGCAGAAGTATGCCATCACCGGTCCCGGCTGGTCCGGAACGCCTTCCGGCCGGCGTGACCGAATATAAATCGCCCACCGCCATGGTCTGGATTCTCGGCCGCATTTATTGCACTGGCACGCCCGCGGATTACGCCGCCGTCCACGCGCTGCAGGACAAGTTCTCGCTGGTGCCGCTCAGCTCCTACGGCAAGCCCTACACGCCAGCGCCGGGTACGGTAGATGCCAACGTCGACATGAAGAAGGCCGTCCGCGACCAGGTGGACGCGCTGAGCGTGAATGATTACTTCAACTATCTTGCCCGGCTGATGAAGACCAATCCGCCCGCTGCCGCCGATGCGCCGATGGTCGAAAAGATGAAAGCTATCGGACTAGAGCCCGGCAAAGATTTCGATCCCAGCAAGCTCGGCGCCTTTGACCGGGAAGCGATCAAGACCGTGCCCAAGGTCGCGCAGGTCAAGATCATGGAGTACTTCAAGAAAGCCGCCGAACCGGTCAACGGCTGGACGTACATGACGAAGAACATCGGAATATACGGCACGGACTATATCCAGAGAGCGCTGGTAACCGCCATTGGGCTTGGGAGCTAACCGTCCGCAGGATGCCATCTATCCGACATCGCAAAAAGATGCGGACGGTCATGAATACGATGGCGCTTCGAAGAAGTACGTCATGCACTTCAACAAGGGCGACCTGCCCCCGGTCGACGGCTTCTGGTCGCTGACCATGTATGACAAGGACTACTTCTTCGTGCCGAATCCGCTGAACCGCTACACGCTGAGCGCGCGCAACAAGTTCAACATGAACCCTGACGGCTCGGTTGACCTTTACCTCCAGGCCGACTCGCCAGGCAAGGCGAAGGAAGCCAATTGGCTGCCCGCGCCGAAGGCCGAGTTCATTCCTATGCTGCGGCTTTATTGGCCGAAAGAGACGCCGCCCTCGATCATTGACGGCACGTGGAAGCCGCCGGCCATCACGGTGGCGCAGTAGTTGAATCGGGCAGCTCGCAAGAGCTGCCCCCGTTACCTAAGCGATGAAAACCGGACACGAACATCACCTTGCGACTGCTGCGGTCCGCGCCAAAGCCAAGCGTGTGATCGCCGATACCTGGCAGTCGCAGGCAAACCTGTCGCTGTTCTGGTGCTACTCGTTCTGTTCGCCTTTGTGCTGCCGGTCCTCGGCTTCGAGCGTCACAACGTCGGGCTCTACGCCGATGTTGCCTTCACCCTCCTCCTGATCTCCGGGGTCGCCATCGCCTGGGCCAGACCAGCCTATTAGTGTTTTCGGGGATTATTGCCAGCGCAACTATCGCGGTGTGCTGGATGAATGAGCTTACGCCCAGCCGCAGCCTGCAAATCTGGGCTGACGGGTGGTCGGTCGCCGCAATTCTTGTTATCGCCGTCGTATTGCTCCGTCAGATATTTCGTCCCGGCCGGGTGACATGCGTCTCAGATTCCGCTGCCGGCACCAGTCGTTCTGCTCCGTTCCAGTGTGCCATGTTCAACCGGCGAAATTCGTTCCCCCCGGATATCCTCCGATTGCAAGACTTGCGCGAATAGGGGGAGCTGTGGTGGTTACATTCCAAGTTGACGCGAACGGCGGCGTGACCGACACGCAGTTAGAAAGCGGTCACCCGATGTTTCGTGGGACCGTGGAGAAGGCCATACGCGAATGGAAATTCTCAAAAGAAGCCGCCGACCACCGAATCAAGGCGACGATTGACTTTAAAACGAATTGCCCTCCGAGGAATAGATGATTGGTGAAACATCCCCATATCACAAGCAATCACCCGTTGCGAATTGCTTGTGCTAAGCCTGCTCACAACAGTTCTGTTGGGATTTCTGCCGTCGGTGGGGAAGCCACGCTGAAGAAGCCCGGATGGGAATCCGGGCGTTCCGATGGCTCTCTTACTTTGCCATCGCGCCGCCGGCCATCGTGTACTCGCCGGTGCAGGTGTACTCCGAGCCGCCATGAGCTTGCACGTGCCCGAGCCTTTGATCCCTTTCATCTTTCCCGTGCCACCGCTCATCTGCCACTTGTTCGTGCCGGACTGCGGGATCCCATCTTTCGTCGTCCACGTACCTGAATAGTCGTAGAAAACCTTGTCGCCGCTGGCTAAGGTTTCCACATAGACGCCCCAGTTCCTCGTCTGGTTTCCCTTCGCATCGGCGTGTTCGGAATAGATGCCCGTTGTTCCGGCCGCTCCGCCGATGTCTCCCGTAGCCGTACAAGGTCCCTGCGCCAGCGTCAACGAATGGCCCTGCTGGTCGGGGATGGAAATACTCTGCTGTATTTTCGGCTTCTCGCATTTGCCGGACATCGTCATTTTTGTTTGAGCCGAGCCGGTGGCAACGGCCAGAGCAACCACCAAACACCCACACAGAATCCTGTAGCTCATTCGCAATCTCCTTGCTGACTGCACGATTGAAGTTGACTGATGGAGGCCAGAATTGTACACCCCTGCTGCTGGATTTCGATGGAGTAGGCAAGGTGCTCCGGGGAACTCAGGGACTGAAGCCCACTCTTGATTGCGACGATTACGGCGGCTGAAGCCGTGCCCCGATACGAAGCGGATTTATGAGACAGGGCGATTGTTGTCGCGTGAGGCATCGGTCGCCCCGCCGGGCGAGATCAACTGTCCGCCGGTAATCGTTTGTCCGGGCGGCGTCTGACGATGCGCAGCGACTTGAACTCGCGATTTCGCATAGGCCCTGTAGGCGAAGATTACCGCGAGCAGTGGCGCGGCCAGCAGCAATCCCCAGAAACCGAAGATCAAGCTGAGCAGGATGGGCACGATCAGCGACGCCCAGATGGGCACGCGCGCGGTGCGACGCATGATGAGCGGCTGCAACACCAGACCGTCGGTCACGATCACTATCCCGTACAGGATGAGCACGTAGAGGAAACCTTCGAAACCGTCAGAGATGAGAGCGGCGAGCGCCGGACCGAAGAATGCGATTACCGGGCCGAAGTGCGGAATGAATTGCAGTGCTGCGGCGAGAATCGCCCAGAACGGCGCAAGCGGCACATGCAGATACCAGAGCCCAACCCACCACAGCGCGCCCACGGCAAGCGAGTTGTAGCATTGCGCGATGAACCATCGCCGCAACGCCTCGCCGGTGAGGCTGACATGACGTGAGAAGCCCATTATCTCCTTCGATGCGCGCCGGTCAAGACTGGCGCAAATCAATGCTACACTCGAATCAGCACTCAGCACTCAGCATTCAGCAGTCAGACGTTCGATGTTGGAACTGTTGGTTTTGCTGACGGCTGATTGCTGACAGCTGCCTTTATGAAATTCGGCGTCATCATCTTTCCCGGATCGAATTGCGACCACGATGCCTACTGGGTCGTCGAGAATGTCGCTAAGCAGCCGGTGACGTTCCTCTGGCACGACTCGGCAGACTTGCAAGGCTGCGACGCGATTATCGTGCCCGGCGGCTTCGCTTACGGCGATTACCTTCGCACCGGTGCCATCGCGAAGTTCTCGCCGGTGATGGAATCGGTGCGCAAGTTTGCCGCCGATGGGGGTCTGGTGCTCGGCATCTGCAACGGCTTCCAGATCCTGTGCGAAGCCGGCCTGCTACCCGGAGCGCTGATGCGCAACGCCGGACTGAAGTACGTTTGCAAGCCGGTGCATGTTCGGGTCGAGAGCACCAACACGCCGTATACACAGCAGCTAGCGAAAGGCGAGGTGCTGGAAATTCCCATCGGCCACATGGAAGGCAACTACTTCTGCGACGAGCGCACGCTCGCCGAGCTGAAGGATCAGGACCGCATCGTCTTCCGCTACACCACGCCAGCGGGCGAAGTTACCCCCGGAGCTAATCCCAATGGCTCGCTGGAGAACATTGCCGGAATCTGCAGTGAAGGCCGCAATGTGCTCGGCATGATGCCGCATCCGGAGCGCGCCAGCGAGCCGGAGCTCGGTATGACTGACGGTGCCAAGGTCTTCCATTCGCTGGTGGCGGCGATGGTGGAGAAATAGCGGGAAGCCACGAGCTACGGACCCCGCGCAAGCAGAAACTGGCGATTAACAATCCAAAGCATCCGATTCAGAAACCTCTAAACTCAACTGAGCATTTCATTCACGGGCATAAGAATCTGACGCCTCAAAGCTTGCGGCTGAAAGCTTTGCTAATTGCTTCGTTTCCAGCCAACTCACCTCGCGCCCTGCGAATCCTTCCTTAGGCGCCGTCATCATTGTTGTTACGGCTGGAAGTATGTTGGTCTTATCCGTACGTGCTGCCTTCTTGATTGTCTTACTGTTGCTCGCGGTTTCGGGGATCGCCTGCGCGCAGAACTCCGCCAGCTTTTCGGGAAACGATGAGTTATGGGAGTTTGGCCTTTGGGGCGGCGAGGCATTCGGCAAGACGTTGGGACAAGCATTCGGCGAAACTCAGATCACGATGGCCGGTTTCCACGCCGGACGTGTGGTGCATGAATCGGCGCTGGGCTCCGGCCATAGAAGAAATCTGGAATACACCATCGAGGTGCAGCCACTATTTCTGGTCATGCGGCCGCAGAGCGCCTATGGCGGCGGATTTTCGCCGGTCGGGCTGAAGTGGAACTTCGCGCCGCGAGACGGGGGGCGATACCGCCTGTACATCGAGCTGAACGGCGGCGCGATGTTCACGCAGAAGAATGTCCCGCCGGGAAACACCGATACATTTAACTTCACCGCTTCGGGCGGATCGGGGGTGATGATCGCGCTCGGCGGCAATCGCGCCTTAAGTCTCGCGCTGCGCTATTGGCATCTCTCAAACGCCAGCCTCGGCAACAGCAATCCAGCGTTCAACACAGTACAGTTCGTGGTTGGATTTCACTGGATGACCGGCAGGCACAGCTCGCGCCAGCAGATTTCCGCAGCGCCAGCAAACACCCAGGCAAAGGAGTAGCGAGGCCGCCATTCGCCTTTCGCTCTTCGCTTCTGAGCGGCAAGTCGCAATAGTGGATTCTTAGCGCACCGCAGTGCGGCCGGGAAGACAAAGTATCCGAAATAACAATGACAAGAGGTGGGTCGCCAACGCGCCGTGTTCGATGGGCCAATGGCACGATGGGTGGAGCGCGCCTTCACAGGCCGCAAAATCAAAAAACAGATCCCTCGCCGACTAAAGTCGGTTCGAGATGACAAAATAAAAGATTTCCCACGGCGCTGCTAAAGCTGCGCCCTTTCAAAAACTCTACAAATTCTTCTTCGTCCACTGCTCGATGCGCGACAGCGCTTCCTGCAAGTTCACGATCGAATTCGCCGTGCTGAACCGCATGTAGCCTTCCCCGTAGGAGCCGAACGCTGTACCAGAGAGTCCCGCCACGCCGGCGTCGTCCAGCAGCGCGTCGGCCAGCCTCTTCGACGGCCATCCCGTCTGCTTGATGTTGGGAAAGGTGTAGAACGCGCCTTGCGGCATGCGGCAGGAAAATCCCTTGATCTGGTTGAGGCCTTTGACGAACACGTCGCGGCGCCGCTGGAATTCGCGGCGCATCTTTTCCGGCTCGCTCTGATCGCCATTCACGGCTTCTATCCCGGCAATCTGCGTGAACGTCGCGGTGCACGAGGTCGAGTTGGTTGCCAGCCGCGTGAACTGCGCCGCCAGGTCTGGGCGCATCACGCCGTATCCCAGCCGCCAGCCGGTCATGGAGTAGGTCTTTGAAAAGCCGGACAAAATGATCGTGCGATCTTTAAAGCCGTCGACCGAGGCAATGCTATACGGCTCGCCTTCAAACTGCAGGCGGCTATAAATCTCATCGCTCAGCACCATGATGTCGCGATCGCCAATGGCGGCGGCAATGTCCTCGACATCCTGTTTGGTGATGACGCCGCCAGTGGGGTTCTGCGGCGAATTCAGAATGATCAGCTTCGTACGATCGGTGATGAGACTGGCCAGTTGGTTGACGTCGAGTCGGAAGTCGAGCTCTTCGCGCAGCGGAATCGGTACCGGCTTGCCGCTCAGGAAGTTGATCATCGACTCGTAGATGGGGAAGCCGGGATTGGGATAAATGACTTCGTCACCTTCTTCGACCAGCGCGAGCATGCCGAAGAAGATAATCGGCTTGCCGCCGGGAACGATGACCACTTCGTCGGGATTAACCTTGATACCGCGGGTCGCGCCGACCTCGGACGCGAGGGCCTCGCGCAATTCCGGCAAGCCGGCAGCGGGTCCGTAATGCGTGTAGCCCTTGCGCAGGGCATCGACGCCAGCCTCAACAACGTTCGCAGGCGTGTCCATGTCGGGCTCGCCGATCTCGAGGTGAATAATATTTTTCCCTTGCCGCTCCAGGGCGCGAGCGCGAACCAGCACCTCGAAGGCGGTCTCCGTTCCCAGCCGCGACATTCGCTTGGCCAGTCGTAATTCTGTCTGTGTCGTAGTCATAGGCAAACTTATAGATTATACGACGAGGCCACGTAGTTGGCCGGTCACGGATTCGTCAGCGGAATCCGTTACGGAAAAGCCACGCGGCAACGAAATTCGTTGCTTCCGGCCGTGCTATAAAAGCAACCCCGCCAGCATTGCGCGAGTCATCACGTTCTCCACGGAACGGGCAGCACGAGCTGGTCAGGCGCTGAAGGACGCTGATAGTACCGTTGCGCATGCCCTGCTGCCAGTGATCCGTGTCACTGCTGGGAGCAGCATTGGAAGATTCTTGTATGGCCGATCGTGCGCACCACGGAGTAGCCGTTGTCGCGCGCAATACCGGAGACGGCGACGATTTCCGGACCACCAACGTGCGATCCTTGATTGCCGATGACGGCGATGCGCGGCCGGTGCTGGACGAAGTCTTCCATCATCGCGGCGGGAGTGAGGATGTGATACTTGTCGCGCTTATCGGCAGTCAAGCGCCGTGCGACGTACATCCCAAAATCATTCTCATATCCGGGATACGGATCGGCGTGCGAGGCAAAAAGATATCCTGGCCAGTAGCTGACGACCGGCTCTCCCGGCGTCGTCAACTGGTCGATCGCTTGCGACACGGCGGTCACCTGTTCGAGGGTCCAGTTCGGCGCGTCTTTCATGCCCAGAATGCCGGGAACTCTATCGCCGGTAAACAGGTATTGGCGGAAGCTGGGAATCGCCGCCCCCACGAAGCCCACCAGCAGCACGACTGCGACCGCCCTGGCAATGCGGAATAAGCTTCCGGATGGCAACGTGGTGAGATAGTCGCTCGCTGAGCAGACGTTGGCAACGATCATGAACGGCACGATCAGCGAGAAGTACTGCATGGATGCAGGCGTGGGAAGCGCAGAGACAAATCCCAGGACGAGCGCGATCCAGAAAGCGAGCAGCGATGAGTCTGGTTTCATGCGTCGAAAGAAGACAAATGCGAGGCACCCGAGGGTGAGCACGCTGAATTGAAATCCGGTGAAGCGGCCTCCGAAGGTTGCGGCCACGACTAGCAGCTTGTCCTGCCAGTTGCCGATCAGCCCGGAGCCGGAACGCATCGCGTGGTATCCCAGATTGTTGAACAGGAACGCATCGGGCGAGGCGAAAAACAGAATCAGCGAAGGCACAGTGCCGACGATAAAGCCACCCAGCGACCACAGCAGACGTTTCAGACGCTGACCGCTCGCCCGGCGAAGGATCCACCATAGCAATACGGGCGCCACTCCCACAACGTAGGACCGCGTATCAACGCTGAGACCGAAGAGAAATCCCGCCAGGGCAAGCCACCTTCCCGAAGGCAACAATGATGGCCGCGTAAGGATCATGTAGCACGGAAACAGAAACAGTGCGGACAAGGGAAATGTCTTGACGATGGGGTACCAGCAAAAGATCAGGCTGCTGGTTGCGAATAAAACCACGGCGCAGAGTCCAGCCAGCCACTTGCGAGTTTCGGATGCGACGTGCCAGTAAATCAGCGTGCCCAGAATCGTGGTCTGCAAGGCGCAGAAGGTGCGCGCCGAGACCCAGGAAACTCCGGTTAGCTTGAACCACACCGCGTAGATGTAAGGCAGAAGCGGAGCCTGAGTGTAGAAGAAATCCAGATAAGGCGCGCGGTGCTGCATCACCAGCCGCGAGGCCAGCAGATAAAAGCCCTCATCGCCGTCAATGAAGCGATGGCGGCAGACGAACAAGAAAAAGGCCGCCTGAAGAAGAAAGATTGGGATGAACAGCTGCTTCCAGGTCCGGGTCATTTCTGATCGTTTAACTTTTCCTGCTGCTGGGTTTCTGCGTACTCGATCACGGATTCGATCTTTGCCGTTTTTAGCATGGCCAACACGGAACAATACTTTTCTTCCGACAGTCGCACCGAGTCTTCCATAGCTTTGTGGGTGACATTTCCGCCGACACGATAGATCAGGCGGATGGAGGTATAGACCTTGGGATAATCTTCGGAGCGTTCGCCGGTGGCGCTTACTTCCAAGCTGGTGAACGGCTCGCGCTTCTTGCGCAAAATACCCACCACATCCGTGGCCGTACAGGCGCAGAGAGCGATCAGCACTAACTCCACGGGACTGTTGGCAGATTTCTCACTACCGCCGTCGACTACAAGGGCGTGGCCGCTGCTGGCCTCACCGATGAAACGCTCCTTGTCGGTCCACAGTGTGCGGGCTTCGATCATATAGCTCCTGGTTCGAGCCTCTAGCCTTTAACTCGCGGCTCGTGGCTTTGTTCTTTTTCTTTATTGCTGCGGGTTCTGTGCCGGAGGGCTGCTGTTGCCGTTGCCACTGCTGCCGTCGTGATTCTCATATATAGAATACTGCCCTTGAGGCGGCTTCAGACGAATGGTAATTACCTGCTGCGCCTGATTAATGCTGAAATCGTTGCCGAAGGTCTGATAGCCATGGGCGATGACCTGTATGCGCAGTGTGCCGTAAGGAATTCCATCGAAGTGTGTTTTGCCGTCGGCGTCCGTCTTCAGTTCGAATCCGCCCTTCGACTGCCTGCCGTGTTGTCCCACCGGATGCAAAACCACCGCGGCGTTGCGAATAGGTTTTCCGCTGTCGTCCTTCACGACAACGAAATCCACCGAAGACTCTGGACCTGCGTCCTTCTTGTCGCCGGCGATCAAAGCCGACGAAATCAGCACGATCGAGAAGAAAACCGGCAGCAAACGCGACATCTTCATCCGAACATTCTAGGCAGATCAGAGGAGCGCTGCAATCGGGGCAGTCGGAAAGCGGAAGCCACATTGATTCGATCCTGGGTTGCGGCAGAAGCTTGGCCCAATGGACTTCGACATCGGCCGTATCATGGATGAGACTCGCGCCGACGCTCCCAATGCCATCGTGATTCTTACCGCCGACAACGGCGTGTGGCAGGACGCTTATCCCGACGCCGGAACTACTCCTTTCCGGCGAGACAACGCTCGTCACCGTCAAGGCCCATTCGACGGCAACACAACTGAAGTTCGTCACATTCGGCAGCCAAGCGAGTGAGACAATATTTGAAAGCGTGACTTTGCCCTCGACATTTCCTGAAATTCGAACTCGAAACTGGAACAGGAAACCGCTCTCTTGAAACTCGAAACTTTTATCGTTCCGGCCGACGCCCGCGGCCAGCGGATTGACCGCTTCCTCACAGCGCAGATCCCCGACGTCAGCCGCGCGCGCGTGCAACTACTTCTCCGCGGAGAAAAGATATTAGTCGATGGCTCTGCCGCCAAGCTCTCACTCAAGCTGCGAGGCGGCGAGCAGATCACTATTCTTGACGATGTTCAGCCGCCCTCATTGCGCGCTGTGGCGGAAGACATCCCTCTTGATATCGTTTACGAAGATGATGATTTGGCGGTCGTGAACAAGCCGGCCGGAATGATGGTGCATGCCGGTGCCGGCGCAACCGACAACGAGCGCAATCGCGGTACGCTGGTCAATGCTTTGCTGCACCGGTTTGGCGGGTTATCGGGAGTGGGTGGCGAGCTGCGGCCCGGCATTGTGCATCGTCTCGACAAGGAGACGAGCGGCTTGATTATCGTCGCCAAGCATGACGTGGCGCACCGCAAGTTGGCGCAGCAGTTCTCCAAACGCGAGATCAAGAAGCAGTATGTGGCGCTGGTGCATGGGTGTCCGGCTAAAGATCGCGGCACCGTCAGCTCTCCCATCAGCCGCGATACCGTCCGCCGCACACGTATGACTACGCGCGGCAGTGCAGGTCGTGCGGCAATAACGCATTACCGGGTACGCGAGCGGATCCCGTCACACTATGGACAATTTGCGCTGCTGGATGTCGAAATCGAGACCGGACGCACCCATCAAATCCGCGTGCACATGTCGTCGATTGGGCACAGCGTGGTAGGAGATACTTTGTATGGAGCGCCGAAGGAGCTGAAAGCGATGCGCGCCAAGCTTTCCGTACCGGCACTCCAGCTCGGGCGAAACTTCCTTCATTCCTCAGCGATTGAATTCCGCCAGCCGCAAACGGGTGAGTTGCGGCACCTCCAGTGTCCGCTGCCGCAGGAGTTGGTCACACTTCTCGAAAATCTGCGTACTCCGTCTTGAGCAACTCGAGCAGCGTCTGACTTGTTGCAACTGCGCAATAATGGAACAACTTGCATAAGACTCTCGCCATGCCTCAGCGCACAAAGCCATAACAGTTACTATAATTGGGTAATCCAAACCGATAGGTGGATTGGGATGCGTGTTGTTCTCGACCTGCAGGGTTGTCAAACCGATAGCCGTTACCGCGGAATCGGCCGTTACTCGCTTGAACTGGCAAAGGCGATAGCGGCCAAGGCCGGTGAACACGATGTATGGATACTCCTCTCAGAGTTGCTGCCGGAATCAATATCCTCCCTGCAACTGACATTTGAGAGACTGCTGCCAAGCGACCGTATAGTAACCTTCAGCGCCGCGGCGCCAGTTGAAGCGGTAGACCCGATCAATAGCTGGCGGTGTCTCGCTGCTGAAAAGCTGCGAGAGGCATTTCTAGCTTCTCTCAAACCTGATCTCGTTCACATCTCGAGCTTGTTCGAAGGCCGAGCTAACAATGCCGTCACTTCTGTAGGACGATTTGTATACCTACCAACTGCCGTAACCTTATATGACCTGATTCCCTTCCACGATCCTGACTCCTGTCCAACTCCGCAATGGTACTCTCGCAAGCTTTGTGATCTCGCCAGCGCTGATATTTTGCTCGCTATATCGGAATCCGCCCGTCGTGAAGCTATCGAAGCATTAGAGCTCCCCGCTGATCGTGTAATCAATATATCAGGTGGCGTGGATCCGCAATTTTCGCCGGCAGCCCTATCGACAGATGAGAAGGACAAACTATTAGCTCGATATGGGATCACGCGCGCCTTCATCCTGTATTCGGGCGCCCTCGAGGCGCGAAAGAATGTCTTCGGGTTGCTTCAGGCCTATGCTTCCCTGCCATCCTCACTTCGCGATACTCACCAATTAGTCATCATCGGCAAGCATCATGAGGACGAGCGTAACCGGTTGAGGACGGCGGCGAAAACGCTTTCCTTGCGAGACAATGCCATTGTATTCACTGGTTACGTTCCGGACAGCGATCTGATCGCTCTGTACAGTACTTGTCAGCTATTCGTGCTCCCGTCGTTCTATGAAGGCCTGGGCCTGCCCGCATTGGAAGCTATGGCTTGCGGCGCGCCGACCATCGGCTCCAACCGCACCAGCATACCGGAAGCTATCGGGCATGAAGCTGCATTATTTGATCCTTCCCAGCCTGCTTCCATTACCGACCGTATGGTTGCAGCGCTATCGGACGAAGCGTTTCGAAAGAAGCTCCGCGAGCGCGGCCTGCGGCAAGTTCTAAGCTTTACCTGGGACAATACGGCCAGCTTAGTTTGGAATGCGTTTGAAGCGCTGGACGCCAAATGCAAATCAATATCGTCCATATCGAGTGCGCGGGAAAAGAAGCTCCGCCTCGCGTGCGTCTCCCCGATGCTGCAAATGCCCCACAGTTCCCGTCTCGACGGGCTCCTCACATTTCTCGCTGACCGTTACCAGCTGGATCTTATCGCAACGCCTCTGCAGATCGATTCCTCATGGCAAGGCAGGAGGTTCTCGATTCAGAGCCGGAGCCATTTTGAGTCGCAGGCAGACTGCTATGATCGGATTCTCTACATCCTAGGAAACTCCCCACTTTACCATTCCAGTTTTGAGCTACTCACAACCTATCCCGGGACGGTGCTCCTGCAAGATTTCTCTATCATTCAACTATGGGACACGATTTGCACGGATATTCCTGATGGTTATGAGCTGCTGCAGCAGATCTATAACTCGCACGGCTATAGAAGCTTTGTGCCGGACTTCACGGAGGGCAGCGATGATTCGCTTGCGTCGTTACCTTGCAATAAAACTGTTATAGATTCGGCTGCGGGCGTCATTGTGCCTTCTCTCGATTACTTCGAACTTGCCGACACTTATTACGGCAGTGGTACATCGAAGGACTGGGTGTACATACCATTCCCTCGTTTGGGTCCAGGCACGGGTGCTTCAGAAGGAGAGCCCTTTCACGCTGGGGATGAACTTTGTCGGACAATTGAGCGGTTCGGGCGAAGCCACCCTCTATACAGGGAACGGGAACTACTACGCGAGATCGCCGCAATTGATTCTCCGATATCTTCTACTGAGCAGGATCTGGCCACGACTGCTGCGGCAATAGCTAGCCTGCGCCCCTCCGCCGGCCCGCGCCAACTACTGGTGGATGTTTCCGGTACAGCTCAATTTGACGCGCAGACTGGCATTCAAAGGGTTACTCGGCATCTGACGCTGGAATTGATTAAGGACCCGCCGCCGGGATATAGAATTGAACCGGTACAAGGATGGGAGAGCTCTTACACCTATGCGAGAAGTTTCACGCTAAAGATGATGGGGCTGGAGCCATTCATTCCGGATTCTTCCATCAAATTCCATAGAGGGGATGCCTTTGTAGGACTAGATCTGTCCCCTCCGGCCGTTGCCAAGCGCGCTTTCTTTGAGGAATTGCATGCGCGGCATATACCGGTCTACTTTGTAGTCCACGATTTACTCGCTATCCGTCGGCCGGATCTTTTTTCTTCCGGCATGCATGAAGCTGTTTCCAGATGGCTCGGAGATCTTTCGGAAATCGCCGATGGCTTGGTCTGCGTCTCCCGTACGGTTGCGGATGACCTGCTGAACTGGCTGGATGAAGAGCAGCCTAAACGTATGCGGCCCTTGAGGATAGGATACTTCCACCACGGAGCGGACATTAACCGAGGAATAGCGACCATGGGGCTGTCCCCTAAGGCAGAAAGTGTACTTGAGGCTATGCGGCGTCGTCCTTCCATCTTGATGGTCGGGACCATCGAGCCACGCAAAGGACATAGCTTGAGTCTTGCTGCGTTTGAACGCTTGTGGTCGGAAAATACAGAGGTCAATCTAGTAATAGCCGGACAGGAAGGCTGGCATGTGCAGTCACTGGTAATGCGCTTGCGCTCCCATCCCGAGGCCGGGCGGCGGCTCTTTTGGGTAGAAGGACCAAGCGATGAGATGCTGTTGAGAATCTACCAAAACGCAGTTGCTTTGCTCGCGGCATCGGAGGCGGAAGGCTTTGGGCTGCCGCTAATCGAAGCTGCTCAGCACGGCTTGCCGATCATCGCCAGAGACATTCCCGTGTTTCGTGAAGTTGCAGCGGAGCACGCATTCTACTTTCCCGGAAAGAGCTCCGAAGATCTTGCCGCTTGTCTTAAGCAGTGGCTCAACCTTCATCGCTCGGGAAAGGCGCCGGCGTCGTCGGGTCTGCCTTGGCTCACCTGGAAACAAAGCGCGCAGCAGTTGATGGCGGTCGTTCTCAACCAGAAGATATACAGGACTTGGTATCCGGATGGCCGAACAGAGAGGCAAGAAGAGTCTCCGCAATTGTCCTATAGCACTTCCACATCTTGAACTGCTGCTTCTGTAGTAGCGTCTTGCTGTTGATATAATTTCTGCGTCACCAACAGAAGATCGCCTCAAAGGTGTGACGTTCGCGCCTTACGGAATAGTTGGGAGTAACCATGGACCCTGCCACAACCGGAGTGCTGTCGCGTTTGCGAACTCTCACCAGGAGCAAGCAGCCGGCGGCTCCGACACCAGCGAAGGATTCGCCGCGTCGCTTCAAGTCGATTCGCGATGAAGCGCTGCAGCTACCCTCTGGAATTAGCGAGTTCGACCAGTGGCGCAATCAAGTAGGTCAGCTCAATCCCAGAGCTCCAGGCATAGTGAATGAGGCTGCTCAATTTTTTAAGAAGGTTATGCGGCGGCTTCTTTCCTGGTACACGAGGCCGCTCAACCATTCGGATGCGGCGTTGTCGGCCGTGCTCTGGAGACTTGCCGCGATAGTGGAGGCACTTAGCCGTACCGGCATGGGAACTGAAGAAGAAATTGATCGTCTGAAATCTGAGGTGAAGTCAGGCAACTCCCAGTCCGTAAATCTAAACCAGATGAAGTTCTTGCTGGACCAACTTGAAGCTTTATCTAACGCTGTGTCCAAGCTTAGAGTTGATTTAGACTCATCAATTGAATCGAGGCGCGACATACAAAGCTGTGATGCATTAGATTCCGTCTCTCTTCGAGAGCAAGCTTTAGATTACAAATTCAGTGCTTCCGTTCAATTCACAACTCATAGTAACGGGCACGTAGTATGGAGAGGAACTACTGAAAGAATCCTGGAGCAGGGCTGGGTGTTACGAAATTTAGGGGACTTATCTGTCGACTCGAGCATTCTATGTCTTGCATCGGCAGATGATATTTTGCCTATTGAACTAGCTAGCGCCGGACACAAAGTTACGGGTCTCGATGCGCGGCCGTATTCTTTCAGACATCCTAACTTCATCCCACTACAAGGGTCGTTTTTGGGAATGGATATTAGATCTAACAGTTTCGACGCGGTAATTGCTTTGTCAATGGTTGAAGCTAGGGGATTTATTGAGGACGACAGGCCGAGCTACGAAGATGAGATAGAACTGCGACTCGGAAAAATACACGAGGTGCTAAAAAAAGGAGGACTATTGCTGACCGCCATTCCGTTTGGCGTCTCAGCAGCAAAGTCCGCGCCACTTGTTTGCTCCTCGAATGATGAACAGCAATTATTCGGTAATTTTGTCGTCCATAAGAGACAGTTTGGTTTGCGATTGGATGATCATACTTGGATCACGTCGGTTGACAGATCATTGGCAGCTATGTGGCCGGTGCGAGGGCTGACCAGCACCAGCACTCCCGCCGCAATAGCAATGTTGGTCCTGAGGAAGCAGTAACCTGGTTTCCGCTTTGCTTGGATTGGCTATGCTGCCTTCTTTTGATACTCCCGAATTTTACTATTCGCCGCTGTCGTCTTGAGAGTTGCATAGGTTGCCGCCGCAGCGCCCAAGGCTGCGCCCAGGACCCATTTCCAGTTAGTTTCAGCTATCAGTTCCAGGCTGCGGTCGCGAGCGCGATCATCGAAGCTTCCGTGGGCGCCGTGGTCACCTGGAACCGGCTTCCAGAGATTGTCTGGACGATTTGGATCTTCGCGGCCGTCGTACTGCTGCGCATCATAGCCCGTGCGGGCAAGGTAGCGATCGGCAAACGAAGGTACAAGCTTGTTGCCGACAATCGCTTCCACGACCGACCACGCCGCGTAGTATTCGCGGCGTTCGGGATGATGAGCAGCATAGTAGATGGCCCGCGCGGCCACTTCTGGCTGATAGATCGGCGGCACCGGTTGTGCCTTTCTCGGTAGGCGGCTCTTCACCCACCCAAACTGAGGGGTGTTCAAAGCAGGCATCTGCACAATCGTAGTCTGTACCTTGCTGTTGTCGTGCAGTAATTCGGTACGCAACGACGCAAAGAAACCCATGATCGCGTGCTTCGACGCGCAATAAGCCGCCTGCAAAGGGATACTGCGGTAGGCGAGCGCCGACCCGACATGCACTATGGTCCCGCGACCCGCTTGCCCAAGTCCCGGTAGGCCTTGTCCACTTCCTCGGCCACCTCGGTTAAGGGCACCTGGATCGAGAGCCTCCGTTTGACTTCGCTCAGGTTCTCCATCTCCACTTTTACCGCGCTTTCGGTCATCGTCTCATCTCTCTGCTCAGTAGAGTTCAAAGTTCAAGGTTCAAGGTTAGAAGGTTCAAAGTTCAAGGTCTGCAAGCAGGGTGCGTCCCGCGCACCCTAACCAGGCGTAACTCTCCATCTCATTGGAGAATCCCGCAGGCCCCTCCCGGACTATCCCAAAAAGTTGTCAAGAATTGGCGGCGCAGGCGGGTTGGTGACCGGGCCCGGCCTCCCCCGCAGGGCGTGCGAGAGGGGGGACTCGAACCCCCACGGTTGCCCGCTGGAACCTAAATCCAGTGCGTCTACCTGATTCCGCCACTCTCGCCGGTTTCTCAGGTAAATTTATTTACTTTCCCCCTCCAAGTCAAGCCGATACCGCCTGCGCTCGTGGATTGAGCAGCTCCCGTTGTCTCTCCCCGGATTTCATGTTATGAATTAAGGGCTGCCTGCCGCTTTAGGTCATCCGGATACTATTTTAAAGGTAATGCTGGTTA
>CAWFUE010000073.1:0-57162 GCA_963818905.1 uncultured Acidobacteriaceae bacterium
TAGAAAGCGTCACACGGCGGGAAAGAATCTGCGCGGGTGGTACAAGACCATAGACCGTGTTACGCACGCGCTTGACGGCAAAACCCAAGCTCTACATTGCGGACATGAAGAATGTGCTCGATCCGGTTCTGGACCAGGGCGAGACCTACCCGCATCACAATCTGTATTTATCTCAGTCGGATGAATGGGATCTGGAGGTGCTCGGCGGCCTGCTGCATGTCGGCGGTGGGGCAATTCTTTGTGGAGTCCTACTGGCGTTAAGATGCGCGGTGGCTATCTGCGTTTCCAGGCCCAGTATCTGCGGTGGATTCAGGGTTCCCGTTCCCTCGCAGCATTTGCTAAGGAACGTTCCGAGGAGCTGCGCCAGGCCTTCCGGCACCGTGACGGCAGCGCGCGACCGGGTCGCCCTGGAGTTACGGAATCGATCGGCACGAGATGGAGAAGCCCTTGGATAGCCGACTTAAAGCCCGATTGCAGGAGGCGGTGCAAAGCTATCTGGGATGCCGAGGACGGAAGTAAAGAAAAGCAGGTTGAAGGCGGAAAGATCGACGCCGGCACACGCGGCGAAGTCACGGGCGGCACGCAGATGGGCGCGATGGAGGTCCTGGTCGCGGATATTCTCTGCGACGCGGGTCTGAAGAAACTCGATGTAAGACGCGCACCGCGCTGGAGCTTCCGGGCTATTATCGCGCCGAGAAGAAATGGGACCTGATTGTCGTTTCCGACGGGGCAGCTCGTGACCGCGATGGAGTTCAAGTCTCAGGTTGGGCCCTCCTTCGGCAACAACTTCAATAACCGCTCCGAGGAGGCTATCGGCAGCGCGACGGATATCTGGGTCGCGTATCCGGGAGGGCCGTTTTGGCAAGCCCCGGCCCCGTTCCTCGGCTATTTCTTCCTTCTGGAGGATTGCGAGCGGGTGAATTCGCCCGTGCGCAACTCGGAGCCGTATTTCAGGGTGGACCCAGTTTCGAGAAGGCCTCTTACAGCAAGCGCTATGAGATCCTGTGCGACGCCTGGTGCTGGAGCGAGTCTACAACGCCGCGTGTTTGGTGATGGCGACTAATGTCACCAAATTCGCAGATCGCCAGCCCGCGGACGATCTGAGCTTCCAACGCTTCGTCGCCGCATTGCGCGGTCATGTTGTGGCTTTCCTGGGCAGTAGAACAAAATAGTCGTCGGGCTGTTTAGGGCTGGCTTCCCTTACGGCGGATTGTACTAAACCTCGCATGGGCAATTTAGATTATTACAAGCAGGCACTTAATAGCGTTGGATGGTTTATACCACCCTACGTCACTATCCGATTCCTTGGAGTGCTGGCTAAGAAGATCCATGATAATTCAGGAGCCTTTAATCAGCAGGAGCTCGAAATCTTCTTAACCTATATATACTCCGTAGATAATTTAGCGGCAATGGTATCTGAACGCTATCCGGTCACCCCATATGTTCAAGACTATAAGCATATTATTTCGGAGGCGGTTGCCGCTCACTTCCTAAATCTTGACCATATTGCTGTCGGTGGCTTGATGCCTGCCATTGAAGGCATTGGCAAGCGGCTGGCTGATAGTCGTTCAGTGCCAGTAGATAGCATTAAAAGCGTTTTTGTTAATCTGGCTAAAGACTGTAAACAAGACGCAATTACAAATAACATAGGTGCAGTCGATGAAGTCGTTGTGATGATGGACTCGTTCACTGAATTTACCGACAAATATTTGTATGTTAAATCGGCCAATTATCTCTTGGACGATAAGTAACCGTCATGGCATATTGCACGGGGCATATTCCGGGATAAAAAGTACGGAAGTCCAATCAATTTTTACAAGTCGATCGCAGCTATAGATTTTCTGTGCTTTGTATCCGCGTTTAGAGCGTCTATCTCATGGTTTGCTCCAGCACCAACGGAGTCTTCGAAGCTGCTAGCTGGTTATTACCGTGTTTGTATAAGTATTGGCAAGAAAAGGCCAGCAGTCCCTTAGTCTCGAATCATGTGCTTGTCAGGCTGCGAGGATTCAGCACGACGCGCTTCATCCCCTGCGCTTTCTTTGGCCGTTTCCTTCCACTGCCGCCGCTGCTGCATTCTGAGCAGTGACGGAGGCATATCGCTCGCCGTTCTCTCGCGCTTTGGAGCTAACCTCCATCAGCCGGGCGGCGGTTTTCTCGATATTCCATCCCCAATCGAGCGCTGTCGTGCACCAGGCAAAGTCGGCTCGGCTGATGTCCGGGCCGGTCTTGCCATGATTCGGAGGGGCGTTTCCACGCAGCGCTGGTAGTCAGGTCACGACGATCTCGCTTCACTGTACCCCCCTTTGTAACCCTCTCCCGTTTCCCGCTATTGCTACGTATCGTGCCGTAGTCCCAACAAAAGTGTTACCCATGTGACCGGTACGTTCTGTCACCCATGTCTCCGGGTTGAACCCGTAAAATATTGGTCGGGGAGAGAGGATTTGAACCTCCGACCCCCTCGTCCCGAACCAGGGGCTCTACCATGGCGAGCGACTCCGGTTGCAACAGGGCAGCGCTTCCGTTTAGCTGATTGCCTGTTCCGTGTTCCGCACAATCATTTGCATTCCGATAGGGGTACGTTCCAGAACCCATACCTTTAGTTACAGCAAAAAGTCGGATTTTCGGGTCAATGGAATCAGAAAGTTAAGGGGTGCTTGGTAGCACCCCTTTTGAGACACTGCGTTTTCGACCCCTGCGGCCTCTTACCTGACGATGACTACCTCGGGAGCGATCTCCACTTCGTCAGGGGAGACCACCACAGCATCGGGGCCGATTACCACCAGGCCAGGGTCGACGACGACGAGATCGGTACCGATCAGAACCTCGTCTGCCTCGACCGTGACCTGATCACCATCTGGCGGCCCGCGGTTACGACGCCCATTGTTGCGGCTCATAGACGACCTCCTTCGCTTCCTTTAATAATCGGCTGACGCTGGCACGGGAGATGCGAAACGTCTGCGCGATTTGGGTGAGACTGCGGCCGTGTGCGCGCTCGCCGAGCACGGCAGCACGATCAATGACGAGCGGTTTGCGGCCAATATGGCGGCCTTCGAGCTTGGCCCGCCGCATGCCGGCGCGGACCCGCTCCACGATCAGATTGCGTTCGAGTTCGGCGATGGCACCGATGATGATCACGACCGCGCGGCCCAACGGGCCGCCGGTGTCGATGTTCTCGCGGAAGGACACGAACTCGATGCCGAGATGATTTAACTCGTCGAGTACTTCCAGAAAGTGACGAACGGAGCGGGCCAGCCGGTCGCTGGCCCAGACCAGGACTACATCGAACTCGCCGCGGCGAGCGTCGGCCAAGAGTTCATCGAGCCCGGGACGCTTCGCCTTGGTGCCGGTGATGCGATCGGTGTATTCGCGGACGATTGTGTAGCCGCGCTGCTGGGCCAATTGGCGCAGGTCATGGACCTGCGACTCGGGATGCTGGTCGACGGTCGAGACCCGCAGATACAAAGCGCAGCGCTTCATCTAGCAGCACTCCCAGGCGTCGATGGCATCCCGACACCCGACAATGCGGTCGTGCAGCCGGCGAAGGTGAGTTAGGTTGCGGTCCTCGCGCAGGGACTCCAGAAGCCATTCCGTTTGGAACAACTGAAGCTGGCGGCGCAAACGGTCGATCTGTTGGCGGATCTGGCGGCGCGAGGGGCTGGGGCGAAGATGGCGACGACGACGATTAATTTTCATGACGGTCTCCTTGTGCATTATCCAAGATATGTCTTGGATAATCAAGGAGTAAAATATCCCCTGTGCGCTACCAAAGTCTTCTTCGCTTCTGCCATTCGCTGTCAGATCGGCAACTACTCGTTTGCCGAGGCGCAAGCCGTCTCCTACAGCGTTACCCGCGAGAAGGCTCCCATCTACACCATGGGATCGCCCGATCCCCGGTCGTTCTCCCGTAACAAGCGCGGCATCGCCGGCAGCCTGGTCTGGATCAACTTCGATCGCCATGCCCTGCTGAACCTGGTCTACCAGCTCGGCGGCCAGTTCGTCGCCAACAGCGACGATGTCCGTCCCCAGTTCATGACCAACCAGAACGCCTTCCTGTCGCAGACAGCGATCTATCAGAACACCCTGGTCCGCGACAGCGGCCAGTCTTCGGGCGCCACCATCGACCAGTTCGACGGCAACCCGATCTCGGCCGTCTCCGGCTTCAAGGAAGTCGCCTCGCCCTGGTACTCCGACCAGATCCTGCCCTTCGACATCACCCTGGCAGAATAATAGTGTCACTATCGCGGAAGTCCCCATTTTTGGTGCTGAAAGCCGGTTTTACCCGGTGAATACTTCGGTTCATGCCGATGCCGAATTTGTAATCCACTGCCGAAAAAAATCCCTCGTAGCGCCGCGCCAGCGGCTGCTGGCGCGGCTTTGCTCGTCGTCGGAAAACTGTCTGAAGAAGAGCCCCTAGCCGTCGCCGCGGTCCAAACAGGCCGAAAAGGCGTTGCCGAAATCAGCAAGTGACTGCCATGGAGAGGGGTTGTTCTCGCGAGAAGCCTATGCGTATGCCAATGTTGGAGGTATGAAGAAATTGTCCGAGAAGAGGCCAACTGGTTCCCGCTGACTGCCGTCGCTCTGGCGCTTGGCTGCTTGGCTGATAGTGCTGGTGAGGGTGGAGAGACCACCCTGGGGGGCGGAGTGGGATGAGTGTCCGGAGCGCGTTCAGCTTTCTCTTTTTTGCCCTGGTGCTGATTTGCCCGGTGCTGAGGAAGGTTTGTTGGGCAGCTAGGTTGTTTGCTTCAGCTCCCGCCGTTCCTGTCACCCATCCCTCCGGCCATCCGTTGCCGCCGGCATCCCGGCTACCTGTTCCAGAATCCGGTTGGCGACGCTGCTGAAGGGTACATCGTACTGAAGTGATCATGACATCCCCCGGCCAGCCCGGTAGGCTGGTTTTCAGCTGGTGCGCTGTCCAGCGTCCAGAGACAGACCGCGGTTCAATGAGATTTCTGGAGCTTTATGGCGCCGCACTCTTTGGCAACGTATTGACTTCGTGCTATTCACGGCTGTGGCGCATGCTTGCTCTGGAGGTTGCAAGGGAACGATCAGGTTGCATGTTATTGAATAGGGCTCTCAAGATCACTGCCCCAATCCAGCCCCGAGAGTTCAGGTTTGCGTTTCGCTATTCGGCTTCAGGCGCCGTAATTCGAGTTCCGGCAGAACAATATTTGGCAAAGCGCGGCTGGCTGATATTACGGAAATGTGGAGTGGGATCCGTTGATCACACCGGACTGGCAATACATCGGGTACCCCTTCACCGCCTCAACTGAGGCAAGGACACGGATCATGCCAATTTCCACCGAGTACTTTCACTCGACTTTCGGTATTGTCACTGGCTTCATTGAAACCATCCCTGAGCAGGAACGCACTCCTGCCATCCTTGAGCACGTCCGCAAGGCAGAAACGATCTTGGCCGATGCCAAATTTGCCCCGCCTACGCCCCCAGAGCTTGAGTGCATTGTCGTAGCCGCCTTCAAAGCATTTGAAATTTATGTTCAGAACGGAGTAGAACAGCGCGACCCGGAACACTGGGAGAGGTTCTTCCGCAGGTTCAGCGTGATCTGTTGTCGCCAACACGCGGAAGTCGAATCGCGCAAGTGGAACGTCGATCAGGTCTTCGGCGACGACAACTGGAAAAAGCGCCAATCCGGTGTCGTTTACCCCGGCAAGGCCACTCTCTCCAAGGAGAACGATGCACTTACCAACTAAGCGTCTGTATTTCAGCCGACGGGAACTTGAAATCGTCGTTCCCGGCCTCGACCGCATCGTGAACCGTTTTGCCGATGCGAAAGAGGGCAGGTATTACTTCCGGGATCCCAGATGGACGTTCGAACATCCTGATGTTCGCAGCGTGTCCTTCGACTCCGCTATGTACGACAAGATTTTAGGCGTACGCCGCTACCTCAAGTTCACTCTCAACAAGAGTTCCCAACCGCGATTGGACTGCCTGGAAATTGCGGCTGTTGAGATCGCCTTGAGATTGGTACGGCGGGAGAAACTCGTCTGTATCAGCTCTTCCGAGTTTGAGCAAATCCTGCGAAAACTCGAAAAATATCGCAAGCGCGCCCGTCGCTCTGCCGTGCGGGCGCTTGGGAAAGGGTATGAACAGGCCGCTCAACGCTGGCGCCTGTTGCTGAACTGGATGCAAATCCATATCTTCCACTTCAAACCGCCCCGCTGGTCCTCTCCAAGTCGCATCCTGAGGCGGGAGCAACGGGAACAGACCCGCAACCTTGCGCTCAGCATGGTGGTGCCCGGGATTGACCCTAAGCGCGTCGTCCATGCCGCAGACCTGGCACGCCGGGAGGTTCGAAGAGGGCGTCACCCTTTCACCCTGAGGGAGCTGTTAGCAGACCGCGAGAACTCGGTACAGTTCTTCCGGCTGGCCGTGATGAAACATCTCAAGGTGGACCTGAACGCGATTAAAGACGAGTTTTGGCCGGAACCGTTTGTGCCCCCGACCCGGCAAGCGAAATTCGAAGCGGCCTCGCGCCTCCAAGCCGAGGGATCAGCGAGGAGCCAATGCGCCGCGACAATTGTCTGAGGACGAGACCTCCGATCAGATCCGCCTTTGCCCATACTTATGCAGACATATCTTAGGGGGTCAGCGGATTGATGCAGTAGACGGCGATTTGAGCTAAACTCGTGTAGACATATCTTAGGAGGTCGGAATTGCTGCTCGTCTTGGATCTTTACATATTGGCCAAGCTGGACAAGGGCCTACAGACTCCATATGACCTTCAACGCGAGGCGGGTCTGTCGCTGGGCGCCACCGTCCCGGCTCTGCGCCGGCTTTCCAAGCAGAAGCTCGTCACTAGAGCAGAAGGATTGACTGCGACGAAACGTCCAAAGCATGCTTACACCTTGACAGAAGCCGGTAAAGAGCAGGCGGAAAGCGGCTGGAAAGAATATCTCCAGATTAAGAACTCGCCGGCTGATCTGGACGCGCTTTTGCGCGTGGCCGACATCGCCTTACAGTACGGGGCAAGGAAGCCTCGGTTGAGTGACTTTCTACGATCTGCTGCGAAGCATAAGCTCGACTTCGCAACCCAGCTCGCCGCTGGGGTCGGAAGAATACCGGGCGCCCCGTTCAGTTATAGGGCGATGCGAGCCCAGGTGGAGATCGAAAGGTTGCAGGCGGAAGAACGAGCTTTGACCGCTATCGCAGACGGGCTCATAGAGAAACGCGGGAAACGGACAGCCGAGAAACCCAAGATCAAAGGCTTCATCCCAGGACAGATGTTGTTCACCGAGTCGGAGCTAGGCTGGCCCAAAAGCCCTAGAAAGCATTCTGAGTAGCCCTGTGTAGTTCCGGTGAGCCTGCCGTCAGCCGGGTCGTGCAGAGTGCGGATAACGAATGACAGACTTTGGCAGGATGTTGGCTTCTGCCACGATTGTTAAGCACGTAAAGGAGGTGCCCCTTTAACAACGAGACGCAGCTCCGGACCGAGAGGGCCGCGCCGGAAACGGCCGATGGGATGCCCGTTAAATCCATATTGAGAGTCGGGGAAAGGAAACACGCCTGTAAACATTGCTCGCCAGCGAGAAGGCCTTTTGGGTGGGTTACCTCTTTGCGGCGTTGGAAGTGCGCAACGCTCAGGTTAAAGCCGGAACAAGGTCCCAGGCCGGGACGCTGGACCGATTACGCCGATGACTACGAAAACTGAAACCCGCAGTTTGATTGCCCAGGGCATCCGCCCGATGCCCAAAACAGGACGATACGGGCCTATACCTTGGGTAATGTTTGGCACACACCTTCACTCAAGTAATTCTTAGAATGCGCGGCAGCCTCGCGCCGGAGTAATCATGACCTTCACACTTCGGGACCGCAGGGTCCCTTTCCCTGGACGTAACCCACGTCCGCAATCATCACAGCAGCATCCCGTTCTCAGCGATGAAGAGATCCGTAAGTTGCTGGACTCCGCTTTCTGCAACTCCGCTCAGAGCGGCGCTGCAGTTCATCTTGGCTTAAGAATTAATGAGATTCAACGGGTGAAAATCTCGGATCTTGACCTGCTGGAAAAACGCGCAACGGTGGTCGCAAAGCCTCGTCACTTGGAGTTGTCGAAGAAATGACAGCGTCCACGGTGGTAGTCGGCACGGCGCTCCCCGCCGTGCCTCTTGCCCTCGAGCCGTTCGTGGAAGCCCTCGAAGCGGCCCCGTTCCTCCGGATATCGGAACGGCACCTGAAGAAACTCGCGCGTGAAGGAAAAGTGCCTGCGCACCCGCGCGGCGATGGCCAGCGCCGGCGCTGGCTCTTCCTCCTCAGCGAGCTTGATGCTTGGATGCGGAGGCGAGTAAACTCCGTTTGCGACCCGTGCCGTGATTCAGGAAGGATTCAATGAATTCACGCGCACGATATCAGAAAGGCAGTCTGCTCAAAGTACGTCGCGCTGATGGTCGCAGCGAATGGATCTTGCGGTATCGCGTCACTCTCGATGATGGCCGCCGCGTTCAGCGGCAGGCCGTTGTCGGAAGTGCTGAAACATATAAGACGGAATCGCAAGCTCAGAAAGCTGCCGGCCAAGTGCGGCTCACCATAAACAACATGAGTCCGGCGGCTCAAGTGCCGACTGTCGGAGTCGTCGCAAGACACTTCAAAGACGTTGAACTCAACGAGTCGAACACCAGTCGGTCGTGGTCGACCAAGCAGAACTACTTGGGCATGATGAATCTGTTCATTTTGCCACGGTGGGAGAGTACACGGATGTCGGATATCAAGACGGTTGCAGTCGAGAGCTGGTTAGCATCGCTGACCAGCACCAAGACCGGTAAGCCCCTTGAGAATCCGACCAAGCAGCGTATCAGGAACATCTTCAGCGTTCTGTGTACGCATGCGCAGCGGTACGAATTTGTACCGCTTGGTCGCAATCCGATTAAGCTGGTCCGGCAGAGCGGCAAACGCAGCCGCGTTCCCGACATTTTGACGGCGGGCGAGATCAATGGACTCTGGACCGAGTCGAAGACCCGGGAACGGGCCGCCATTTGCATCGAATATGGTAATGGCCTTCGGATCAGTGAAGCGTTCGGTTTGAGGTGGTCTGACATTGACTTCGAGAGGGGCTTGGCGACCGTCACAAAGGCAATCGTTAAAGGACGTATCGGCGATGTCAAAACCGAGGTCTCAAAGAAACTGGTTCCACTGCATCCGTACCAGCTCGCGGATCTTCAGGCATGGCGGGCGATTGCACCCTATCCCGGCGACAACGATTGGATTTTCGCGTCCCATCGCAACCGGGGAGCGAAACCATACTGGCCGCACATGCTTTTGAGGCGTCAAATTCAGCCGCTGGCGAAGAAACTCGGCATAGATAAGCGGATTGGCTGGCATACGTTCCGCCGGACGTTCGCCTCGTTGCTGAAGGCCAATGGCGAAGATGTGAAAGTGGTGCAGGAACTTTGCCGGCATGCAAATCCCAGCACGACACTTGGGCTGTATGCACAAGCGTTTAGCGAAGACGCACGCCAGGCACAGAACCGGATCGTCGAACTGGTACGGTCGGCACCATTGCCGGCACGCCCGTCAGAAGCGGAAGTGGCCTCAGCTTCTTCCTAACGTGCCTTAACGTGCATCAGTGGCTAAGAGCTTATGAAGCGTAAGTGCTTGAAAGGTTTGGAGCGGGAGACGGGATTTGAACCCGCGACTTCGACCTTGGCAAGGTCGCACTCTACCACTGAGTTACTCCCGCCCGGGGAACTCCGATTATAGCGAATGCGCAAACAGCCGGGCAAATAGAGCCGTCAGCCTTCAGCGGATGACGAACATAGGCCGCGTTAGCTGGTATAGTGTTGGCTCGCAAATCCGCTGGTACTTTGAGGCGATCATGTCCACAGCCAGCCACGCGTCCAACCCGAACAGGCAACTCACGATTCTCTGTCTGGCGAGCTACTACAAAGGCGGCGACTTCATTCGCGAGTGCCATCGCCAGGGTTGTCGTACGCTGCTGCTCACCTCGCATAGTCTCAAAGAAGAAGCGTGGCCGCGCGAGAGCATCGACGAAACTTTCTACATGCCCGACGTGCAGAAGGAATGGAAACTCGATGACGCGATTCTGGGCGTGAGCTACATGGCGCGAACCGAGGTCATCAACCGCATCGTGGCGCTGGATGACTTCGACGTAGAAACGGCTGCAACGCTCCGCGAGCATCTGCGAGTCCCCGGGATGGGAGACACCACCGCGCGCTATTTCCGCGACAAGCTGGCGATGCGATCCAGAGCTCGTCACGAGGGATTGCCGGTCCCCGAGTTCATACATGTGCTGAACCATGGGCAGCTGCGCGATTTTCTTGATCGCGTTCCGCCGCCCTGGGTGTTGAAGCCTCGCTCCATGGCGGGCTCGATGGGCATCAAGAAGATTCAAACTGCAGACGAGTTTTGGGCGGCGCTGGAGCGCTTGGGCGATCAGCAGTCGTTTTACCTTCTGGAGCAGTACGTGCCCGGCGACATCTATCACGTGGACGGAATTTTCTATGAGCGCGAATTGTTGTTTGCCATCGCGAGCCGTTATGGGCGACCACCGATGGACGTGTCGCAGGAGGGCGATATCTTCACCACCCGAACTCTGCCGCTGGATTCGAACGAGGCGCAGCCGCTGATCGAACTGAATAAGCAGGTGATGCGCGCCTTCGGCATGGTTCGCGGCGTTTCGCATAGCGAGTTTATTCGCGGACGCGATGGGAAGCTGTATTTCCTTGAGACCTCGGCGCGAGTGGGTGGTGCACACATTGTTGACTTGATCGAAGCGGCGACCGGCATCAACATGTGGGCAGAATGGGCGAAGCTGGAAATCGCGGGAGGCCAGTCGCAGTACCGACCTCCGGTCCCTCGAAAGGATTCGGCGGGCCTGCTGGTTTCGCTGGCCAAGCAGGAACGTCCCGACACATCCGCTTACAACGATCCGGAAATCGTCTGGCGGATGGACGAGAAGAAACATCATGTCGGCTTGATTGTGAAGTCACCAGATCCGAAGCGCGTGGAAGATCTGCTTCAGAATTACACTGAGCGGATGCGGCAGGATTTTCTAGCTTGGCAGCCGCCGCTGGAGCGGCCGAACTTCTGAGACATGCCCTTCGTACCACTCCCGTTTTAGCATTTTGCCCGGAATTGTCTTGCGCTTCCTGGTCGCAGGTTCTGCGCGCGTCGGAGGTGAGGCTCCGATTACCTTTCGGAACACCCAATTCAGGATGACGGTCGGCGCAGCTGAGGCCACATCCCCTCAAAGCACGGTAATATAGCGATAAGGGATTTGTGGGGAGCCGTTTGGGAATCGAGCACTGCCAGAAATGTGGTTCGGAGGTTGAGCAGGGAAAGTCGTTCTGCTCCGAATGCGGAAATCCGCTCAAGAAGAGCTCGTCCAGCGTTGCGGGTGCCGAAGCTCCGACGATGGCTGCGATTGCAGTCGCATCGGACGACGTGACGTTTGCTGCAGCGCGTAAATCTCCATCGTCACATCGGTCTCGCAATGAAGGACGCTTCGCTCCCGGCAATCTCATAGCAGATCGCTATCGCATCGTCGCGCTGCTGGGGCGCGGAGGCATGGGTGAAGTGTTTCGCGCCGACGATCTGAGCCTGGGCCAATCGGTCGCACTCAAGTTTCTGCCGGAGGCGATGACCGACGAGTACACGCTGGAGCGCTTCCGCAACGAGGTACGGATTGCGCGGCGCATCTCGCATCCCAACGTTTGCCGCGTCTACGATATCGGCCAGGCCGACAACCACGTTTTTCTCTCGATGGAGTACGTCGATGGCGAGGATCTCTCGTCGCTGCTGCGCCGCATCGGCCGTTTGCCTTCCGACAAAGCCATCGAAATTGCGCGCAAAATCTGCGCGGGACTGGCAGCGGCGCACGACAAAGGTGTGTTGCACCGCGACCTCAAGCCGTCGAACATCATGCTCGACGGCCGTGGCGAAGTACTGATCATGGACTTCGGTCTGGCAGGGATCGCGCACGAAATCGAGGACGTGCGCAGCGGCACGCCAGCTTACATGGCGCCGGAACAACTTGCCGGCAAAGAGGTGACGGCGCGCAGCGATATCTACTCGCTGGGCCTGGTGCTGTACGAACTGTTCACGGGCAAGCCCGCGTTTAGCGGCCAGACCCGCGAAGAGATTGTTCGGGTTCGCCGCGACAGCATGATCAGCCGGCCATCGACGCTGGTTCGCGATCTGGATCCCGCAGTGGAGCGCGCGATCCTGCGTTGTCTGGACGATGATCCGCAGAATCGTCCTGCGTCGGCGTTGATGGTTGCGGCTGCTTTGCCGGGAGGCGATCCACTTGCTGCCGCTCTTGCCGCGGGCGAAACACCTTCACCGCAGGTCGTCGCAGCGGCTGGCGAAACTGCTGGCATGCCGGTCCGCACCGCGATGATTGCCGTCGCTGCAGCGCTGATGGGATTGCTCGTATTTTATTTGCTTGCGGCGCGCACCGACGGTCTCGCCAGAATCGATCTTCCGTACTCGCCCGACGTGCTGGCGCAGCGAACCCGTGACATTGTCCATCAACTGGGTTACACGACGCCGCCGGTGGACAGCGCGAGTTCAATGGATTACGACAACGAATACCTTGAGCATTTGGATCATGCCGGCGGCGAGCATCCCAACTGGAGTGTGGTTCTGCGGAATCGGCCGTCGGTGCTCAGTTATTGGCATCGCCAGAGTCCGGAGTATCTCGTCGCAACTCAAGTCCACAGCGCAAATCTGCTGCTGCCGGGCATTGTCACGCTCGACGATCCGCCGCCGATTACTTCGGGCATGGTTTCGCTCTGGCTCGATCCGCAAGGCCATTTGATCGGTTTCAACGCAGTCCCCCCGCAAAAGGACACGACGCCGGCTTCGGCACAACCTTACGAGTGGAGCACGCTCTTCGAGTTGGCGGGACTGGATATGGCGCAATTCCAGTCGACGACGCCGATCTGGAATTCGCTGGGCGCATCCGATCAGCGCGCTGCGTGGACCGGCGTCTGGCCGGGCACGAAGACGGCTTTGCGCGTAGAGGCCGCAAGCTGGCGCGGCAAGCCGGTTTTCTTCCGTCTCATCAGCGTTTGGACAGAGCCCGATCGCATGCCTTCGCAGGACATCGAAAAATCCAAAACGCCCGAAGTCCTTCTGGTGATCTTCCTGCTAATTTTGTTGGCCGGTGCGGTGTGGCTGGCTCGGCGTAATTACCTGCAACGCAAGAGCGATCCGCAAAGTGGCTTGCGGCTCGGTCTGCTGATCTTCGCACTGGACATGCTGGTCTGGCTATTTACCGCCCATTTCGTGCCGAGCCTGGGGACATTTGGGCTGTTTGTCCTTGCCGCGAGCGGGGCTGTATTTCTGGGCACGTTGTTCTATATCGTTTACCTGGCGATCGAGCCTTACGTTCGTAAACATTGGCCGCACGCCATCATCTCCTGGGCGCGTTTGATGTCGGGCCGCATTCGCGATCCGCTGGTGGGACGCGATGTTCTGCTTGGAGTCATCCTCGGCGTCAGCTGGTGCCTGATTTTCCAGTTCATGTTTTTGGGTTTGAAGCGGATCGGCGCCGAACCCGACTTCCCCTCGACTGACGTCCTGTTTGGCGCGCGTGCCATCCTGGGGGCGTGTCTCTCGCACGTCGCAACGTCGGTACAGGCCACGCTGATCTTCTTCTTCCTGATGTTCGCGTTCCGGGTTATCCTCCGTAAACCTTGGCTGGCTGCGCTGGCGTTCGTTGCGTTCTGGACCGGGATCAAGAGCTACGGAGAACATCATCTGTTTCTCATTGCGACTGCCTATGGAGCCGTTTATGCTATCGCGGCTTTCTTCGTACTGCGCTTCGGGTTTGTCGCTCTCGCTGTCGGAATTTTTACCGTCGATCTGCTGGGCAGCACTCCTGTCACCACCGATTTCTCCAGTTGGTACATCGGCGGGCCGATCTTCGTAATCGTGCTGCTTGCGGCAATGGCAATTTGGGGATGCTACACGGCGCTCGCCGGACAGAAGCTGGTCAAAGAAAACCTGTTCGATTAGCTTCGCCATGGCCCAAAGTCGCGTGAGCCAAAAGCTAATACCTTGCGTGGCTTGGGCAGTAGTTGGACGCGGGCGTCCCGCAGGAATGCTGCGGCCCGGGCAACTTTGGCAAAATTCCTCAGGGTTAGTCCGCAGCAATTATTTCTGTTAGAAACTTCCATGTCCAGTGACTACCTTCAATGTGCGGGAACCTGAACTCATAACGGCAGGAGACTCGACTCAGGACTCCTTGTACGAACAGGTATCGGAGACGTACGCTTCCGCGCTCGACCGCCTGGCCCGCGCTTATGAGCTCGATCCCGAAGCGCGTCGCGACCTGCTGCAGGACATTCACCTCCATCTCTGGCGCAGCTTCGCATCATTCGACCAGCGATGCTCGCTGCGAACCTGGGTCTATCGCGTCGCTCACAACGTCGCGACTGGTCACGTGATTCGGCAGCGCCGAGTCAGAGACAAGCTGGTGAGCGTCGAGGATATTGAGAACATCGAGAGCCTGGGAGGCAGCCATCACGGTGAACATGCGGTCAGCCAGAGCCAGACACTTGAGCGCCTTTCGCTGCTGATCCAGCGTCTGAAACCGCTCGATCGTCAGATCATCATTTCCTATCTCGAAGGCATGGCCGCCGCGTCTATCAGCGAAATTACCGGCCTATCGCCAGCCAACATCGCGATGAAGGTCCACCGGATCAAGGACATCCTGAGGCGATGGTTCGGGGAAGGAGGAGTTCATGCCAAGTGAGATTCCGGTGAACGATCCGCAGAATATCTGGCAGAAGCAACCAACGGAGGCACTCAAAATGTCAGGCGATGAACTTCGTCTTAGAGCACTTAAACTGCAGCGGAAAAGTCGCTTCGAAGCGCTTTACACTGCCATTGCCTGCCTGCTGGGCTTCCTATGGTTCGGGCTCGGATTCTTCAAGGTTCACCAGCTCGGGCCGATCCCGTTGTCGCCGGGGAGCCTCTGGTGCGTGCGAATGGGTTTCGGAGTAATCAGTCTCTGGGGACTCTATACTGCGTACCGCGTTTCGAAAGGAATTTGGCGATCGCACTCGGCGTCGGACGCTAGTCTGGATACCACGCTTCGGTCTTATCGAAGCCAGCTCGAGAAGCGGCACGACTATGAGCGGAACGTCTGGCGCAAAACAGCGCTGCCGGCCGTTTTCGTGGGCATTGCCATGGTGACCGTTCCCGGGCTGATCGCCGGGTTCAGGATCAGTCCCTGGGAAATTGACAGATTTGTTCCACTCTTTGTGCTCGCCTTGATCTGGTTCGTCGTTTTTACATACCTGCGGAGACGCCGTCTGCAGAAGCTTGAACTCGAGATCGAACAGCTGCGCGCGTTCGAAAGAGAGTACCAGCCCTAACTGCACGAGCCGTTGTCTCAAACTGTCATCTGACCAAACCTGTTTCGAATATCACCGATTTCATAGGTCTTTCGCGCTCCGGTTGATGCAAGTCTCATCAGATGGCTCCCCAAACCGCACTCTTTATTGAGTTCCTGAACGTTGCCCCGCTGCATCGGCACAAGAAAGCGGCAAATTGCCTCAATTCCCATCGGCGGGGTGACCCATGTTGTTGCGAAATCCATCACCACCGAAAGTGACCTCCATCACAGCTTCCCCTTCACCCAAGTCCCACACTGAAATCGTACTCATGGCAGTCACCCCTGCAGCGCGGACGATTTCAATCCAAACTAACGGGAAGGTGAGTCGATTTAATCCGGTTTTTATAAATACGAATCGGGAGATGTCATGAAGAAAGTCATTCTAGCTGTACTGGTTATTGCATTTGCGCTCTTCTTAGCGTTACCGAATCTATCCTGGGCCCAGGAAGACGTTTACAAGGCAAAGTGCGCCGCTTGCCATGGCGCTGACGGTAAAGGCACTCCGGCTGGCCAGAAGATGGGAGCACTGGCATTCTCATCTCCGTCCGTGCAAAAGATGTCCGAGTCCGAACTGGTCGACTTTATCGAGAACGGCGGTCCACAAAAGAAAGCCACCCACGCTTTTGCTACCAAGGGCATCAGCGCTGACCAGGCTGCGAAGCTGGCTGCTTACGTGAAGACGCTTAAGTAATCTTCGCGTGTCTTTCATCCGCTTCAGCCCGGCCGAACGTGGCCGCTCCGGAGCGGCGGCTTTGCCGACCGAGTAATCGCCCGACGGCGCATTCCAGCGACGCCAGCGCTCATGACAGGCCCAAAATTCAGACTGGCATGGCCGCGGCGCCGCACAGTTGCCCAACGCCTTAAGAACTCCCTTGTCGGAGACTTGAGGCGGACGGCTCCGTCAGGGTGATGTGGCCGTAACCTGCACCATCCCCCGTGTCGGTTGCGGCCGCAGGAGAAACGTCCATGAGCAAAGGAATTCTCTACGATGCCACCAAGTGCATCGGCTGCAAGCAGTGCGAGCAGGCCTGCGCCACTGAAAATGGCCTGCCCTACGACGACAAGATCGCAGCGCAGGAATTTACCTCGGCACACAAATACACCGCCGTCCTCACCAGGGACGACAAGTTCATGCGCCGCCTGTGTCAGCACTGCGAGGATCCGGCCTGCGCCTCGGTTTGCCCCGTAGGCGCGCTACAGAAGACCTCGCTCGGCCCGGTCACCTACGACAAGCACAAGTGCATGGGCTGCCGTTATTGCATGGCGGCGTGTCCGTTCAGCGTGCCTAAGTACGAATGGGACAAGGCGGTTCCCGGCGTGCGCAAATGCATTATGTGCGCTAAGCGGGTAGCGGCGGGCAAGCAAACCGCCTGCGCCGAGATCTGTCCGGTCGGGGCAACCATC
The DNA here is from genome assembly GCA_963818905.1 of uncultured Acidobacteriaceae bacterium. Taxonomy (GTDB): domain Bacteria; phylum Acidobacteriota; class Terriglobia; order Terriglobales; family Acidobacteriaceae; genus Bog-257. The sequence goes on from CAWFUE010000073.1 coordinate 16,779, forward strand.
TTCGGCGATCGCGACGCGTTGTTGGAAGAAGCCAAGAAGCGCATTCACGACAATCCCAACACTTATCTGCACCACATCTTCGGCGAGACCGAGGTTGGTGGCACGTCGGTGATGATGCTGTCGGCGGTTCCGTTCAACAACTTCGGCCTGCGCACGGACCTCACCGAGCGCGCACTTCCGCTTTACACCTATCAGGTGCTGTCGCGCATTCCCGACTTCGTTCCGCTGTTCGGCACCATGTTGGGCGGAATTTACTGGATCACCCATCGCCGTGAGGACGTAGCCGAAGCCGAGGCGCAGGAAAAAGAGAAAGAACATAAAGGCGGTGCCCGATGACAGTTCCCCGTGTGCGATTCACCTTCTGGAAGGCCGTCTTTGCCGTCATTATGCTGGCCGGAATCTACTGCACCTTCATCCGCTTCTTCCGCGGACTGGGTGCGTCCACGAACTTGAGCGATCAGTTTCCGTGGGGCCTTTGGATCGGCTTTGACGTGATGTGCGGCGTCATGCTGGCGGCCGGTGGTTTCACTCTCACCGCCGCAGTCGAGATCTTCAACATCAAGCGCTTTCACTCCATCATCCGGCCGACCATCCTGACCGCGTTTCTCGGCTACCTACTGGTTTGCGCCGCGCTGATGTACGACCTTGGTCTGCCCTGGAACATCTGGCATCCGCTGATCATGCGCAATCCGCACTCGGTAATGTTCGAGGTCGCCTACTGCGTGATGTTCTACACCACGGTGCTGGCGCTGGAGTTCTCGCCCATCGTCCTGGAACACTTTCATCTTCACCGGGCACTGAAGATCATCCGCAGCGTGATGGTCGTGTTCGTGATCCTGGGCGTGCTGCTTTCGACGCTGCATCAATCGTCGCTGGGCACGCTGTACCTCATCATGCCGAACAAGCTGCATCCTTTCTGGTACAGCCCGCTGCTGCCGGTCTTCTTCTTCCTGTCAGCGATTTCCGTCGGGCTGGCGATGACCATCTTCGAGTCGTCGATGAGCTCGAAGTATTTTGGCCGCGAGCTGGAGCTGCCGATTCTTCGCGACCTGGGACGGGTGCTGGTTGTCGTCCTGGCGCTCTACGGCATCCTGAAGTTCGAAGATTTCTATCATCGTGGCGTTCTCGGATTGGTATTCAAACCGAGCTATGAGCAGCGCTTCTTCCTGCTGGAAATTTTTCTCTCCGTGCTGATTCCGCTCGGCATGCTGCTGGTGCCGAAGATCCGCGAGAGCGCGCAAGGCCTGTATCTCGCCGCTGTGCTTTGCCTGCTAGGTTTCGTCACCAATCGTCTGAATGTCGCTATCACCGGCGTTGAAAGCGCTGTCGGTGGCCGGTACGCGCCGAAGTGGACGGAGACGGTGATTACGGCCATGTTCGTGGCGCTGGGCTTCGCCATCTTTGGCCTGGCAGCAAAATATTTGCCTATCTTCCCAGAGGAGAAGGCGCACATTCCGGCGCTGCGCGGACCAATTAACGAGGCCGAAGTTAGGGCGAGTGAATTTGCGGTGCCTGTCCATGCAGGTGACTGACAATTCGAGCGGCATTCCCACTGCAGGTAAAGAGGGTAATCTCGTTTCGACGCCGTCACGCTGGATTCAGCGGCTGGGTCGCAGCATCAGCGCCAAACTGATGGTGTCGATCTTTGTTGTCCTGATCATCATCTTCGCGCTCTTCGGCTACTTCAGCATTCAAGATCAACGCAAGCACCTGGAAGAAGCCGCCCTGGTCGCTGCCGAGCGGCAGAGCGAAGTGCTGCGGCGCAGCGCGTCCCGCTACATGCTGAACAACGATCGCACCGGCCTTTACGAGCTGATGATGAACATGGCCGATCAGCCGGGCATGGTGCGCATCCGCATCATGAATCCAGAGGGCGTGATCAGCTACTCCACCGCACCGACCGAGGTGGGCGGGAGCATCGACAAGGGCGCCGAGGCCTGTTATGGCTGCCATGAAAAATCCAAGCCGCTGGCGCGTCTGAACCGCTCCGACCGTTTTCGGGTTTATCGCGCGAATGGCGAGCGCGTGTTGGGCGTGATCACGCCCATCGAAAATGAACCGGCATGCTCGAATGCAGCATGCCACGCGCATCCTGCCGGAACCCAGATTCTGGGCGTCCTCGATACCAATATTTCGCTGGCCAAAGTTGATCAGGGCCTGGCTCACGAGCGGCGTGAGATGCTCGCTGCCACCGGAGTCGCCTTGATAGCGGTGGTCTTCCTCAGCGGACTTTTCGTCTGGATTGTGTTGCAGAATCCGTTGCGCGAGCTGGAGACTGGCACCGAGCGAATCGCCAGCGGCCAGCTTGGTTATCAGATTCCCGTCCGTTCGCACGACGAGGTTGGCGAACTGGCGCAATCGTTCAACGACATGAGTAATCGCTTGCAAGTTGCGCAAGCTGAGATCACGGCCTGGGCGCATACGCTGGAAGATCGCGTCGACGAGAAGACACGCGAGTTGAAGCAGGCACACCAGCGCATGCTGCACGTCGAGAAGATGGCAACCATCGGCAAAATGGCCGCCGTCGTGGCGCATGAGATCAACAACCCGCTGTCAGGAATTCTGACCTACGCGAAGCTGGTGAAGCGATGGATCGAGAAGAACACGTCGGCTTCGCCAAAACAGGAGGAGATGAAGGGCTCGCTCGACCTCATCGCCATCGAAAGCAAGCGTTGCGGCGAGCTGGTGAAAAATCTGCTGAGCTTCTCGCGAGTCTCGCCCATGAATCTCACCTGGTGCGATCTCAATCAGGTCATCGATCGCTGCGTGCGGCTCGTCCAGCACAAGCTCGACATGGCCGGCATTCAGGTGAACCTTGATCTGGCCGCAGAGCTGCCGCCGGCGCATTGCGATCCCGCGCAAATCGAACAGGTCGCGCTCGCCATGGTGATGAACGCCATCGACGCCTTGCCGCAGGAAGGCAACCTGTGGATCAGTACACGGGTAAGCGCCGGCGCCATCGAGCTGGTGATTCGCGACGATGGCATCGGAATTCCCGACGAGCACCTGGCTCACATCTTCGAGCCGTTCTATACAACTAAGGAGTCGGGTGGCTCGGGACTAGGGCTGGCGATCAGCCAGAACATCGTGGAGCGGCACGGTGGGAGCATCGAGGTGAAGTCGGTCGTGGGCGAAGGAACAACATTCAAGATCGTGCTGCCAATTGACAGCCAGCATCCCGCGGTTGGAGAGTCAGATCGCGTGCTGGCCGGAGTGAGGTAAATCATGACCCAAGGCAAATTGCTAATCGTTGACGACGAGCTTAGCGTACGCGACTCGTTGGCCAAATGGTTCACGGAAGAAGGCTACGAGGTTGCGACAGCAGAGAGCGCCAATGAAGCGCTCACCCGCGTTGCCGAGCAGAGCTTCGATGTCGCACTTGTCGACATCAAAATGCGCGGCACCGACGGCATTGAGCTGCAGCGACGGCTGCACGAAATCTATCCCGATATGCTGGTCATCATCATGACTGGCTACGCCTCGGTGGAAACGGCCGTGGCGGCGCTGAAGAATGGCGCTTACGACTACGTTAACAAGCCGCTGGATCCCGACGAAATCGCTCACCTTATCGGCAAGGCGATGTCGCATCGCCGCACTCAGCAAGAGAACATCCGGCTCAAGGAAACGGTTGCCGAAATCGCTCGTCCGTCCGACATCATTGGCCAGAGCGCGGCCATGAAGCATGTCTTCGACGCGATCGAAACGGTTGCTCCTACCGATGCGACGGTGCTGGTCACGGGCGAGAGCGGTACCGGTAAAGAGTTGGTTGCGCGCGCGGTGCACGCGGGCAGCGCACGACGCTTCCATCCCCTGGTCGTCATTCACTGTGGTGCTCTAACCGAGACTCTGCTGGAGAGCGAGCTCTTCGGGCACGAAAAAGGCGCGTTTACCGGCGCGCAATACCGCAAGAAGGGTAAATTCGAAATCGCCGAAGGCGGCACGGTCTTTCTCGACGAGATCGGAGACATCAGTCTGAAAACCCAGACCGACCTCCTCCGCGTTTTGCAGGAGCGCGAGATCGTGCGCGTGGGCGGCAACCAGACCATCAAAGTTGATTTTCGTATCGTGGCCGCGACCAACAAGAACCTGGAGCAGCTGATCGAAGAAGGTAAGTTTCGACCTGACCTTTACTACCGGCTGAATGTTTTTCACATCGAGATACCGCCACTGCGTGAGCGCCGCGAAGATATCCCCGTGCTGGTCGACCACTTCGTGCGTAAGTTTTCGCAGGAGATGAACAAGAAGATCACGCGCGTCTCACCCGCAGCCATGAACGTCTTGCAGCAGTACAACTGGCCGGGCAACGTGCGCGAACTGGAAAATGCTGTCGAGCGGGCGATGGTCGTTGCCCAGGAGCCGGAGCTGCGGGAGCAGGACTTCAGCTTCAAGTCCAAGAACGGCGTTGGGCTGGGCATTGGCGACGTGCGCAGTCTGGAGGATATGGAGCGCGCGCACATCCTGCGAGTGCTGGATGAGTGTAGTGGCAATCAGACCCGCACCGCGGAAATTCTCGGTATTGACCGCGTGACTCTGCATCACAAGCTGAAGAAGTATGGATGGAATAGGAAGGAAAAAGAACTAGTAACTAGCGACTAGCAGCTAGCAAAGAGAACACGATGAAGGACTTCCGTCAACTGAAGGTATGGGAAAAAAGCGCATGCGGTATCACCTCTCAGATGCGCCGATCCAGCGCCTCCATTGCTGCGAATCTAGCGGAGGGCTGTGGTCGTACAGGAGATGGAGATTTTCACAGATTTCTTAACAATGCCGCCGGCTCCGCCGTCGAGCTGGAGTATTTCCTCTTGCTGGCACATGATCTTAATTTGCTCTCAACGGTTAGCTATGAACCGCTACACGGCAGGATTATGGAGGTGCAGCGTATGCTCGCCTCCTTGCTGCGAACGGTTGATAGAAACCGAAAGAAGAAACAACTGGCTAGTCGCTAATTGCTAGTCGCTAGTCGCTAGTTGCTATGAAACAGCTCCAACTACTCGCGGTCGGCCCCACAAGCGCTCAACTCGTCGACTGGCTAGCTCAGGCGCTGCACAAGAAGTTTCGTGTGCCGACAGAAATAATCTCCCCTGGGCTCGATCCTGCATTCGCGCTGCACGCCGAGCGCCAGCAGTATCACTCGTCCGAAATCCTGGCAGGCATGCAGCGGTACATCAACGGCAGCACCTGGCGCCTGTTGGGGATTACGCAATTGGACTTATACATCCCGATTCTTACATTCGTCTTTGGCGAGGCACAACTAGGCGGGAAGTCTGCAATTGTGTCGTATCACCGATTGCAGCAGGAATTTTACGGGCTTCCACAGGACGTTGATTTACTAGCGAATCGCCTGCTGGTGGAATCGGTGCACGAGTTGGGACACACGTTGCGTCTGACCCATTGCCATGACTATCAGTGTGCCATGGCGCCTTCGCACGCGGTAGAGTGGATCGACATCAAGGACAGCGGCTTCTGCGAAGATTGTCTCGCCCGCGCTCTGGAAGCCGTGTGAGTTAGCTTCGAGCCGCGAGGTAACTGCGGCGCATCCATGCCCCTAACGGTTCTCCGCATTCAGCGCCAAAGTCGCAGATCCTGGCTCGTAGCTCGCACCTTAAATCAGCGCTTGCTGGGCTTTGGTTCGTCGCTCCACTTGCCGCTGAACAGATGGTCGCCATGCTCGGCCACCATCGCGGTTACGGCCATCACGCCCATCACCAGAAAAATCGCGAAGAAAACCACTGCAATTACCAGCACTGGCATACTGCACCTCTAGCTGCATTGTGCTCGGGGGAGTAAACCTGCTTCTGTGATTACGGTCACAGGTGGATGTGAGTTGAAATGGCCAGGCGGGCGGAGCCGAAGAACCTCCTCCGACGCCACACAGCTTCGAACAGCGCCAGGCTAGTTCAGTTCAGCGATCTGTGCATCCAGACCGTCAAGCGTACGCCGGAGCAATTCCGAATAGCGTTCGCTGTTGCTGCTTTCCAGTTGCTGCACCACGCGCTTACGCGAGAGCAGCAAGTCGTTCTTCTTCTGGGTGGTTTGCCGGTCAGCAGCGGAGAGTTCTTGATTTGCTAAGGGACCGGATTCTGCTTCTTCTATCTGAGCTTCTACAGCTTTACTTTCCCAACCTCGTGCCATGACTTCATTATAGTCCGGCTATCGCGCGGAGCCGCATAAAAACTGTGTAAAAGCCAAAATGGAAATGACACAAAGGCAGTACAAGGAAAGGGAAATTGCAAGCGGAGTAAAATCGTTATGAGTATGGCTGATCTTTTCGCACCGCCGCAGGTCGATGCGCAAGAGCGCAATTGGACGCCATTTATCATTGGGCTGGTCGCCGTAATCATAGTCATCGGCATCATTGCTTTGCTAACGCGCAACAGCGGCCATGCCAGTTCCAAGCCCAATCCTTACGCAGCCGAGCTGAAGATTTCCAATCCCAAGCTGAGCGCAGCTGAGAATTACGTTGGTGGAACGGTAACTTACCTCGATGTCACGATCAGCAACACCGGCAACAAGGCCCTGACCGGTGCGGATATGAAATTGGTTTTCAAGAACTCCATGGACGAGGTGGTGCAGACGGAGACGATTCCGCTGCATGTGCTTGTCGAAAACCAGATGGGCGGCTATCCCGACCTGGTGGATCTCGGCCGCGCTCCGATCGGACCAGGGGAGAGCAAGACGGTTCGCATGACCCTGGAGCACATTTCGGCCGACTGGAACCAGGTGGCTCCCGCGATGGAACTGGCGAATTTGAAACTCAAGTAAATTACGCCGCGCTAACAGCGCACTCATCGTGCGGCACCCGTCCTTCGCCGCCGTTCTCCTGCTAACCTGAATGGATGTTGAGATCCTGGGTTGCCGCCATCGTCGTGTTATCAGCCGTCAGCACTGTGCCAGGCAGTGCGCAACAAGCCAAGCCTAAAACCAAATTCCCTCCCGGGTACGCGCCCGGTGTCACTACTATTACCTCGTTCGACAAGGACCACACCGTCGTCGGCTGGCTGGAGATCGTTCCTTTCGAGAGCAAGATTTTCCATAACACACGCATGTTGCGCGTGCTGGTGCCCGCCAATTATTTTTCGCCGCATAATGCGCACCGCAGTTATCCCGTGCTTTACATGCAGGACGCGCAGAAGCTTTTCGACGAAGCCATCAGTCCGGACGGCGAGTGGCGAATGGACGAAACCGTGGAACACCTGGTCGGGGGCTTCAAAATTCCGCCCATGTTCGTCGTCGGCATCGACAATGCCGGCGACAAACGCAGCGCCGAATACCTACCCTATCCCGATCCGCTCAACACCAAGGATGGCGTCGCCGACGAGAAGAATCTTCTGGGCAAAGAGTACTCGCGTTTCCTGCTCACCGAGGTGATGCCGTTCATCGAGAAGCACTATCGCGTCTCCCGTGGTCCTCTGAACACCGGTCTCGGCGGCTCGTCCTATGGCGGCGACATCGCGCTCTACACTGCACTCGAACATCCCACCGTATTCGGGCACGTGCTAATCGAAAGTCCGGAGTTGTGGATCGGCAATAATCAACTGCTGAAGGACGCCGAAAAGGCGAAGCTGCTTCCGCATAAAATCTACATCGGCGTCGGCACCGCCGAAGCAGCCGATAACGATCCTCAACGCAGTGCCGCGATTGTCGACCAGGCACGTGAGCTGGAAACCATTCTGCAGAAAAAAGGGATGAGCGCCGAGCATCTGCGGGTACAGATCGAGAAAAGCGGAGGGCACAATGTAGCTGCCTGGTCGCGCCGCCTGCCCGACGCGCTGCTGTTCCTTTACGGCCAGTGATTGCGGAAAATGATTTCCTGGCCGCGGGAAGCCGGGGCCAAAGCGCGTTGCATGCTGCCGCCTTTCGGCGGGGCTAAAGCCGCGCCCTTCCACCCAGCTGGTCCGCTCACTTCAGGCCGAACGAATAGGTCAGTCCCGAACTGGTTCCATAGTTGCTGCCGGAATAATGATTAGGCGGCTGGTTGTCCCAGTTGCCATAGAAGGAGATGTTCCACGATAGGTCGCCTGTGATCTTGATGTAATAGGTTGCGTTGGTATTGACGAAGATTCGTCCCGGCTCATTGAGCGCCGGGAATGCAGCAGTCGTCAGGCCAAGGTTGGTTTTGTTGAAGCGGAAGAATTTCACCTGTGCCCCTATCAATGCAGCGCCGATCTCCTCGGCCGGCACGGTCACGACGGATTGCTTGTAGTCGGTATGCTGCCACGCGACGCCGCCAATCAGCGCAATCTGTACATGATTGGTGTTCTTGAAATAACGCCCGATGCCAATACCAAGATTGCTTTGCAGATGGATATCCTGCTCGGAGCTTTGCAGAAAGCTGCCGATGCCGGTGTAGAAATAGTTCTTCCACGGCAGCAGACGCATGGCGCTAAGGTTGAGCTGATTTCGCGTGGCCGCGGACTCTGCCCCGCTACTGGCTGACAAGGTGGAGTCATAGCTTGACTCCGCCGACCAGCGTTCGCGCAGGTATTCCAGCTGCGCGCCCAGGCTGTACTGCGTGGTTTCATTTCCCTTGGAATAGATAATGCCGGTGTCAAGGTCGCCGCTGAAGCGCTGCAAGAATTTGTCCGATGTCTCGCTTACCTTCACGATCTGCGCTCGCGGCAACACGGTCTGCTTACCCGGCGACTCTACCACTTCAATCTTCACCGGCCGCTTCTCCTCGGTTTCGGCCGTGCTCAGCGTTCCCGTATACACCGAGCCGTCCGCCGTTTTCACGATGAAGAGCTGCTTGCTTTCCAGCGATGCGACCTTCGACCACTGCACCGATGACGTGCCTAGAATGTAGTCGAAGCTGACGTATAGGACGCCCGAGTCCAGACCTTTGATTTCGCAGGTCAAGTGGTCGCCATTCTTCATCACCAGCACGTCGGTTTTATCGCGCGCGAACAGCGGCGCTGCGACCAGCAGGATGAAGCCCAGAAGCATCGCACGAGCATTCATTGCAGCTCCTTCGATTCAGGCGCAGGCACTCCGGTGAGAGCCCGGAATTGCTTAACTCCTGCGTCGGTAGTCCTGGTTGAAATATTGGAGCAAGGCTATCCTATAGCGGCCGCAGGCGGTTGGAAATGCTGAAGGTCAGCTCTAGCCCTGGGTTACAGAAAGTGGTTTGCTTCGATCGCAAAACGCGGGCAACGTCAATCCGCGCCCGATCTTCCTACCCGCAGGGCATCCCTGGTTGCCAGCAATCCATCTTTGCCCACAAGGAGCCAATCATGAGAGAGATGCAGGATCATGTCGTCGTAATAACCGGTGCTTCCAGCGGATTCGGACGTGGATCTGCTTTGAAATTTGCAGAGGCGGGAGCGAACGTGGTGCTTGCCGCGCGACGCAAACGTGAACTGCGCGATGTCGCACGGCAATGTCGCGATTTGGATGTGAACGCGCTCGCGGTGGAAACCGATGTCAGCGATGCCGGCGATGTCGAAGATCTGGCATCGCAGGCAGTGGACGAGTTCGGCCAGATCGATGTCTGGGTGAACAATGCGGGAGTTGGCGCGGTGGGTAGTTTCGGCGACATACCCCTGAAAGAGCATGAACAGGTCATCAACACCAATCTGCTGGGGACAGTCTATGGTGCGTATGCGGCGCTGCAACAGTTCCGCAAGCAGGGCCACGGAATTCTTATTGATGTCGGCTCGTTTGCCGGCAAAGTCGCTGCTCCCTATCTCAGCTCTTATTCGGCTTCGAAGTTCGGGGTTCGCGGCTTAGGGATGGCTCTGCGCCAGGAGTTGGAGCAAAACAACGAACAAGCCATCCAGGTCTGCACGGTCATGCCGGTCTCGATGGACACTCCTTTCTTTGAGCACGCGGCCAATCACAGCGGCAAACCGGTACAGCCAATCCCGCCGGTATATGATCCGCAAAAAGTTGTTGACGTCATTTATCAGATGGCCTTGGAGCCGCAAGACGAGGTCATAGTGGGAGCTTCCGGTAAGTTGGGCAGCCTGGCCGAGCGCTTCGCTCCTGCTCTGATGGAAAAGCAAATGGGCAAGCAGGCGCACAAGGCGCAGATGAAGCAGAGAGAATTCGCGCCGGACAAATCGGGCAGTGTCTTCGAACCCATGAAGAGCGGCACTGATGTCCGCGGCGGCTGGCAGGACAAGAGCAATGGAGCCGGCAAAATGGCTATCGGTCTGGGTCTAGCTGTTCCGATCGCTATGGGAGCAGCCTATGTTGCTTTCCAGCGGATACGAGCTCGACAGGAATCGAAGGCTGCCTAGAATCGATGCAGGTACGCGGCACGGCTAAAGGCCGCTGAAAAAGCGAAAAAACAGATCCCTCGCGGGCCGAAGCCCGCTCGGGACGGCAATTATAAAGGGGCTGGACCCGGACCTGAAGCTCCGCTTCTACCCCCACCGATTGCTGGGAGACATCGCATGCGTTTGAAAACCGCAGGACTTGCCGCAGCAGCCGGATTAGGCGTGGCGGGAGCCGCAACCACGGTCGGCGCCGTCATACTGGCACGCGCCCTAGCCAAGCGCATGCGCGCTCAGCCCAGCTTTGCCGGTCAGGTGGTGGTCATCACAGGCGGATCGCGCGGGCTAGGCTTTGCTCTCGCTGAGGAGTTTGCGGGCCGCGGCGCGCACATCGTTATCTGCGCTCGCGATCAATCCATTCTTCACGAGGCTGCGCTCATTCCTGACCGAGTTTGGACGCTCCGCCGGGCGCGAGTTGAATCAACATCCCGACCGCGGACCGGTGGGAGGCGATGCCGATGCAAGCACGCGCCCACGTCGAGCCCGTGCGGTCGGCAAGAATCCCAAGCCGCTGCCGGGCGACTAGCTTCGGGCCGTCGACATCAGCACGACCCGCAAACCTCGCGTGTTTATTGCGTAATAGTCTTAACCGCGTCCCCGACTTTGAAGTCGGAACCTGATACCGGAGTACCCACCGCTGAGATGTCATCGACATCCGTAAGGCGGATCACGCCAACGTCCGTGGTCATCTTACGAATGACCGCCCCGGTCGAGGGATCTTTGATCTCCTTGGTGACGCGCTTGACGGTTAGTTGATCGCCAACTTTCAAACCAGCTTTCCCGCCGATGTTGAGCACAATCTGTCCGCCGTCCACTGACGCGACCAGGCCTTCAACGCTGATGGTGCGCGCGGTCAGCTTGCTGTTATCGGCCACCAGTTCCGCCGACATTTGAGTGACGGCCTGGTTGATGGCTTCGCCCACAATCGTCTGCTGAAAGTCACTGGCGCCAAAGTCAACGTTCCCGGCGCCAAATCCACTCCAACCGCCGCCTGCTCCGCCGACGGAGGTGCTGTCGCGCTCAGACTCGCCCTTGCCGGTCGCGACACCCATAATCTCCGCCGTGTCGATGTTCACGATGCGAGCGTCCAGCACCACGACGGCTTTGGCCTTGTTCTTGCCAATGTGCATGCCGCCAAGTCCCGCCCATCCGCCACCGGCTCCGCCAACGCCGGTATGTTTGTTGTCATTGCCGAATTGGGTGACGCTGCCGACGACGATCGCATCCACCCCAAGCAGCTTGCCGATCTTTGCTGCCGAGTTGGGATCGGCACGATCGCTATTGGAGAAATTCTGCTCCGCCAGGATCTTGGCCATAGCTTGGCGCTCAATTACCGAGTACGTGCCGTCCTTCACCAGGTCGCGCACCAGGAGATCGGAAATACCTTTGCCGATATCGACATTACTGCCAAAGTACGCCGCCGACGCAGTCTGGACAGTGGCATAGTCGAAATCAAAAATAGCGATTCGTTTCCTGCGCGCGGCAGGCGCCGGATTGCCCGCCGGCGTCGTTGTCGCCGAGGTCTGGGCATGCGATGGAATTACACACAAGGAAGCGAGCAGAAGAATGGAAAACATGACCCGATGCATATGTGATCTCCTGAATCTGAAATCGAGAAGATACCAGCTGGGCCCAGATGTGGGACGCAGCGCCACACGCGGGTGAGCACGACGTCGTCCGGTAGCGCTTAGCGCCTCCGGCCAGCACACTCGCCAGCGCACATCCGGCAGCGGAGCGTGTCCAGACTTGCGCCTCATTTCGGAACAGCCGTATGGTACAACGAGTTGGTTCAACTGCGGCAAGTTTTTGTCACAGTAAATGTTTGCGACAGGCCGGATTGCCACCATTCCCCAATCTCAATGCGGCCCAGCTGGATTGCCATTGGGCAAAATGTTGACATCGGATGACAAGGTGATGGCCGCCGCATTAATCTCACAGAATGGCCAAACCTGTTCCCATCGGCACGCGCGGCGAAGCGGAAAGGCGCGTGGAATTCCGACATACGTTAAGTGCGTGGAGGCCGGAACTGCCTCCAGTGCTGTCTACGCCGCACATGATTGGCTGGATGGAGGCAGCGGGCTTTGAAGCGCTGCTGCCTTTCTGCGAAGGCGACGAGGTGAGCGTGGGCACCGCCATCAACGTTGTTCACCGCGCGCCAACGGGCATCGGCGCGGCCGTCAAGTGCGAGGCCGTGCTGGAGTCGATCAGCGGCCGTTTCCTGACCTTTCGCGTGACCGCGCACAACGGCTGTGACGTGATTGGATATGGCACGATCAGCCGAGCTATCGTCAGTAAGAGCAAATTCGAGGAGAAACACAAAGCCAGCGGCCCGTCTCCCGCAAAATCGCTTTGAAAGGGCACGGCTTCAGCTGTGCGTAAGGGTGCCAATCAACACCGGGCTTTAGCTCCTGACGGCTGATAGCTGAGAGCTGACGGCTGCATTTACACTAATCTCAAACATGGTCGTCATCTATGGCATTCATGCGGTCAGCGAGGCGCTAAAGTCGGGCGCGCGCAGCTTCGAATACGTCGGCATTGCGCGCGAGCGTCACGATCAGCGCATGCAGCGGCTCATTGATGACTGTCGCGCCAGCGGTGTGCAGGTGCGCTTCCTGCCCCGCGAGCAACTCGACCGCACCGCCAACACCAATACTCATCAGGGCATCATCGCCGTGACCAGCAGCAAGCAGTATGCCGACGTTGACACGCTGCTGGAGCAGCGGCGCGGCGAGCGCAGCTTTCTGATCGTGCTCGACGGAGTCGAAGATCCACACAATCTTGGCGCGCTGATTCGCACTGCCGATGCCGCAGGCGCAGACGGCATCATCATTCCCGAACGGCGGGCAGCCGGATTGACCGGCACTGCAGTAAAGGCCTCAGCGGGAGCGTCAGAGCATTTGCCGATGGCGCGTGTGACCAACATCTCGCGCACGCTGGACGAACTGAAGGAGCGCAACGTCTGGACCGTCGGCCTGGACGAGCGAGGGACGCAGAGCTACGACGAAGTCGACTACAAGACGGATTGCGCCATCGTGCTCGGCGCTGAAGGCAAAGGGCTGCACGATCTGGTTCGCCGTCGCTGCGACTTCCTGGTGTCGATCCCCATGCTCGGCCACGTGCCTTCGCTCAATGTTTCTGTCGCGGGAGCGGTGGTGATGTACGAAGTCGCGCGCCAGCGTCGCGCACCAGCAGACAGCGGAAGATCCAAGGCGTCCAAATGAGGTTGTGGCTTTCGGCTCTGTTGTTCTGCCTGGCAGGCGCAACTTCCGCGCTGTCGATTGATCGCCAAGCTTTCGTTATCACGCATTATCAGCTTGAAGTGCAAGTCGATCGCACCTCGCACGTGATGGCCGTTACGGGCAAGCTCACCCTGCGCAACGATTCCAGCGCTCCGCAGAAGAATATCGCGCTGCAGGTTTCGTCATCCCTGTCGTGGAACAGCATCACCCTCGACAACACGCCGCTCCAGTGGCTTGGCGAAAATTACACATCTGACATCGATCACACCGGCAGTTTATCGGAGGCGATCGTAACCTTGCCGAAGCCGATTGTAGCCGGAGCTTTCGTGACTCTCGATGTGCAATACGGTGGAACCATCATGCCGGATGCCACGCGTTTGACGCGCATGGGGGCTCCTAGCGGTATAGCCGCACGAAATGATTGGGACGAAATCAGCGACGACTTCACCGCCGTGCGCGGGCTCGGTTACGTCGTGTGGTATCCGGTGGCGATTGACGCGGTGAGCATGAGCGACGGCAACGCTGTCTTCGACGCGCTCGCCGCGTGGAAGCAACGTCACGCGCACAGCCAATTCGACGCGCGGATCATCGTGCTCGGCGCCAGCACCGAGTCGCTCTGTATTGCCGTGAACAGCGCGGTTTCGAGTTGCGGCGAGAGCCGCGACGTGGTGGATACATCGAACAGCGCGAACAAGCTGAAAGAGTTCAGTAACACGCTCACGCTGGCCAGCTTGCAGGACACGGTTCCGGCTTTCTCCGTCGCCGACTACACCTCGCTGGATCGTCCAACCGTTTCTTTGTTGCACATTCCCGAGCACACATCACTGGCTCGCGATTACGCGCTGGCGGCGGAGGCCAACGATCCGCTGCTGCATGACTGGCTGGGCGACCCCGCACAACCGGCGCGCGTCGTGGAGTTGACCGAGCCCGATGCCAATCCGTACCAGAGTGGAGCCATTCTGTTCACGCCCCTTCGCGATGCTCAGACTGCCACGTTGCAGTTGTTATTGTTGCCGACGCAAGTTGCAGCGCGATTCCACTCACCACATGCTTGGATTCAGGAAGGCATGGAGCGCTTTATGCAAACGATTTTGGTTGACACGCGCTCCGGGCGCAAGGCGGCTCTGGAATTCCTCGATCAGTATCGGGAGCCACTGGTAGCCGCTGAAGCAGGGGCACATCCCAAGAAAGTTGGTGCGGCAGAATCCATGACCCAGTCTGCAGCTGACAATACCCTGCTCAATACGAATGACGAGCTTTACCTGCGCGGCAAAGGCGGCTTCGTGTTGTGGATGCTGCGCGATATGATCGGCGACACGGCCATGCAATCGGCGCTCGCGGCGTATCATCCCGGCGCGGACAAGAACCCCGTTTACCTGCAGCGGCTCTTGCAGACCAGCTCGAAACGCGATCTGGAATGGTTTTTCGATGACTGGGTATATCGTGATCGTGGGCTGCCGGATTTCCATATCGAGTCGGCTTATGCTCGGCCATTGCTGAGTGAGCCTTACAAGAGTTTCCTGGTGACGACGACCATCGAAAATCGCGGACACGCGGCGGCGGAAGTTCCGGTGCTGATGCAAACGCCTTCAGGCGAGAAGGTCGTGCGCGTTCTGGTGAAACCAGGCGAGAAAAGTACAGGCCGCATCGAGGTTCCAGTCGCACCCGACAAGGTCGTGGTTAACGATGGCAGCGTCCCCGAGGCGAACGTCGGCAACGTTTACGAGGTGCCGCCACCGGCCAAGGAGTGAGGGCTTTACCACAAAGACACACAGACACAGAGGCACGGAGAATTTGCGGGCGCATGATCTGGGCGCGCTCTCCGGTGCAGGAGACGAAGAAGCGCATAGGGACTGAATGATTTCTATTTCTCTGTGTCTCTGTGGTGAAAAATACTTCTATGAGCTACATACAATTTCTCGGCGCAGCGGGAGTGGTCACCGGATCGAAGCACTTGATCCACGTGGACAATGACGGCTCGCGCCCGCTGCAAGTGCTTGTGGACTGCGGACTCTTTCAAGGCCAGAAGGAATGGCGCGAGCGCAACTGGCAGGATTTGCCTGTGCCTGCGAAGACCATTGACGCGCTCGTCCTGACGCATGCTCATCTCGACCACAGCGGATGGATCCCTCGGCTGGTGAAGGAAGGCTTTCATGGCCCGATCTTCGCGACGCCGCCTACCATTGATCTCTGCAGCATTCTGTTGCCCGACTCCGGACACCTGCAGGAAGAAGACGCCGAGTTCTATAACAAGATAAAGGCATCGAAGCACCATCCGGCGCTGCCGCTTTACACCATGGAAGAGGCGCAGCAGTGTATGACGCTCTTCCGTCCCGTCAATTTTGGCGAGACGAAGCAGCTCAGTGGGCAGCTGTCGTTTCGCTTCGTTCGCGCTGCCCACATACTAGGATCAGCAATGGCAGAAATCACGCTGAACAGTGGCAGCACAAAAAAGCTGCTGTTCACCGGCGACATTGGCCGCGTGCATGACAACGAGGTCGCGCCGGGCAAGGTCGTGTATTCCGGCCCTGCTGAAAATGAGGATTGCGATCTTCTTGTGATGGAGAGCACCTATGGCAATCGGCTGCATCCGCACACAGATCCCCGGCCGCAAATTGCGGCACTGATCCGTACTGCAATCCAGCGCGGCGGCAGCGTGGTGGTGCCGTCATTTGCCGTCGAGCGCACGCAGAAGTTTCTCTTCCTGCTAAAGGAGCTGATGGAAACGGGGCAGATCCCTCGAGTGCCGGTACACGCTGACAGCCCGATGGCGATCAAGGCCGTGCAAATATTCCTTAAGCATAGCGAGGAGTTCACGCCCGAAACCAAGGCGCTCATCGCCAAGTACGGCTCGCCGCTGGATTGGTCGAACTTCTACTTTGACGTGACTCAGGACGACTCGAAGCGAATCAATGAGTCGAAGTATCCGACAATCATCGTTTCATCGAGTGGTATGGTTGCGGGTGGACGCGTGCTGCATCATCTGATGTTGCGCCTGCCCGATCCGAAGAATCTCGTGCTCTTCATCGGATTTCAGGCGCCGGGCACGCGAGGCTATACCATCAAGAACGGTGCGGAGACAGTCAAAATGTTTGGCCAGGAAGTCCCCATTCGGGCCCAGGTCGCGGCGCTGGAGCAGTTCAGCGACCACGCCGACACGCCCGAACTTCTTGAGTGGCTACACACCTTCCAGCACCCGCCCAGGCAGACTTACCTCGTACACGGTGAGCCAGCGGCGGCGTCGGAGCTTCGCAATACCATCACCGAGGAGTTGGGATGGAATGTGCAAGTCGCAGCCTATCGGCAGAAGGTAGAGGTGAAGTAGAAAGGACTTCGCTGCCTGTGGGTATACGGCGAGCCAAGCAGGTAGTGTCGAAATCTGCCCCCGAATTGGCGTGTTGTGCACTGCGTCCGCGAATCAGAAGATTGTCATTACGAACGAAGCGAGGAATCTGCTTTCTACCCGAATAACCGCGTCACCGCGGTGCGCGCGCACAGCCGATCCCTCGCGTTGCTCGTGATGACAACAGCTGGGCTTCCGCGCCTTTGCATGAGATAGGACTGTACCAGCCACTCTGTGATGACGCGCCGTGCGCCGGCTTGTGTTAGGCTTTTCTTAACCTGCCCATCCATTCAGGACTCATGATGAAGCTGCCTCGATTGGCGCTCATGTGTGCGTTGCTATTGGCAACGTGCTGGGCGCAGACTACCCGCACTTGGGAGCAATCCAATTACGACGACTTCGAAAAGGGCACGGCTCACGGCATAGCCATTGGCAGTGATGGCAAGCTCAGCTTGGCGCCGGCGTTCGGTGCCCTCTACACCTCGCCTTCCAGCTACATCTGGGACATTGCAGCCGATTCCGAGGGCAACGTCTATGCGGCGGCCGGCTCTCCGGCACGCGTCTACAAACTCACGCCCGATGGGAAGGCGCGCATCATCTTCGCACCGCAGGAGCTTCAGGTTCAGGCGCTGGTGGTCGACAAGAACGGCACGATCTACGCGGCCACATCACCGGATGGCAAAGTCTACAAGCTGGTGCACGGCGGAGCTGCGCCGGGAAAGGCTCCTGAGAGCTCGCACACTACAGCCGAAGTTGCCGCCGCACAGGAAGGGGCCAAGCCGGGCGAGAAGCCGCGCCCCTCGGTTGATGTCGATCCCAGCTACACCGCCAGCGTCTACTTCGATCCCAAGACGAAATACATCTGGGCGCTCGCGCTCGATCGTCAGGGGCAGCTCTACATCGGAACCGGCGATCGCGGCGAGATTTTTCGCGTCGACCGCAATGGCGCCGGCGGTCTCTTCTTTAAGAGCGATGAGGCGCAGATTCGGGCGCTGGACTTCGATAATCTGGGAAATCTCATCGCCGGGACCGACGGCAGCGGGCTGATCTATCGCATCTCCGCGCAGGGCGAAGGCTTCGTGCTCTACAGCGCGCCCAAGAAGGAGATCACTGCTCTCGCGGTCGACCACAAGGGAAATATTTATGCCGCGGGAGCGGGCGAGAAGCGAGGAACAACCTCGTCGCCCAGCGCTCCGTCCGCGCCCAGCGTGGTTCTCACGGTGCCGTCCAGCGGCGGTTCTGGTGGCAGCTCCAATTCACCCGCCACACCGGCACTCCCTGTAATCAGTGCGGCTCCCAACCTTACGAGTCTAGGTGGCTCCGAGGTCTACCGGCTAGCGCCCGATGGCTCGCCTAAGACCATCTGGTCTTCTCGCGACGATCTGGTTTATACGCTGGCATTCGATCACGACGGGCGTCTTCTTGCAGGAACCGGCAATCGCGGGAAGATATACGCTATCGCGGGCGGTCAGTATACCGATCTCGCCGAAGCTAGTGCCAATCAGGTCACCGCCTTCGCGCCTGCTCCCAAAGGCGGTCTCTATGCCGCGACCAGCAACCTGGGGAAGGTTTTTCTGCTCGGACCCACTGCGGTGAACGATGGCACTTATGAGAGCGACGTCTTCGACGCCAAGAACTTCTCCAAGTGGGGACGCGTCGAAGTGCGCGGCTCCGGCGACTTCCAGTTGTTTGCGCGCAGCGGCAACGTCGACAATCCCGACCGCAACTGGAGTCAGTGGAAGCAAGTGGATCTGCAAAAGGATCTTCCCATCGATGCTCCGTCAGCGCGTTTTATCCAGTGGAAGCTTGTATTGACGCCTGCCGAGGCGATGCCAACCATCGACAGCGTTACCGTCAATTACCTGCCGAAGAACGTGGCTCCGGAGGTGGCAGATGTGACCGTGATGGTTGGGTCGCGCGTACCGGCAGGCGCGCATAGCGAGCCTGACAGCTCGGTGGTCACCGGCTTCGAACCTCCGCTGCCGACCATCCATGACAAGCGATCGATCGCTGTGAAGTGGAAGGCGCACGACGATAATGATGACACGCTCATCTATGACGTCTACTACCGCGGTGATGGTGAAACGCGTTGGAAGCTGCTCCGCGAAGATGTGGATGACCGCTTTGTCAATCTTGACTCTGACATGTTTCCCGATGGCGGCTACACCATACGAGTGGTTGCCTCCGATTCGCCGTCGCATGCTGCCGAGGATGCGTTGACCGGTGAAGCTGTCAGCCCGCGCTTCGAGGTCGATAACACGCCGCCCCAGATCGACTTGCTGAATGCGAAGCCAGTGGGAGACTCGATCCGCGTCACCTTCCGCGCGGTGGACAACTTTTCCCCCATCAGTCACGCCGAATATTCGATCGATGCGGGTGATTGGCAAGCAGTCGAGCCGGTCGGGCAGATCTCGGATTCCAAGACCGAAAACTACGATTTCAATCTTCCTGTGCCAGCGGGCGAAACCTCGGCCGATGCAGGAAAGCCTTCCGGGAAGTCGGGATCATCGTCCCAGGAACACACCATCATCGTGCGCGTTTACGATCGCTTCGACAATATGGGTGTAAACAAAGTTGTGGTCAGTACGCCGGCAAGTCGCTGAGTTGTATCGTTTCTACGATGTCTCCCCGCTTCGCCATCGACATATTCGCGCTGCTGGCGTGTTCGGTCTATTGCACGATCCCGCTGTTTTGGCTGGTGGTGCATCCTTTCATCGACCGCTGGCGACGGAGCGGACGACGCGCTTATCGACTGATCCTGCCCATCTGGGCGCTTTTCATTATCGCCATCTTTCTGGCGATGTGGCCCTTTCGCTTCGCCCGCTTTTACGCGAACTGGTACGCATGGGCGGCGGCAGCGCCGCTGTTTCTGATCGGCTTTTCCATCTACTCAGCGGCCTTCAGGAGCTTTCATCACACGCTGGTCTCCGGCCTGGCTGAACTGGAGCCTGGGCAGCACCGTCAACAGCTGGTCACAACCGGAATCCGCTCTCGCGTGCGTCACCCTATTTATCTGGGACATTTATGCGAGATATTGGGCTGGTGTCTGGGAACAGGACTGATCGCCTTGTATGCACTCGCGGGATTTGCCATCCTCACCGGCGCACTGATGATCAGGATCGAAGATCGTGAACTGGAAGCGCGTTTCGGAGAAGCGTATCGGGCGTACCGACGAACTGTTCCAGCGGTTTTTCCGCGCCTGATCCGGTAGTCGCAAATAGGTTTTCGCTAGAATAAAGCGAAAGCGAGATATGCCCGTCATTGGATCAGAAATAACCACGGGAGCAAGGAAACCACGGGAAATCTTTCTAAGGATTGCTCTGTGTCCTCCGTGTTTCCGTTGTAAATTGATCTCTTGATTGCGTCACCATGCAATTTGAATTCTTCGTAGCCGCGCGGTATTTGCGAGCCAAACGCCGCCAGGCAGTGATTGGGGTCATCACCGTCATTTCGATCATCGGAGTGGCGGCAGGCGTGGCTTCGCTCATCATCGCGCTGGCTATCAACAATGGATTTCGCCAGGATTTGCAGGACCGTTTGCTGGGCTCGACTTCGCATATCAACCTGCTGCGCATCGCCAGCGACGGTATCCGCAATTGGGAGCCGCTGCTGGCGCGCCTGGACAAAGAGCCGCACGTAATCGCCGGCGCTCCGGCGATCTACGAACAGGTGCTGATCTCGCGCGGAGCACGCGCCCAGGGCGCCATCCTGAAGGGCATTATTCCGGCGGATGAGCGCAGGGTAAGCACCATCCTGAACACAGTGAAGGAAGGCTCGACCGCCGCTCTCGATGAATCTCCGGCGAGACCCGAATCGCCGGCGCCCTCCAGCGACGAAGAATCGGGCCAGCCTTCAACTCCACCCGCAACTTCCCTGCCCCCGATCGTCCTCGGGAAAGATATGGCCGACCAGCTCGGCGCAACCATAGGATCGGTGGTGACCATCACCAGCCCGCAGGGCGAGCTTACGCCGTTCGGCGTCGTTCCCAAATACAAACGCTTTAAAGTTGCCGGCATCTTCGCCTCGGGCTTCTTCGATTACGACAACTCCTGGGCCTTCATCCGTCTCTCCGACGCGCAGCATCTCTTCGATCTCACTGACGTCGTTTCCGTCCTCGAGTTCAAGGTGGACGACATTTACAAGGTCGGCGAAATCGGCCAGAAGCTCGAGACCGCGGCCGGCAAAGGTTTCATGTCCACCAACTGGATGGAGCAGAACCGCGCGATCTTCCATGCTTTGCGTCTGGAGCGCGTCGTCACTTTTATTACGATTGGCCTCATCGTCTTTGTGGCCGCGTTGAACATTCTGATCTCGCTCATCATGATGGTGATGGAGAAGACGCGCGATATCGCCGTGCTGGTTTCGATGGGAGCCAAGCGCCGGCAGATTCGTCGCATCTTTATGTTTCAAGGAATTCTCATTGGCGTGATCGGCACAGCCTTGGGGCTGATTGCGGGATTCGCCCTGTGCTGGGCGGGCGGACACTATCACTTGATCTCATTGTCCGCCGAGGTTTATTCGATTGACTACGTTCCTTTCGTGCCGCGTCCCTGGGATGGGCTGCTGGTAGCGCTTGTCGCCATCGGCGTATCGTTCATTGCGACGCTGTATCCATCGTGGTCCGCCGCCAGTGTTCTTCCTGCGGAGGCGCTGCGCTACGAGTAAGCGATGCCTGTGAAGTCGCGAAAGCATTTTGGAATTGCCATGTGGAGACTGCTGCTAACTCCGCCGATGCTTCTGTGGCTGGCGGCCACGTGTGCGCAAGCTCAGACCTATGCAGGACCAAAAACTCTCGGCCCCTTCCGCATCGACAAGGATGTTTCGATGAACAGCCTGTTCGCCCGGCTTGGCAGACCATCGTCAACCAATGCTGACACGTTTTGCTACAGGTCAGCGGACCGCAAGGTATTTCTCACAATTACGCGAATGTCTGCGGTCTACGATGAAACCGTCGCCGGCAGTGTGACGTTGAGCAGTTCGCAAGACTGCATCAACCATGCTGTCCATATCACCACCGATGAGCTGGCAGGATGGAAAACAGATAAAGATATCGGCCTTTATAGCAGCGAGGAAGAAGTCGAGAGAGCATACGGAGAGCCATCAAGAATCGACGGCATAGACGGCGCAGACTACGGCGGCGTGATTTACGGCGATCTTCTGAGCAGTGATCACCCGCCAGAGAGAAAGCTCGATATTGGCAGCAAGGCACTGGTTTATCGAGGGGCGGAAGGTGACTTGAGCACCGCAGAGTTTGGGATTAAAGATGGGCGCGTGGTCTGGATTTCGCTTTCCTATAGCGAGTAGATCCAGCGCAGCGGAGCTTGCCTACCTAACGCCTGGCATTCTGCATTTCATCCCTCGACTCACGGCAGAACGCTCCTAGTCGTGCTACCCTCTTTATTTGCCTTTTGTTTACTTCATTTGCCGGTCCACTTTTTGTGCCTGCCTTCGGAGCTAATCATGACATTCATGACTCAATCCCTGAATTCACTTGTTAAATGTGCTGCAATTTTTGCTCTTGCTCTCGGCGTATTTCCCATTCAAGCGCAAGATGCGACCGAGCCTGAAACCCACGGCATCAATATTTCCAACATGGACCGTTCCGTTAAGCCAGGTGACAACTGGTATGAGTACTGCAATGGCGAGTGGCTCAAGCGCACCGAGATTCCGCCCGATCGCTCCCGCATCGGCGTCTTCAATAAACTTGCCGACCTGAGCGACAAACGTACCGCCGGACTCATAGAAGAAACCGCGAAGAGCAACGCACCGGCAGGTTCTAACGAGCGCAAGATCGCCGATCTCTACAACTCCTATATGGATGAGGCTGGAATCGAAGCTAAAGGGCTGGCGCCGCTAAAACCGCATCTCGAGGCCATCGCGGCCATTCAAGACAAGAAAACCTTGGCCTACGCGCTGGGTCAAACTTTGCGTGCCGATGTCGATGCCCTGAACAACACCAACTTTCATACTTCGCACCTGTTCGGATTGTGGGTCGCTCCCGGCTTCCAGGATTCCGAGCGCTACACGCCTTACCTGCTGCAGGGAGGGTTGCAGCTTCCCGATCGCGAATACTATCTCGCCGACAATGCGCACATGAAGGAAGTTCTCACGAAATACCAGGCGCACGTCTCCACAATGCTCAAGTTGGCCGGCTTCACCGACACCGACGCGCGCGCCCAGCGCATCGTCGAGTTAGAACATGCGATTGCGGAAAAACATCTCAGCCTGGCCGAGAACGAAGATATCCACAAGGCGAACAACACATGGACGCAAGCCGACTTCAACAGCAAGGCTCCCGGCCTGGACTGGGGTGAGTATTTCCACGGAGCAGGCCTCAGCAAACAAGCCAGCTTCATCGTGTGGCAGCCGACAGCGTTTGCCGGCGAGTCCGCGCTCGTAGCTTCGACTCCTTTGGATACGTGGAAAGACTGGCTGGCGTATCACACGATCGAGGAATATGCGCCGTATCTGCCGAAGGCGCTTGCTGACGAGCGTTACGCATTCTTCGGCGCAGTATTGCAAGGCGCGCCACAGCAGCGTCCCAGATGGCAGCGGGGAGTGGTCATCGTCAACCGGCAGTTGGGCGATGCAGTCGGGGAAATTTACGCTAAACGATATTTCCCTCCCGAAGCTAAAGCGCAAGTCCAGGCCATGGTGTCCAACATCATCGCGGTGTACCACAAGCGGATCGCCGATCTTTCGTGGATGGATCCGAAGACGAAAGCCGAGGCTCAAGCAAAGCTTGACAGCCTCTACGTCGGCATCGGTTATCCGGAGACGTGGGTCAACTACTCCAACTACGAGGTCAAACCCGACGGCATCTTCGGCAACATGTGGCGGGGGAACCTGTTCGAGTATGAGCGCCAGGTAGGGCGTCTGGGCAAACCGGTCGACCGTCATGAGTGGTCGATGGACCCGCAGACCGTCAATGCCGTAAATCTTCCTCTGCAAAACGCGCTGAACTTCCCCGCTGCAATTCTGCAACCCCCATTTTTCGATCCTAAAGCGCCAGCGGCGGCGAACTACGGCGCCATCGGGTCAGTAATCGGGCACGAGATCAGCCACACTTTCGACACGGAAGGCAGCACCTTCGACGCCAAAGGCCAGTTGCGCAACTGGTGGACGCCAGCCGACCTGGCGCATTTTGAAGCCGCCACAACCAAACTCGTTGAGCAATACGACACCTACAAGCCGTTCCCTGACCTGCACGTCAACGGCAAGCAAACCATCGCCGAGAATATCGCCGATGTCTCTGGCTTGGCTGCTTCGTACGACGGCTATCACGCTTCACTGAAGGACAAGACTGCTCCGGAGCAGAACGGATTCACGGGCGACCAGCAGTTCTTCATCGCCTTTGGACAGGACTATGCGTCCAAGACGCGCGATGCGGCGCTGCGCCAGCAGGTCATGGTCGATCCGCATTCCCCGGCGCAGTTTCGCGCTGATACGGTTCGCAACATCGACGGCTGGTATTCGGCATTCGATGTCAAACCGGGGCAGACGCTCTATCTGACACCCGACGAGCGCGTCCGTATCTGGTAACCCTGCCATGTGCGCGTGTCCCAGGTTCGCGTTCTTCCGTTGAACGCTAACCTGGGTCGATCATTCAGAACTGCGGAGGCGTAGGCGGCAGCGCCGGAGAACTGATGCCCTCACACGTCTCATTGTCCACTGAGAGATTGCCGTTCGCGTCCAGCTTCACCGTCCACACTGTATCGTAGTCGTCGCCCGGCCAGGCCGGTACGGTCTGGCTTGTGTGATAAGTCGCAAGCAAAGCATTCACCGTGGGAGCAATGTGATCGTGCTCCCAGCCGACCAGCAGCCTCTGGCCGGTGAACGTTTGTCCGCTGAAGAAATAGTTGCTCGCTTGTGTCGCCAGGGCAGGCGGATTTTGCGCCATCATCTCAAAGCCGGCGGCCAGCTGATAGGGCAGGTTGTTGGCAATCGCGTAAGGTGCGACGGTCAGATCGGTCCGCACGTAAGAGTAAGTGTCTCCCAACGGGCTCGTACTGCCGGGCAACTCCTGGGCGGGATCGATCGAGACGACAAGCGTGGGCTGAATTTTTCCCTCCAGCGCATACGGCAGATCCAACGCACGCCACTGCCCGGGTGCAACGTAGTTGCCATCCTCCCACCACTGCGTCGGATGAGCTTCGGCATGGCGTACGAAATATACCGTTTCGTTGGTATTGATGCCCGCCGGAGCAACAGCGCCATCGACTCCGCCCGTCACCTCGATGTGAAAGTTGGTGCCGGTGCTCGCGGGCAGACACGGCGCGCTCACGATCCCGCCCTTCGGCAACTCCGGATAGTACGCAGGCGGGTTGATTTTGCTGTCATAGCTGGCCAGCGTAGTACCACCCGAAGGTAGAATCGAAATCGCGTAAACCACATTTGGTCCGGCATAGTTGACCGGCACGTCCAGTTTCAGTTCCTGGATCTGATTGAGGTTCGTCATCAGGCTTCGCACGGTCTCCCACGGCGCTGAGAAGAGGTAGAATCCGGGGATGTTAGCCTTCACAATGCTGCCGGCCAGCACTTCATTCGCGCTTTCCTCATCCCTGAAGTCCAGCCCCTGGCAGTTGTACGCCGGCACGCCCGAGGGGTTCGGACACGTCACCAGCGGCGGAGCTACTCCGTCGGGAAGAGGTGCCGTGGAATAGGAAGCGTTGAGCGGAAAACTGTTGGCCACGATGGGCCCGTACCCATCGTGTGTAAGCGCCACCTGGTTGAGCATCGCGAACTCTTGCACGCTTTCCAGGGGGACCAGATCGGGATAGTTGGAAGCAGTCTCAGGGTGTGTCATCGGCTGCAATACGTAAATGCTGGTGACGTTGTTGCCGCCCAGCACCTGCTGCTGCAGAAAGCTCGCCATCATCAGCGTTCGTTCGAAGCCGCGGCTGGTGAGATTCGCGGTGAGGGCACTGACGTCTCCTGGGTCATTGAAAGCCAGATCTTCGCTGACGACGAAGATCAGGTTGACATTGTTCGCGCTCAGTGGAGATGGAACTGGTGACGGCGGATCGGGAGGATAGGAGCCTCCGCATCCTGATAACAACGGGAGAACGATTGCCACCAGGCAACCGAAGAGTGTCTTTCGCAGTAAGCTGGCCATGAAATTCCTCTAGGTCAATTTCATGCCAGGGCGAATCATCCGGCAGTGATCTCGCAATATCTCATTGCTGCCCAAAGTTCAAACCGGGCTTCTTCCGAACAGGGAATACGGACGACGCGTTCACTGGTAACTGTTACGGAAGAGTGCGCTATCACATCTTTCTTCCGCAAAGTCGCTGACTTCCAACTGCAGACATGATCTAATTCTGGATAGGTCGAGTGGTGGCACCTTAGTCCCGCAATGGACATGATTGCAACAGCTTGGCCGGAATTTGTGTCGCCTCGGAGCGCACCTGCATCCAACTGATCAAGACGTGTTGCTGCGAGCGGACAATCTGAAGAAAGTTTTCCGCTCTGGCAGTACGGATTTAGTGCTTTTTGAGAATTTGTCGTTGCGGGTGCAACGCGGGGAAATGCTGGCTATCGTCGGCGAATCGGGTACCGGAAAGAGCACCTTACTTCACATCCTCGGAGCGCTTGATAGTGCTTCCGAAGGTGACGTATACTTCGCCCAAGTTCACTTGGGGAGTCTCTCTGAAGAAGGTGCAGCAGAATTCCGCGGCCGGGAACTCGGTTTTGTGTGGCAGTTTCATTATTTGCTGCCTGAGTTCACCGCTCTCGAGAATGTGGCGATGCCGCTGTTGGTGCAAGGCATGCGCCGCCGCGAGGCAGAGCAGCAAGGCCTGCATTGGTTGCAGGAGGTTGGGTTAGCGGACCGTGCCACTCATCGGTCCGGCGAGTTGTCTGGTGGTGAGCAGCAGCGGGTAGCGCTGGCCCGCGCTCTGATAACCAGACCGAAGATCCTGATGGCTGACGAGCCCACAGGAGATCTCGACAACCGGACAGCGGAAGCGGTTTTTACTTTGATCGCCAGGTTACATCGCGACTATCGGCTGACCTCGCTCATCGTTACGCACAATCTGGGCTTTGCGCGTCAGTGCGACCGCGTTCTCCGCCTGGAACGTGGCCGGGCGGTCGAGGTGTCTCCGCAATCGATTTCGGCGTAGCAACGTACGTGGTAGTGGCGGGTTATTTAGGATAGAGCTGGCCATTTGAAAGGGTACGGCTTCAGCCGTGCCGCAGGGTCAGAGGAAGTAATGGCTTTAGCCCTGAGGAACTTCGTACTTGCCCGAAGGCAGGGTTTGCTCAGCGGTAAAGCGGTCACAAAAGGGCAGCGAGACGCACGGTTGAAGCCGTGCCCCTTCAAGCCGGCACGCCGACCTGAAGGCAATCTGTACAGGTGATGGATCGGTCTCAGGTAAGTTATGTGCGGGGCCGACGGTGACGGGAAAGAGTTAGGGAAAACAGAGCTCGGCGGGAGAAAAAAGTCCGGCCGCGCTCTTGGGAGAGGTTTCATGTTTGAACGCTACACGGAAAAGGCCCGGCGCGTAATCTTCTTCGCGCGTTACGAAGCCAGTCAGTTCGGTTCTCCTTACATCGAGACGGAGCACCTGCTGCTTGGACTTCTGCGCGAGGACAAAGCGCTTACCAATCGGTTCCTTCGGTCCCATGCCTCGGTTGAATCGATCCGGAAACAGATCGAGGGCCACACCACGATTCGAGAGAAGGTTTCCACCTCCGTGGACTTGCCGCTGAGCAATGAATGCAAGCGTGTGCTTGCTTATGCCGCCGAAGAAGCGGAGCGGCTTTCGCATAAGCACATTGGTACAGAGCACCTATTGCTAGGCCTGTTGCGCGAAGAGAAATGCTTCGCGGCTGAAATTTTGCATGAGCGCGGCTTGCGGCTTTCGTCCATCCGCGAAGAGCTGGCGCGCACCTCGCAGGAGAAAGCGGCACCGTCGCAGCGCTCGCGCGAATCGTCGCTGCTTTCCGAATTCTCACGCGACCTGACGCAGGCTGCCATGGACAACCAGCTCGATCCCCTGGTCGGTCGCGATGGCGAACTGGAGCGCGTCATCCAGATCCTGTGCCGCCGCACCAAGAACAATCCTGTGTTGATCGGCGAGCCCGGCGTTGGCAAAACAGCCATCGTGGAAGGTCTTGCGCAGCGCATTGCTGATGGCGAGGTGCCTTCGTTTCTATCTGACAAGCGTATTCTCGCACTCGATCTTTCCCTGATCGTTGCCGGAACCAAGTATCGTGGCCAGTTTGAAGAGCGGCTCAAGACCATCATGAAAGAGCTGATGGAATCGCAGAACGCGATCATCTTCATCGATGAGCTGCATACGCTGGTGGGCGCGGGATCGGCGGAAGGCTCGCTGGACGCGGCCAATATCCTGAAGCCGGCTTTGTCGCGCGGCGAAATTCAATGTATCGGCGCGACTACGCCTGGTGAGTATCGCAAGTCGATCGAGAAAGACCGCTCGCTGGAACGTCGTTTCCAGGCAGTCAAAGTTCCGCCGCCCAATGAGGCCGACGCGGTCAAGATCCTGTTTGGGATCAAGGAACGGTACGAGAAGTTTCACGCCGTCAGCTACACCGACGATGCGATCACTTTCTCGGTGTCGCATTCGAATCGCTACCTGCCCGATCGCTTCCTTCCGGACAAGGCCATCGACCTGGTCGATGAAGCGGGCGCGCGCGTAAAGCTTCGCCAGACGTCCCTGCCTGAGGACATCACCGAGGTGCAGAAGCGGATCAAGTTCATCGTGCATCGCATGGAAAACGCCATCGCGAACCACGAGTTCGAAAAGGCCCGCTTCTACTCCGACGAGGAGCGCAAAGAGCGCGAAAACCTGCGCGCCCTTCGCGAAAAATATCATCTCGATGAGTCCTCGACTGGCGTCGTCGGCCGTGAAGACATCGAAGATGTGGTCTCCCGCTGGACCGGCGTTCCCATCGCGTCAATCAAGGAAGAAGAGAGCCAGAAGCTGCTTCGCATCGAAGAAGAGCTGCACAAGCGCGTGATTTCGCAGGACCGCGCGATCTCAGCGTTAGCTCGGGCGATTCGCCGTTCGCGCGCTGGATTGAAGAGTCCTAACCGGCCTATCGGATCGTTCCTGTTCCTCGGCCCAACCGGCGTTGGCAAAACCGAAGTCGCGCGGACCCTGGCGCAGTTCATGTTCGGCAGCGAGAAATCGCTGGTACGCTTCGACATGTCGGAGTTTATGGAGAAGCACTCGGTCTCAAAGCTGATCGGCTCGCCTCCGGGATACGTCGGCTACGAAGAGGGCGGCCAGCTCACCGAGCGCGTGAAGCGTGCACCATATTCCGTCGTGCTGCTCGATGAAGTCGAGAAGGCGCATCCCGATCTCTTCAACATCCTGTTGCAGGTGTTCGAGGACGGCCAACTCACCGACGGTCTGGGCAACACGGTCGACTTCAAGAACGCCATCATCATCATGACCTCGAACATCGGCGCGCGCCATCTGCAGAAGCGCACCGGCATGGGCTTCCAGTCGGAGCTTGACGAAAATACGTCTACTAAGGTTGAGGACATGGTGCGCAACGAGGTGAAGCGCACGTTCAATCCCGAGTTCCTCAACCGTCTGGATGAAGTCATCATCTTCAACGCGCTGACTGAGGCCGACCTGATCCAGATCGTCGAGCTGATGGTGCAGCAGTTGAACACCAACCTGGCGCAGCGCTCCATCACCGTGACGGTAACGGAAGAGGCCCGCAAATGGATTCTCGATAAGACGGTCGTCGATCGCACCTACGGTGCTCGCCCGCTGCGTCGCGCACTGCAGAAGTACATCGAAGACCCACTATCGGAGGCGCTGATCCAGGGAACCTTCCAGCAGCGGCCTGCGTTCATCGAGGTCTACCTCGACAACGACCAGCTCTTCTATCGCCCCGTCGGCGAAGAGAAAACCGAAGGCGTGCTGCTGTACAGCAGCTAACCCAGCTCACCAGTGAAAAGGGGAGTCACTCCCCTTTTCACAAAGTCCGACCCTTTAAACCCGACTCTACGAGCCAGGAAAAAGACCGCAGCGGACCCGCATCTGCAGTCGCAGGCGCGAGTTCATTCCTTCACTTCTTCCATACGTCTGGAACTCTTGAGCGATTGCTCTTACCAGGCATTGCAGTCAAAGGTACAGCGAAAATGGGATCTAGCTCGAGTGGCTCCCGCGGCCGAACGCTTCTCGATTCCCGCTTCGATCACGAAGCCTGCGGGGTCGGATTTGTTGCGCACCTGCACGCCAGATCGAATCATGGCATTCTGCGGCTAGCGCTGACCGCGCTTTCGCGCTTGGCGCATCGTGGCGCAGTGGCTGCGGATCACAGGAGCAGCGATGGCGTCGGCGTTCTCACGGCCATTCCGCGCGAATTTTTCCTGAGTCAGGCATCGGTTGTTCTTCCGGCGGCAAAGCCGCTCACGATTGGCATGCTGTTTCTGCCGCAAGACGAACTTGCTTCTGCGCGAGATGCTCAGCTATTCGAGGACTGTATTGTCGCGCAGGATCTGCAATTCCTGGACTGGCGCGACGTTCCTGTCCGCCCTGAGGTGCTGGGCGAGCTCGCACTTGCCTCCATGCCTACGATCCGCCAGGCGCTGATTACATCACCTGAAACAGTCGCGTGCAGTGAAGCGGAACTCGAACACCGCCTGTATCTGGCGCGCAAAGCCTTTGAGCGGCAGACGAGCGATAGCTACGTCTGCTCGCTGTCCACGCGAACCGTCGTCTACAAGTCGCTCTGTGCCGGCCGCTTGCTCAACGAGTTTTACCCTGACCTGCAGAGCCAGGACTTCGTCACTCCCTTCGCGATTTTTCATCAGCGCTACGCAACCAACGTGTTGCCATCCTGGCATCGCGCGCAACCGCTTCGCCTACTGGCCCACAACGGCGAGATCAATACCATCTGGGGCAATCGCGCGCACATGGAGGCTCGCCGCGCCTCGTTGCCACAAGAGTGCGAGCCCATCCTCAGCGGCGAAGCCTCGGATTCGATGAGCCTCGACGAAATTGCTGAATTGCTGGCCAATCACGATCGCAATGTGGCGGAAGCGGTCCGCATGCTGCTGCCGCCCGCGATCGAGGGAAAAGAGACTGACTTCCACCGTTATCACGCCGATTGCATGGAACCGTGGGACGGGCCTTCGGCGCTGGTTTTTAGCGATGGGCGGCTGCTCGGCGCGGCGCTCGATCGCAACGGCTTGCGTCCTTGCCGCTACGTGATTACCGACGACGGCGTGGTTGTCGCCGCTTCCGAAGTTGGGCTCGCCGACGTCGATCCGGCGACAATCGTCAGCAGTGGCCGCCTGGGACCGGGACAGATGATTCTGTTCGATCTTGAAAAGCGACGGTTGCTCGAAGGTCAAGAGGTCGATCGCTACCTCGATGAGACGATGACCTATGCCGCGCTCATCGACGACATCCCGCTGGAACCCTCGCCGGAACCGGTCGCAACATTGCCGGAAGACGAACTCACGCGACTGCAACGCGGATTTGGCTACACCCGCGAGGACATCAAGATGGTGCTGGCGCCGATGGCATCAGAGGGCAAAGAAGCGATGTGGTCCATGGGCGACGACACTCCGGTTGCGCCCCTGGCCCGCACGCCTCGCCCGCTGTACGGGTTCTTCCGCCAGCGATTCGCTCAGGTCACAAATCCGGCCATCGATCCCTTGCGCGAGTCCTGCGTGATGTCCTTGCGTACTCGTCTTGGACCTTGGCCGCACTTGCTGGACAAGCACGCTCCTCTGCCGGGACTCGTGTTGCCATCGCCATTCTTGTCGCTCGGACAGGTGGCGGCGTTATGCCGGGGAACATATCCGTTGCGAGGAGATCTGCCGCTGGTCTGTTTGAGCTGCACATTCGCCGCAGACAAATCTCTCGAACACGCAATCGACAGCTTGCGCGATGAAGCCCTCGCACGAGCCCAGGGCGGCGACTGCATTCTGCTGCTCACAGATCGTGACGCGTCGCCGGAGAGCCTGCCGATTCCCATGGCAATGGCGACTGGCGCGGTTCACCACGCTCTGGTCAAAGCCGGTTTGCGTACGAAGATCGGAATCGCCGTGGAAGCCGGGGACTGTCGCGATGTTCATCACGCCGCCGTGCTTATCGGATACGGCGCAGGCGCGGTTTGCCCGTGGCTGGCGCTTCAGACCGCTCGCAGCCTGGCCGGTGAAGACGGCGAAAACCGATTGCTGAATGCCATGCAGTCCGGCTTGGCGAAGGTTATGGCAAAGATGGGCATCTCGGTTCTGGATAGTTATCGAGCCGCGCAGCTCTTCGACATTCTCGGCTTGGATGACGTTGTCATCGAGCGCTGCTTCCGCCGCAGTCCTTCGCCGATGGGCGGTTGGGGATTTGCCGAGATTGAGGCCTCTTTGCGCGCATCGTGGTCAGCAGAGCATGGAGCGTTCGAACTGCCGGATTACGGATGGGTTCGTTTTCGCCGCGATGAGCGAGCGGAATCGCATCTCTGGGAGCCGCGGCGAACGCGGCATTTACAGCTTGCCGTCGGCTCTGCGAAAGGCGCCGTGCAGGCCGCCGCAACCGCACCCTCGCAGGCGGAGGCATGGTCCTCGTACAAAGGTGCGGTAGAGAAAGCGAAAGAAGACGAGCCGGTTGTGCTGCGCGATTTGCTGGAGTTTGTTCCCGCCGGTCCACGTTTGTCTATGTATCAAGTGGAGCAGCGGTCGAGCCTGGTGAGGCGCTTTGTCTCCAGCGCCATGTCTCTCGGCTCGCTCAGTCCAGAAGCACACGAAACCATTACGCTGGCGATGAATCAACTCGGCGGCCGCTCCAATACCGGCGAAGGCGGGGAAGATCCCGCCGCCTATCGAAACGAACCTGACACGCCGGCAAATTATCGGCCGCGTAACAACAAGATCAAGCAGGTTGCCTCGGGACGTTTCGGGGTGACGGCCGAATATCTGGCGCACGCTGAGGAACTGGAGATCAAGATCGCGCAGGGTTCCAAACCTGGCGAGGGCGGACAGCTTCCCGGCCACAAAGTTACCAAACTGATTGCGCGCTTGCGACATGTGCAACCCGGTGTCTCGCTCATCAGCCCGCCGCCGCATCACGATATCTACAGCATCGAAGACCTGGCGCAACTGATCTACGACCTAAAGCGCATCAATCCGCGCGCGGCGATCGGCGTCAAGTTGGTGGCGCAGCTCGGAGTAGGCACAGTCGCGGCAGGCGTGGCCAAGGCTTATGCCGACTACATCCACATTGCGGGACACAGCGGCGGTACCGGCGCGTCTCCGCTCAGCAGCATCAAGTATGCCGGCAGTCCCTGGGAGCTGGGCTTGGCGGAGGCGCAACAGGTGCTGCGGCACAACGGCCTTCGCGGCCGCGTGAGGTTGCGCGTGGACGGCGGCTTCTCTACCGCGCGCGACGTGCTCATCGCAGCCCTGCTTGGAGCTGACGAGTTTTCTTTCGGCACCGCGGTGCTGGTGGCGTTGGGCTGTGACATGGCAAGGCAATGCCATCTCAACACCTGTCCCACGGGAATTGCCACGCAGCGGCCCGAGCTGCGGGCCAAGTTTCGCGGCAGGCCAGAGAACGTTGTACGGCTCTTTATGAACGTCGCCGAAGACTTGCAGCGGCTGCTGGCAGCCTTGGGACTGCCTTCGCTGGAGGCGGCAATCGGACGCAGTGATCTTCTGCAGCAGATTCGCTTCGAAGGCAATCTCGATTTGCAGGCTCTACTTTCGAACGCGGGCGACGGGCCGCTGCATTGGGAGGGAAAACGTAATCAGCGTCCTGAAGATCATGCGCCGCTTGATGACGCATGGGTCGAGCCTGCGCTTGCGGCTACACGGGCGGGCAAGACGTACGAATGCAGCCTTGACGTGAAAAATGAAGATCGGACTTTGGGAGCGCGCCTCGCAGGCGAATTGGGATTGCAGCACCTCGAAGAGCCTGCGGCGACGCCGGATATTCGCATTCGAATGCGAGGTACGGCAGGGCAGTCATTCGGCGCGTTTGCGGCCATGGGTATGTCGCTGGTGCTGGAGGGCCAGGCGAATGACTACGTTGGCAAAGGGCTGTCCGGCGGGGAACTCATTCTTCGACCAGCGGGAAAGCTGGCCCGAGCGGATGCAAGGCACGCGATTCTGGGCAATGTCGCATTGTACGGGGCGACTTCAGGTTCGTTGTTTGCTGCGGGAAGCGCAGGCGAGCGATTTGCAATTCGCAATTCCGGCGCAACGGCTGTCGTCGAGGGCGTTGGAGAGCATGGCTGCGAATACATGACCGATGGGGTCGTTGTGGTCCTGGGCCCGACCGGCGGAAATTTCGGCGCCGGCATGACCGGCGGCAAGGCTTATGTCTGGGATGCTGATGGAAGTTTCCAGAGCACAGGGAAATTTCATCCCGAGTTCGTGGAAGTCACGCCGCTCGCCGATGCCGATGAGGACGAGCAAAGCTTCGTCCGCGAACTGCTGCACCATCACGTGATGAAGACCGGGAGCCGAACCGGGCAAATGTTGGTCGCGAGTTGGGCAAGATGCTTTCGGCAGATCTTGCGTGTCGCGCCGAAAAGCAGCTTGTCCGGGTAAGCTTCGTGTTGGGCAAGCTTCACAGCCTTTTACGCAGCCGTGCCGCGGCTGCGCGGCTGTCTCGTTTGCAGATTCGCGCACGTTGTCCACACACAATTTCGTAACAGCCTCTTCATCGCCGCTCTACCCTTACTCGGGGGACCACATTCAACCCTGAAACCGGGCTAGCTCCTCGCGGTCAGCGTGACTGCCTCAGCGATGGCAAGCACCAGCGCGTAGGTCGCGAATAGAAAAGCTCCATACCTGCCTCCCGATGCGGCTTGCAGCCGTGGCATGAATACTCCCAGGTGGGAGAGGACGACCGCTTCGCCGATCATTCCCGGAATAGCCAGTAGGAGCATGGCCGGCGCCCAATTCGCCAACGGAATGTGAAGCCATCGCAGAATGGCAATACAGAGAACCGCCGAAAAGATCGGCGACAACGCAAATGCGATCCAATAGTGCTGCATGGTGGACTCCAGGATTGCCGGTCCGCGATAGGCGTAGTAGATGCTTCCGATAATCCAGATTCCGAGGCCAAGAATAAGCAGGAGCACGATCTCTTTCTGGCTCATTTTCCATCCTCCTGGTTTGTATGTACCAACTGGTACAATAATGTACCATATGGTACATGACCAGGCAAGCGGGACCGTCGATTCGAGGAGAACTCTTGGATCGGTGTCTGGGAGCCTTTATCCAAGCCGGCTCGCTCGAACTCAGCCTCGATCAGTTGGCTCGCCGGGTCGGAATCAGCAAACGCATGTTGGTTCACTACTTCGGTGGACGGGAAAATATCGAGCACGGCGCGATGGCGCGTCTGGAAGACCGACTGCGAGCTCAGTTCGCGCCCGAAGCATTTCCCGCCCGCGCGAGCGCAAAGAAGGTAGTGATGGCGCTTTGGGAACGAACGACCGCACCCGAATCGCGGGGTGTCCTGCTGCTGGTGATGGATCTCTCGCGGCGCGCCTGGAACGGCTCACCGCGCGCGCG
Organism: uncultured Acidobacteriaceae bacterium; assembly: GCA_963818905.1. GTDB lineage: Bacteria > Acidobacteriota > Terriglobia > Terriglobales > Acidobacteriaceae > Bog-257. The sequence continues at coordinate 52,140 of CAWFUE010000073.1, forward strand.
CGACTTTTATCGTGAGCAACAGCGTTTGTGGGCGGAGCTATTGCTCAAGTTCATTCCCGACCGGCGAGCAGTTGACGAGATACTGCAGATGTTCCAGGGAGCGGTGCTCGCGTACCTCATTACCGGAGATTCTGAACTTGGAAGACATGCCTTGTTGGGCACAGTCTCAAGGCAGACGGGCAAGAGATGACGGGCTTCTGCGAAGTGAAAAGGCGTGCTCCATCCAATGTAGTCTGCTCATCAAAGCTCTTGTAGTTTGCCCTTGCGCAGCTTGAAACGCATTCCCCTCCATTCCACGGTATTACCCGCAAAGCTCGCAAGCCAGATCAGCAGAGCGATGAAGTCACGCAGCGGCAGCAACCACAAATCGCGGAGGACGCGCGGAGCCTTCAACACGCCGCGGCCGACAACCAACGCAGCGGTAAAACGGAGGATGGTTGTGATCGCCAGGATCAGCCACGTCCACCAGACAAACGGCGCCACCAACAGGGCGAGAACCGCCCACGGGAACCCGAAGGTTACGATCAATCCGAAATACTGGGCTGGACGCCGGTCTTTGATGTTCCGGGACCAGCGCATCTGATGACGCCAGAACTCGCGAAAGGAATAATCCGGCAGAGCGGTTTCGAGGATGATGTCTGCCAGTTCGATTTTGTGTCCCGCAGCGGCGGCGCGCGCGCCCATTTCGTAGTCGTCGCCCAAATAGTCGACGAGCGGCTCCAGTCCACCGATATCCCGCAAGACGGTCTTGGTGGTCGCAATCGTCGCGCCCAGGCCAAAGCGGAGGCCGCCTTCCATCGCGCGCGCCAACAGAACTCCGCCGGTGAAATCGCTGCTGAGGCCAAGCGCTTCCAGTTTGGAGCCAAGCGTTCTGCCGGCCAGGCCCCGGTAGAGCGTTGTCGCCATTCCGGTAGCTGGATTGGCGAGTGGCGCTATCACGCTGCGAAGATAATCGCGACTCAAAACGATGTCGCTGTCATTGATGATAATGTGCTCATGCCGCGCTTGCGGCAGCATCTGGACGAGATTGCTGACCTTGCCGTTGAGACCCAACAGTTCCGCGCAATGCACCACCCGCAAGTTTCGCGTGGGAAATTCTTCCTGCAGTTTCTGGACTAATGAGAGGGCCGGATCGTTCAGATCGAGCACACCGAAGAGGACTTCGTATTCCGGGTAATCCAGGAGACAATGACTGCGAAAGGCAGCGTACATGTGCGGATCAAGGCCTTTCAGCGATTTCAGGATGCTCGCCGGCGGGGTAAACCTGCGATCGATCGCTGTCCGATGTTCAGCCAGAAAACGCCTGGCCGCCCAGATCGACAAAGCAAAGTAGAGTGCTCCCGCCGCGCCGAGCAGAGCGCAAGTTGCCGCTATAAGGATCCGGACAGAAGACATGGAGAGCTGTTCAGATTAGCAGAAGCGGACAGTTCGATCCGGCACTGAGTGCAAACGTCCCAGGCCAGCCCAACAGATGGCGACCCTTGGACAAGCTCAGGGCAGGCTCTGGGACGCCGGCATGCGTCCAACACAGGCACCGGCCAAGCCGTCCTGTATCGGGCAGCCATCCCGGAATGCCCTGAATCGCGGTATGGCGAACTGCAGGCATCGGGTTATTATTATTGTCTGGTTGTACAGGGAACCTTTCATGATTAACGGGAAACGGGTTGCGGTCGTAATGCCGGCCTATAACGCGGAGATGACGCTACGGGCGACAGTGAGCGAAATCCCCGAACTGGTCGACATTCGCATTCTGGTGGACGACTACAGCAAAGACAAAACCGTGGAGATGGCCAAAAGTCTCGGCCTCCGGGTCTTCGTTCATGACAGGAACTATGGCTATGGACGCAATCAGCAAACCTGTTATCGCGAGGCGCTGGCTGCCGGGGCCGATGTCGTCATCATGGTGCATCCCGATTACCAGTACACCCCGCTGCTGATTACGGCCATGGCCAGCATGGTGGCTTACGATGTCTATGACGTCGTTCTCGGTTCGCGCATTATCGGCGGCCAGGCACTACGCGGTGGCATGCCGCTGTATAAGTACATCTCGAACCGGTTTCTAACCGCATTCGAAAATCTCTTTCTGGGCGTGAAGCTCTCCGAATATCACACGGGATATCGCGCCTTCAACAGCAAGGTACTAACTACGCTGCCGTTGATGGAAAATTCTCCTGACTTCGTCTTCGACAATCAAATGCTGGCGCAATGTGTCCACTTCGGTTTCCGGATTGGCGAAGTGTCCTGCCCGACGAAGTATTTCGCAGAGGCCTCGTCGATCAACTTCCGCCGCAGCGTGAAATACGGATTGGGCGTACTGGCGACTTCGGTGCAGTTCAAGCTTCACAATTGGGGGTGGATGCGGCTGCCGCGGTTCAGTGATGCCGGGAAAAAGCTCGACCTCGATCCGTGCGTCGCCATGAAGACATCGCAAATGGCCAGCGGCCATTGACCGCGCCGCCCCAGTAAAGCTGAAACTTTCCAGCCTCCGGTTTCGTATTAATCCTCGGATAAGCCTGTTCGCTTGCGTACAATAGACGCAAGGGTTCCCACCTTCATCCATGACAGCAGCTTCGCAGCCACGGCGAATTGCGCACGCGCATTTTTTGCGCGAGCCGGCGCTGATCGCGCTGCAGACCATGCGGGCCCACAAGCTGCGCTCTTTCCTGATGCTGTTGGGTGTGATCCTGTCGGTTACGACGCTCATCCTGGTGGTGGCGCTCATCGCCGGCATGAACCAATACTTCGCCGGCCGAGTCGCCAATCTGGGATCGAATGTATTTCTCATCCACAAATTTCCCATCATCAGCGACGCCAAGGAACTGCTGAAAGCAACTCGGCGCAATCGCGACATCACCTGGGAGGATTACGAAGCCCTGCGTGACAACCTGAAGCTTCCTAAGGCGGTCGGCGTGGAAGTGCGACGCACCGCCAATATTCGCACCGAGCGGCAGAGCCTGCAGGACGTCGAACTGCGCGGCGTGACCGCTAACATCGGTGACATGGACGTCGAAGAGGTCGCCACCGGCCGCTACATCACCGACAGCGACAACGAACATCGCGACATGGTCTGCATGATCGGCGCCGATGTCGCGGACAAGCTCTTCGCCAATTCCGATCCGCTCGGCAAAATCCTGACGGTCGATGGCCAGGAGTTCCAGATCGTCGGAGTGGCCAAGAGAATCGGCAACACCTTCGGCCAGTCGCAGGACAACTTCGTCTATATTCCGATTGAAACCTGGTTGAAAATGTACGGCCGCAATTACACTCTCAGCGTCAATGTCCAGGCGCGCGGACCGGAGTGGCTGGGGCGCACCGAAGAAGAGGCCCGCGTGTTGATGCGTGCCCGCAGGCACCTGGCGCCGAACGACGATGACAATTTCGGCATTCTGGCGAGCGACAGCCTGATGGGACTGTGGAAGAACCTGACCGGCACATTGGCCTCGGGCATGGTGGGACTGGTTTCCATTTTTCTTATCATCGGCGGGGTGGTCATTATGAACGTGATGCTCGCCTCGGTGACGGAGCGTACGCGCGAGATCGGCATTCGTAAATCGTTGGGCGCGAAGCGGCGCGATATTCTGCTGCAATTTCTGGTGGAGTCGACGGTGATGGCGGTGGTCGGCGGGGCTATCGGCGTGCTGATCGCGTGGATTATAGCAGTGATTGTGCGCTCGGCTACGCCGGTCCCGATGGCGGTTCCAGTTTCCGCCGTGGTGCTGGCGATCGGAATTTCGTCGGCGGTGGGGGTGTTTTTCGGGGTCTATCCCGCAAGAAAGGCGGCCAAGCTCGACCCGATTGAGGCGTTGAGATACGAGAATTAGTGGATCGTGAATCGCGGATCGTGAATCGTGGATCGGGGATCGGGGACGTTGCCCTCACGATGCACGAGCACCAGTGCAGCAAGCGTTATTGATATGAGTTCCTTATTCGGCGTGAATGCGAAGATGGCTCTGGAGACGGTGCGCGAGCATAAGACGCGCTCGTTTCTGACGGTGCTGGGCGTCGTAATCGGCGTCGCGGCCATGATCTTCGTTGCCTCCATTCTGGTCGGTGTGAGCCGGGACTTTCGAGGCTTCCTGGAAGACTACGGCACCAACACCCTCTTTATCTTCCGCTGGGATATCGGCATTCAGTTCGGCCGCATGAGCGCCGAACAGCGTGCACGCAAGCCGCTAACGCTGGCAGACGCCGAGGCGATTCGCGCCGAGTGCCCGCACGTCAAGAGTGTCACCGCGGAGGTTTTTCCCCGCATCGATCCGGACCAGCAACGCCCCCCGCTCAAGGTGGCGCGCTACGGCACCCACGAGATTACCGATCTCGACTACACCGGCACTGACACCGCTTATCAGGATGTGTACAACGCGCACATTGCCCAGGGGCGCTTCTTCACCGACTTCGAAGACGAGCATCGCGAAGATGTCGCCGTCATCGGCTATGACATCGACAAGACCTTCTTTCCCGGGCACGATGGCATCGGCAAGATCATTCAAGTGGACGGTGTTTCGTATCAGGTTGTCGGCGTGCTGGACAAGCGCAAGGGCCAGCTCTTCAAGGATGAGAGCGCCGATCGCACGATAAAAGTTCCTTACAACGCCTATCACAAGCATTACCCGGCGGACGACGAGGTCTTCATCGGCGCCGAGGCGTATGACGGCTACAAGGATGCCGCCGAAGATGAGATTCGCGGGCTGTTGCGCCGCCGACGCAATGTGCCTTTCAACAAGCCCGACAACTTCGGTATGAACACGGCCGCGGCACTCGCGGAGAGCTTTAACCAGATCATGAGCACGGTGGCGCTGATGACCATCATCGTGAGCTCGATCGGGCTGCTGGTGGGCGGCGTGGGCGTGATGAACATCATGTTGATGTCGGTAACCGAACGCACGCATGAGATCGGGGTACGCAAAGCCATCGGTGCGCGGCGCGGCGACGTGGTGCGGCAATTCCTGACTGAGGCCATCGTTCTCACCGGGCTGGGCGGGCTGGCAGGCGTGCTGGTCGGGGTGGGCGCCGCAGCTGTTTG
>CAWFUE010000074.1:0-114030 GCA_963818905.1 uncultured Acidobacteriaceae bacterium
CGCACTACCCAGGTTCACCTGGCGCAGGAACTCGACGCCTCCGATAACGCCGGGCAGGTCTTCTCCGGGAATCCGGAGTCTGCGTTCGACGTGGGCACCGATGGCGATAAATACCGCGGCATAGTTCCTCCGCAGGTCGTCGAAAGAAATGTCTTTACCGATCGGCGAGTTCAGCTTGATCTCGATGCCGATGGCGCGCATCCGGTCGATTTCAGCGCTCAGCAATCGTCGCGGCAGCCGGAACGATGGGATACCAAGCGCCAGCATCCCACCGGCGGTGCTGGCCGCCTCGAATACGGTTACTTGATAGCCTTGTTGGCGAAGCCGATAGGCACAGACCAGTCCCGCGGGGCCCGAGCCGACTATGGCGACTTTCTCGGATCGATCAGGAACGCTGGGTTGCGGCAGCTTGTAATCGGGAAAGTAGTCGGTGACGAAGCGCTTCAGTCCGGGCAGATTCAGCGGGTCATCCACGCCGGCTCGCGTACACGCGTCGGTGCACGGGTGGGTACAAACTCGGCCGCAGATCGAAGGCAGTGGGTTGTCGCGCAGGATGACCTGGAGCGCTTCCTGAAATCTTCCTTGCGCGATCAGCTGCACGTATCCCTGCCCGTCCTGATGAACCGGGCAGGCAGCTTCGCATGGAGGCGTGCCACGGCGCGAGATCGTGAAGACGTTCGGAACAGCCTGCGGGAAGGGCCGGTAGATCGCTTTGCGATCTGTCAGTCCCTGATCAAATTCTGACGGGAGTGTCACCGGACACTCCGCGATGCATGCGCCGCATCCGGTGCACCGCGACTCGTCAATAAAACGCGTGTGTTTCTTTACCGTGACGGTGAAATCGCCAGCCTGGCCCGCAATGCTCTCAACCTCGCTCAACGTGAGGATCTCAATGTCCTTATGGCGTCCTATCTCCACCAGACGCGGGGCCATCGTGCACATGGCGCAATCGTTCGTCGGGAAGGTCTTGTCGAGCTGTGCCATCACGCCGCCGATGGCCGGCTTGCTCTCGACCAGATAGACCTTGATGCCGGCGCCCGCCAGATCCAGCGCCGCCTGCATGCCGCCGATGCCGCCACCCACAACCAGCGCAGCACCCACCGGCTGAACTTTGGAGTTTTCAGATGGCATTGGGAACTGCCTCCGGTGCAGGCGCCTGTTTCGATGCCCGTTCCTTGACCGCTACGAAATACAGGGCCATCGGGCGATAGACCATGTGCGACCACTTGCCGAACGACATCTCGATCAGCAGCAGCGGAGTCGCAATGATGACGTGCAGCGCGTAGGCGTAGTGACAACCGAGACCGAAGCCGCAATAGCGCAGAATGTGTGCTACAAGCCCACTGAGTACGACAGAGACGATCAGAACAGGAAAGACCAGATCGTTGAACTTGGTTTCCTTATAGATTTCCTTCTGCGCGCGCCACCGGCCGACCAGAATGTCGCCAATTCCATAGAGGATGAAACCGGCGGCCAGATATCCCACCCATCGTTGCGGGTTATAGAACGGATAGATGTTGTCGGTCTGAAACCAGCGCAGGCCGAATGTCTTTATGGTTAGCATTGTGACCGTGCCGAGCGCCAGCAGCCAATGCCCCAGCCAGCGGCCCTTGGTCGGGCACTTGCGCATCAATGAGTGAGTCACCGACTGATAAACGTAAGTCCAGGCCTGGCCCGCATAAGCTGAGAGTGGGATCTTCTGCTCGTTCGCCACCATGGTGAGTCGCCACACGCGGTAGACTCTGGACAACAGGAGTGCCAACGGAAACAGGATCACCACCAGCGTGTAGTACGTCATGAGGGGGAACATGTGGTCGAGCCCAAGCGACGTTGTGGCCAAGGTATTGACCGGAAGCGCGACGTACCAGAGGTGATATCCGAGAATCAGCAGGAAGGTGAAAACGGCGACAAAGACTAGAGAACCGAGGTACCAGGCCTTGGACTGAAGCACCCTCGAGGTGATGCCGCTCCAGTCGTATTGCGCGCTTAAAAAGCGACGAAGCGTAACCATGGAGATTCGCGGTTCGGCCTGACGCGGGCAGGCGGTGGAACAGTCGCCGCAGTCGTGGCAGATCCACGGTTCCAGGCTGCCCAGCAGCGGGGCTCTCAGACCCAGCAGCGCATACCGGATGCTTCGCCTGGGAAAACTCGCGGAACCGTTGACCAGGTCACAAGAGAGTGTGCAACTGCCGCACTGATAGCATGCAGCACTGTCAAACGTGCCATACCGCCGGATGTCAGCCAGCAGAGTGGGATCGCTTTGAACCGGGAGTGCGCCTACTGCCATTCTGCAACCCCCCTAATCAGGGTGTTCGGTAGCGTACTTAGGGTGCGGTCACTACTACTTCCTTCACGACCCGTCTGGTGTAAATAAGGTAGGTCCCGCCTACCTGCACCATCTGGACCTCGAAGTTATCGTTCTTATAGGACTCGGCCGCGACTGATGCGTCGTCCTGAGTTTCGAAGAGCCGGCCATCCCAAAGGAACTTCTTCGCGTCGATCGTTACCGAACGATTCGGGTTCATCGGTTCCTCAATTGCGACGGTTGCCATGACTCGACCTGATTCTCGACCCGGGGCGGTGTGTGTGCGCTCCCACGCCTTATCTCTAACGTGCAAAGCGATTGGCCTAGCGCCAGCGCTTGCTCTTCGAACGAGCGTTCGATCACAGAGGCCAATGTGAGCTTTGTATCGCGACGACGGCCAGGTATTCAGTGACCGTAAGGTGGGTCGCATGTGATCTGCATCACCACACTCCGCGACAGGGATCACTTGAGATTGTCAGCCGACCGCGCTAGTTAGTGTTGGTGGGGTGAAGTATGTGCTTGGCAATTCCCGGCAAGGTCCTCGAAATCGAAGAGAGCATTGGCAGCCGGATCGGCAGGGTCCAGTTCGGTGGCATCGTCCGCCAGGTCCAATTCACATTCGTTCCTGAGGTTCGCGTAGGCGACTTCGTGATGGTGCACGTCGGTTTCGCTATCAGCGTGGTCGATGCAGAAGAGGCCGAGCGCACCTACCAGATTTTGCAAAGCATGGGCCTGTTGGAGGCCGAGCTGCCTCCAGTGGAGACGTTGTGAAGTACATCGACGAATACCGCGACCGCGACATCGCCCAGAAACTGGTGGCGAAGATTGCGAGCCACACGCGGCATCCTTGGGTGTTGATGGAAATCTGTGGTGGGCAGACGCACACCATCATGCGCTACGGATTGGACGAGTTGCTGCCGCGCGGCATCGAGCTGGTTCACGGACCGGGTTGCCCGGTCTGTGTCACGCCGTTAGAGATGATCGACAAAGCCGTCGCCCTGGCCTCGCGGCCGGACGTGACCCTGGTTTCGTATGGTGACATGCTGCGCGTCCCAGGATCGCAATCCGATCTGCTGCGGGTGAAGGCCCGGGGTGGAGACATACGTGTGGTGTATTCGCCGATGGAAGCGGTGCGAATCGCAAAAGCGAATCCGCAGCGCCAAATTGTGTTCTTCGCTATTGGGTTCGAAACCACCGCGCCCGCCAATGCGATGGCAGTTTGGGAGGCGAAGCGCTTAGAACTGACAAACTTTTCGGCCCTGGTCTCGCATGTCATCGTTCCTCCAGCAATTCGCTTGTTGCTAGCTCAGCCCGGTGTTCGAGTACAGGGGTTCATCGCCCCAGGCCACGTCTGCACGGTGATGGGCTGCAGCGAATACGAGGAGTTGGTCAGCGAATTCCATGTTCCCATCGTGATTGGCGGCTTCGAGCCGGTGGACCTGCTGGAAGCCGTGCTCATGCTGGTGGAGCAGCTGGAGGACGGCCGCGCTGAGCTGCAAAACCAGTATGCGCGTTCGGTTTCCCGCAGCGGCAATGTGCCAGCGCAGGAAATTATGCAAGCGGTCTTCGAGGTGTGCGACCGCAAGTGGCGTGGCATCGGCTGCATTGCGCAGAGCGGGTATCGTTTGCGGCCGGAATTTGCCGCCTTCGATGCAGAGCAGTTGTTCGGGATGGAGGAAGGTGGAGTGGAAGAGCCTGCGGAATGCATCAGCGCGCTAGTGCTGCAAGGACGAAAGAAGCCGCCCGACTGCGCTGCCTTCGGCGTGCGCTGCACGGCGGAGAATCCGCTGGGCGCGCCCATGGTTTCCGCCGAAGGCGCTTGCGCGGCGTACTACCAATACCGGCGCCACGCGATTGTCCAGTGAGGATAAGTCATGTCCGATGTAACGTCGTTTCCGCTCGCATGTCCGCTGCCGCTAACCAACCATGACCATGTCCTGCTCGCCCACGGCAGCGGCGGAAAACTCTCCGCGGAATTGACTGCGCAAATCTTTCTGCCTGCTTTCCACAATGCAGCGCTGGCGCGTTTGGATGACCAGGCTATTGTCAACGTCAACGGTTGCCGCGTGGCGTTCACTACCGACTCGTTCGTCGTCAAGCCGCTGTTCTTTCCCGGAGGCGATATCGGCTCGCTCGCCGTGCACGGGACGGTGAACGACCTCGCCATGGGCGGCGCACGGCCGCTCTATCTCAGTGCTGGATTCATCATCGAGGAAGGCTTGCCGATCGACACGTTGCGCCGCGTGGTCAGTTCCTTGCGCGACGCCGCTGCCGCCGCGAACGTGCAAGTCGTGACCGGCGATACCAAGGTTGTGGAGAAAGGAAGCGCAGACGGACTGTTCATCAACACCTCCGGAATAGGAATTGTGCCGGACGGTATCGAGCTTTCAGCCGACAAGGCGCAGGCTGGCGACGTGGTCTTACTGAGCGGCGCAATCGGAGAACACGGTATCGCCATCATGGCGCAGCGCGAAGGCTTGGAGTTCGAAACCACATTGACGAGTGACAGCGCTGCATTGCACACGCTCGTCGCTGCCATGCTCACCGTACCGGGAAGAATCCGCTGCATGCGCGATCCTACGCGCGGAGGTCTTTCCAGCACATTAAACGAAATAGCCGCGTGCTCGCAGGTCGGCATTGAGCTGGAAGAGGCTACTATTCCTATTCGCGCCGAGGTGCAGGGCGCCTGCGAGATGCTGGGGCTCGATCCCCTCTACGTTGCAAACGAAGGCAAGCTGGTGGCAATCGTGGAGCCGGGGGTTGCCGAGCCGATGCTGCACGCCATGCGCGCACATCCTCTCGGGCAGTACGCGCAGATTATCGGCACCGTGACCCACAGCCATCCCGGTCTGGTCATCATGCGCTCAACCCTGGGCACCACCAGGATCGTCGATATGCTCACTGGTGACCAACTCCCACGCATCTGTTGAAGCAGCTCGCGGATCTGTTGGTAATCGTTGACAGCCCGGCCGATAAGCTCCCGGTTGAGTCGGCCGGGTGAATACCACAGCCCACGTCGCCGAAGATACCGCTTTGTAGGACGCAGGTGGAACACTAGTTGGCGTTGCGGCTAGTGGCGCTGCCCGATGTTGCTCACAGGCAGTAGTGACCGGGGTCACTGCGCGGCCGGGCGGAATTTGGCATAAGAGTTCGCATCATGAGTGCGGGTGAGCAAAGCCTGATCCTGAAAGCGTCTGATCCGCTTAAAGCCGGTCTTACCGAGATAGGGAAAAAGAAGCATCTTTCCGCTGCCGACGTTCTGTTCTACGAGGACGGCGACAATGCCGGCGTTTTCCTGGTGGCCGGCGGCACAGTGCACATGGGCGTAAAGAGCCTACCCAGGCTTGATCGTCTGTTTGGCAGCGGCTCGTTGCTGGGGTTGCCATCCACCTTTGTCAGGCGGCCTTACACTCTAACCGCGACCGCGATTACCGAGGCTGACGTGGTGCACGTCGCGGGAGAAGACTTTCTCCATCTGATGTTCGAGCGGCCAGACCTGTGCCGCGAAGCCATGGAGATACTGGGCCGTGAGATTACCTTCATCCAGTCCGCGCTGGCAGAGCGTCGAACGCGGACCCCTCCCCGAGAATCTCTGGCGGCGACATAGCAGTTGTGTACAGGAGCCATCTCGGAAAAATCTCACAACGTTTTCAGGAGAGAATAGCGAGGGAAATATGGTCTACCTAAAGAGCCTTCTCGCTGGAATTGTAGCCGTACTTATCGCAGCTACGCTGTCGCCAATCGTAATGGGCATCTATTTCTACTTTGTTTACAGTCGGGGCGCGGATGAAACCACTGGATGGGACCCAACTTCATTTGTGAACCAGCCACTGATTTGGACTATCACCGCCGTGATATTTGGGGCTGGATTTGTCTGGCAGTTTCGACGGGCGTATTCGAAGTAGCCCAACATACTGCAAGGCACTTTCACGCGCTGGCGAGGCGATTCGTGAGGTGCCCGTTGCCCATGAACCTCTGCGTAAGTGATGGATGTCACGTGGAGGCGTGACCTAGAACACGGCTGCGTGAGACCTCCCTCTTATATCAATCCCAAAATGGAACATTTTGTGAATCACTCGAAAGCCGAATGGCAGCGAAGCCGGCGAGCGGCCGCCCAAGTCGGTTCTGGTGGAACACAGGCATGAAGATCTTCCAAGATACGGGACATCTTTTTCGCGTGGCGGCCGTTTTTCTGGTTGGGTTCGTCGCGTTCCTGGTACTGCGCAGTTTGCTGGTACCGCGCAGCTTTGGGCGCTACGGTCATTACCGCGCTGACGCCATAACTGAGATCGCGGCCCTGCCGGTTCACTATGCCGGGCATCAGGTTTGCGAGGGCTGTCACACCGATGTACTGGATGTGAAGAGCAAGGGCGTACACAAGGGCGTAGCGTGCGAGTCCTGTCACGGTCCGCTGGCAGCGCATGCCGACGACCCGGCGGCGGTGACGCCGGCGAAGTTGGATACTAGAATCCTTTGCGCTCGTTGCCATCAGGAAAACCTCGCCAAGCCGAAGGACTTTCCCCAGGTAGATGCGGCTAAACACTCCGGCGGGGCAGCCTGCGACACCTGTCACCAGCCGCACAGTCCGGCGATGAATGTTGGAGTTGCGCAATGACCATGACCCGCCGCCAACTCCTCATTCTGCTGCCAGCCGCCGCTATTGCCTGGGATTCCATTGTGGCCGGTACGCCGGACGCATCACCGAACTACGAAACGGCGAAACACTGGTGGGCGATGCTCATCGACATCACCAAGTGCATCGGTTGCGGCAGTTGCGTGCGCGCCTGCCAGCTGGAGAACCAGGTTCCCGACGGCTACTACCGCACCTGGGTCGAGCGCTACCACATCGCGGATTGGGAGTTGGAATACCCCAAAGTCGATTCGCCTGATGGCGGCAAGAACGGATTTCCTCCGGCCAAGGAAGCTGGCGGCAAGAACTTCTTTGTTCCCAAGCTCTGCAATCACTGTGCAGATTCGCCCTGCACCCAGGTCTGTCCCGTGGGTGCGACCTTTATTTCTCCTGATGGAGTAGTGCTGGTCGATCAGAAATACTGCCTCGGCTGCCGCTACTGCGTGCAGGCTTGTCCCTACGGCTGCCGATTTATCAATCCGCAGACCAATACGGCAAACAAGTGCACGCTCTGCTATCACCGGATCACCAAGGGCCTGACCACGGCATGTTGTGAGGTCTGTCCTACCGGTACGCGACAGCTTGCCAATCTGAAGGACCCGAAGGATCCGATCCATGAATTCCTGCGCACCCATAGCGTGCAGGTTTTGAAACCGCAAATGGCAACGCATTCGAAGTGCTTTTATAACGGCCTCGATGGTTCGGTGCGATAAGGAGACTCTTGTGCAGATTCCAGTGGAAGGATTCATGTACCCGAACGAAGTGGAACTGCAGTGGAGCGTGCTGATCGTGCTTTATCCATTTATCACCGGGTTGGTGGCCGGAGCTTTCATCCTGGCCTCGCTGGAGCGGGTTTTTCAGGTGCAGGCGGTGAAGCCTACGTACCGTTTGGCGCTGCTGACGGCGCTGGCGTTCCTGCTGGTCGCGCCCATGCCGCTGCAATTGCATTTGGGGCATCCCGAGCGCTCTTTCGAAATGTATCTGACGCCGCATGTCTCGTCCGCCATGGCGATGTTCGGCTTCGTCTATCTCTGGTACCTGCTGGCGGTGCTGGTGCTGGAAATCTGGCTGGATTACCGGCAAGACATCGTCGTGCTCTCGCAGACCACTACCGGCTGGCGGCGCTTGATTTATCGCATGCTGACGCTGGGCTCGACCAATATCAGCCCGCACGCCTTGCACATCGACGAACGCGCCGGATGGCTGATCACCCTGATCGGCATTCCTTCGGCTTTCCTGCTGCATGGGTATGTGGGTTTCATCTTCGGCTCGGTGAAAGCCAACCCGTGGTGGTCATCGCCGCTGATGCCGGTGGTGTTCCTGTTCTCCGCGATGGTCTCGGGCATAGCGGTCGTCATGCTGCTGTACATGCTGCTGAACTGGATGCGGCGGCAGCCAATTGACATGCGCTGCGTCGATACCGTGGCAAAGTATCTGTTCTACACCTTCATTATCGATTTCAGCCTGGAGATGCTGGACTTGATTCACCGCATCTATGAAGCCGATGAATCATTCCGCAGCCTGGATTTCATGGTCCACACGAAGCTCTATTTTTCTCATATCGTCGTGCAGATCCTGCTAGGCACGGTAACCCCGATTGTTCTGCTGGGGATAACACAGGTCGCGAAGCTGACCGATCTCGCTCGCAAACGTATTTACGTCATATCTGGCTGCCTGACGCTGATCGGAATCTTCGCCATGCGTTGGAACGTGGTCATCGGCGGCCAGCTCTTCTCGAAGAGCTTTCTCGGATATACGACCTACAAGATGGGCTTCGCCACAAGGGAAGGCTTACTTACGGCAATCGTACTGACGATTCTTCCATTCATGTTTCTTTGGGCATTAGTCAAACTTCTACCGCCATGGCCTGAGAAAGCTGTACTTGCCGAAGCGGCATCGGCGCGGTAGAGACGTGGCGTTCCGGAAGGCCGCGATTCAACGTGTAGGAAAAACAAAATCTCGTTTCGACATGAATCCAAGCGGGGCGAGTTGAATTTGCTAAACCGTTGTCCGGTCAGATCGGGGACACTTCCCTGACGTAATTTGTGCGCACTACAACGGCCCTACACCTCAATCCGTGAAAACAGCCATCCGCCCAGTGCCAGAAGCACGATACAGAGACCACACAAAACGGTAATATCCAGGAACAAGCCGAAGTGTGAAGCTCCAACAAGCGCTCCTCGAAGCCCATCGACGCCATATGAGAGTGGATCAATCCTTGCGATTGTGTCCAGCAGCCTGGGTAAGCCGACCAGCGGAAACAACGCGCCGGAGAGAAAGAAGATAGGCATCACCAGAAAATTCATAATCAGCTGAAAGCCCTGAAAATCGGCGAGCACGGAGGCAATGGCGGTACCCAATGCAGTGAACATCAGCCCAATCAGCACCATGAACAACAAGGCGAGTGGCAGATGGGAGTAGTGCCTTACGCGAAATCCGGCAAGAACGGCAATGATGACAACGATCAGACCTTGCAGAGTAGCGACGGTGGCGCCGCCCAAGGTACGCCCAATCATGATCTGGATTCGCGGCACCGGAGCTACCAAGGTTTCCTTCAGAAAACCAAACTGGCGATCCCAGATAAGCTCCACACCGGAAAAGATGGCTGTGAACAGCACTGCCATTCCCACGACTCCAGGCGCCAGAAACTGCAAATAACTACCTTCCCCGGCCTTTCGGAAGATCGGTCCTAGGCCAAAGCCGAGAGCGAGAAGGAACAGCAGCGGTTGACCGAGTGAGCCGACCACCCGCGCTCGCGAACGGATATAGCGCTTGAGTTGCCGCAGCCATAGGACATAGATCACGATCATCGCCGGACGCCCCTGAACAGGCGAGCCATGTTGCGCATCTGCTGCTTGGGATCGGCTGCTTCCTCGCGAATGGTCGTCCCGGTAAGCGCAAGGAAAGCCTCTTCCAAGCTGGACGCGTTGGTCTGCCGCTTGAGATCTTCAGGCGAAGCTTGGGCGACGATGCTGCCATGGTCGATGATGGCGACTCGCTCCGCTACGCGCTCGGCTTCTTCCATATAGTGGGTGGTGAGAAATACCGTGACGCCATCCTCCTGGTTGAGTTTTTTCACGTGAGACCAGAGCTGATTGCGTGTCTGCGGATCAAGCCCCAGCGACGGCTCATCGAGAAAGATGATTTGCGGGGTATGCAAAAGGGAACGGGCGATCTCCAGCCGCCGACGCATTCCTCCGGAAAACTGCTTCACCGGGTCATCGCGCCGGTCCCACAGCTCAAATAATTGCAACAGCTTTTTGCCGCGCTCGGCAATAACGCTGCGGGGCACATGATAGAGCGCTCCATGGATCTCCAGGTTCTCCTGTGCGGTAAGTTCGTCATCGAGGCTAGGGTCCTGGAAGACAATGCCGAAGAGCCTGCGTGCCGCTGCCTTGTTCACCGTCGGATCGATACCGTTCAGCTCAATTCTGCCGCTTGTGGGCCGCAGCAACGTAGTGAGCATCTTGATCGTCGTCGTCTTGCCGGCTCCGTTTGGCCCTAGAAACGCGAAGATTTCACCCTTCTTTACCTCGAAAGAAATATTGCGCACCGCGGTGAAATCGCCAAATGCTTTCGTCAGTTCCTGGACTCGAATCATGCGCAGTTTTTTATGGTAACAGTTTGTCGCGTGGCTCTTTGGTTCCTCACCGGTGTTGCGAACGATCATGCCACAATTGCCATCCATCCCTGCGGTCCCGACAGAGTTCTACCACTTCAAGTCACCCCTCAATCCATTTCCCCACCCAACCGCCACCCAAAATCTTGCGAAATCAGCAACAATAAACGATGCTTCATGCATCGGAAACTCCGTTCATCCGATCATATCGAGCATGACACGCAAGTTGAATGTCGTTGCGCCGCTGCTTCTGTTATTCGCCGCAATGTCTGCGGCTCAGGAGATTTCCCTTCCGAAAAATTCCGACAGCAATGTCACTCGCCATACGCTGCCTAACGGATTGCAGGTGGTGATTATTCCCAACAATCTGGCGCCGGTGGTTACCGTGCAGGAGAACTACCTCGTTGGCGGCGACGAAACGCCGGCCGGTTTTCCCGGCATGGCGCATGCGCAGGAGCACATGGCATTCCGCGGTTGCTCCGATTTGTCTGCCGACCAGATCGCTGCGATTTTCGCACAGATGGGAGGCGACAACGATGCCGACACCCAACAGAACATCACGCAGTATTTCGAGACCGTTCCGGCGCAGGATCTCGACATCGCTCTGCACGCCGATGCCAACTGCATGCGCAACATCGACGACAATCAGCAGCAATGGGCGCAGGAGCGCGGAGCGATCGAGCAGGAGGTCTCGCGCGATCTGTCCAGCCCGGTCTACAAGTTCATCGTCCGGATGAATGAGGACATGTTCGCCGGTACGCCCTATGAGCACGATCCTCTGGGAACACGTCCTTCTTTCGATGCGACCACCGGCGCCATGCTGAAGGACTTCCAGGAAAAGTGGTACGCGCCCAACAATGCAATTCTGGTTATCACCGGACAAGTCGATCCGCAAAAGACCCTGCAACAGATCCAGCAACTCTATGGCGACATCCCCAAGAAGAAGCTTCCGGAGCGAACCGAGGTCCGCCTGCAGCCGGTAAAGGCAGAGAAGTTTACGCTGCCCAGCGATTATCCCTACATCATCACGGTGATTGCGTATCGTATGCCGGGAACAGACAGCCCCGACTACGCTGCCTTTCGCGTGCTGGCCGACGTTCTCTCCAGCCAGCGCGCCGACATCTACGGGCTCGTTCCTGCGGGCAAGGCTCTCGATGCCGGATTCGAAGTCGGCGAAACCTACCCGGCGGGTAGCGCTGCGCTCGCTTATGCGGTTGTGCCCACGACCGCAAACGCCTCGACAATCCAGCAATCCTTGCAGTCGATTATCGAGAAGTATGCGAAGGACGGGGTTCCTGCCGATCTGGTCGACGCGGCAAAGCGCAGCGAAGTCGCTGCCTTTGAGTTCGAGCGAAATTCCATTCCCGGCCTGGCTTCGCTGTGGTCGCAAGCGCTCGCTGCCGAACATCGCAAATCTCCCCAGGAAGACGTCGAGGCTATCCAGCGCGTGACCCTGCAGGATGTAAATCGGGTTGCGAAGCAATACCTGCTGAATCAGAGTGCGGTCATCGGAACGCTGGTACCACAACCCTCCGGAGAAGCCGTCGCC
Organism: uncultured Acidobacteriaceae bacterium; assembly: GCA_963818905.1. GTDB lineage: Bacteria > Acidobacteriota > Terriglobia > Terriglobales > Acidobacteriaceae > Bog-257. Next base: position 12,104 of record CAWFUE010000074.1, read on the forward strand.
AGCAAAGGATTCGGCGGCAAAGAAAAAGTGACGCCTACGCCAACCAAGCCGGTACCGCTGCCGAAGTGGGCCGACTCATTGCTCCAGCCGATTCCGATTCCCAAGTGGGATCTCCATCCAGTGGAGATGACCTTGCCCAATGGCATTCACCTGATCGTCGAGAGCGAACCGCTTACGCCCACTGTAACTGTGATGGGCGAAGTGCGGCACGAGGATGATCTGCAAACCCCGCCGGGACAGGAAGGCATTTCCACCGTGCTCGGTGGCCTTTTCTCCTACGGAACTACCACACTTGACCGGCTTGCATTTCAAAAGGCGCTGGACGACATCGCAGCGAATGAAAGCCCGGGCGTAAGTTTTTCGTTGGAGGTTCTGAAGCCTTACTTCGATCGCGGCCTGCAGCTTCTGGCGGAGAACGAATTGCAGCCGGCGCTGCCCGAAGAAGCATTCAAGGTCGTGCAGCAGCAAACGGCCGAATCGATCGAAGGAATTCTGCAAAGTCCCGACTATCACGCCAGCCGCAGATTGCTGGAGGGGCTGCTACCTAAAGGCGATCCGTCCTTGCGCGAACCCAGTCCGCAGAAAGTTTCTGCACTGACGCTTCAGGATGTGCGGAATTATCACAACAAAATCTTCCGTCCCGATCTGACGAAAATCGTCATCATCGGCGACATCTCTCCGCAAGAGGCAAAGTCGGAAGTGCTGCGCTGGTTTGGCAATTGGAAGGCAGAAGGCCCGGCGCCACAAGTCGATTTGCCGCCGGTACCGCCGAACAAGGCTTCCGCCAGCCAGGTTCCTGATCCCACTCGACTGCAGGACGAAGTAACGCTCGCCGAAGAGCTGCCCATGAATCGCTTCGATCCGCAATATTATCCGCTGCAGCTGGCGAATCACATTCTGGGCGGCGGATTCTATGCCACACGGCTCTATCGCGATCTGCGGGAGAAGACCGGATACGTTTACACGGTTTCCGAGTCACTGGATGCCAACCGCACTCGCACTCGTCTCACTGTGTCGTATGGCGCCGACGCGGTGAATGTTCCCAAAGCGCGGGCATTGCTGATCCAGGACCTGAGCGACCTGCAGACCACCGCGCCCAGCCAAAGCGAAATGCAGCAAGCCGTGGCAATGCTTCTGCGTGACATTCCATTGGCTCAGGCCAGCGAATCCAGTATTGCCGAGGGATTGCTTGCCCGCGCGCTGATGGGGTTGCCATTGGATGAACCGGTACGCGCGGCCGAGAAGTATCAGGCGCTGACGGCAGAGCAGGTCCGCGCGGCATTCGCCAAATGGGTGCGGCCGTCGGATTTCGTCGAAGTCATCCAGGGCCCGCCTCCGAAGTAGACGCAGACACTCTGGGAAGATTGCCTAATAATGCGCCCGACTGGACAGCAGTCCGCGACTCAAATCCACATGGATGAGAAGTCGATTGCGTCGACGCTGCACCGTCGTTCATAAGCAGGATCTCGGTTTTGTCGCGCGCCAACGATGGAATGTTGCGTAGTAACAGAACAAAGAAGACTGCGGCGGGTGTTCATCCAGCAGCGGCAAGGCTGCGATTCCGTGTTGAGCGCGTCACCAGAAGTTATCTGCCATTTGCTCTTTTTGCTGGGGAGATACCGCGTTCCAGAGGCCAATCGGAACACCGGTTGGCTTTTTTCGTTGAAGGCGCCCTCCTCGGTCGAATAAATCTTACGCCATCGACCCTAGGAACTATTCCTCGAACTCACTAGGAGTTTTCCTAGGTGACGCCTTCCAGCGGCAAGACCACAATTGAAAACATCAGCAAAAGCAGCAAAAAGAAGGCCCCTTACATCAGCGGGTTGCAATATTTCTCCGCGCCGACTCACATGCCCGCGACGACCTTCTCTGTTTGGACAGGGCATAGACAAGGCAGCCTTGCAAGACAAGGTCGAACGGTGTTTCAGCACATAGATTAACTTGATGCTGCGTTACTGATTGATCTGCAACTGGCTTCCATGATTCCGCTGGTGAAGCAGCAGCGGCTGGAGTGAAGCGCAATTTAACTCAGACGAGCGGGACGCGGAAGCGTCCCTTTCCACTGTCTGTCAGCAGATGATGCGATCGAGTCAAACACTGTAGGACGGGAGATCGAGCCATGTCGTCTCAGATCAAGAATTCGCTAATCTTCTTGATGATTCTTGTCACCTCAACCTTAGGTGTGACGCAAACGGTCCCATCGCCGGGAGCGCGCCCCAAGCTAGGTCTGGTGCTGGAGGGCGGCGGTGCGCTTGGACTTGCGCACATTGGCGTCATCCAGTATCTGGAAGAGCACCGCATTCCGGTGAGCTACATTGCTGGCACAAGCATGGGAGGGTTGGTGGGCGGTGTTTACGCCACTGGCCGAAATGCTGCCCAAGTCCGGGATGTAGTCAAGAGCATTAATTGGGATGAGGTGATAAGCGGACAGACACCCTTCGACGACCTCTCGTACCGCCGCAAGCAGGATGCTCGTGATTATCCCGCAACCGTAGAGTTCGGATTGCACAAGGGACTGCAGTTTCCCTCGGGGTTTAACTCCGGCCAGCAGGTTGATCTGATCCTCGACCGCATTGCCCTGCCTTATTCCGAGATCAAAAGTTTCAACGATCTGCCCATCCCATTTGCCTGCGTCGCTACCGATCTGGTGACCAGCAGCGAACATGTTTTCCGTAACGGTCCGCTTGAGCTGGCATTGCGTTCCACTATGTCGTTGCCGGGCATTTTCAGCCCGGTCCACTCCGACGGCCACATCTATGTCGACGGGGGATTGCTTAACAACATCCCGGTCAGCGTCGCCAAAGAAATGGGAGCTGACATTGTTCTCGGTATACATCTGGAAGTGGCGCCAATTAAACCCGATGCGACGCTCTCCACCTTTGCCGTGCTGGGCCAGTCGATCTCAACTGTGATCGCCGCCAATGAACGTGAGGCGATGAGAGATGCCGATCTGATCGTGACTGTGCCGCTGCAAGACTACACCTCAATGGATTACAACAAGGCCGACGCAATCATCAAGGCTGGATACAACGCAGCCGCTGCTAATGCCGACAAGCTCTCCAGCCTTTCTGTGGATGAAGCTACCTGGAAGCAGTACCTCGAAGAGCGTGATGCGCGGGAACGGCGAGCAACCATACCGCAGTTTGTTGCAGTCACCGGCGTACCTCCGGACATCGCCCACCCAGTTGCTGAAGAGATGTCCGACTTTGCAGGAAAACCGATTGATTATGCCAAGTTGGATCAGCAGATTCTGGAGCTCAATGGTACCGGCCCATTTTCCAGCCTGAACTATTCCATGGTGAACCAGGACGACAAACAAGGCTTGCAGGTCGAGGCTCAACAAAAGCCGTACTCACCGCCGATTGTACGGCCTCTCATCTCGATCGATGGCTCCGATTACAACAATGTGTTCTTCAGCCTGGGAGCCCGCATCACCTTTTACAACTTTGGCGGCTATCGCCGTGAATTGCGCAACGATGTTATCGTCGGTTCGCAATATGGACTGACCAGCGAGTATTACCGGCCATTCACCGCTACCAGCGATTGGTTCGTGGCGCCACGTGCGGGATTCAACAGTTCTCAATACCCGCTCTATAGCGGAAACACGTTCTACGCTCTCTACCGCAATCGCTTGGCGCTTGGCGGTCTGGACTTGGGCTACGCATTCGGGAGCACGGGCGAACTGCGCCTCGGCTACGAAGGGGGCTATCAGCACCTCTCGCCAGAGATCGGAAGCTCCACGGAATTGCCCACCGTCTCCGGAACGACCGGCGATGTAAGGCTGCAGTACTCCCTTATTACAACCGACAACCCGGTGATCCCGCGCAGCGGCGAAGCCATAACACTCTATACTAAGTACTTCAACACTAACCCCGCAGCTCCTCATGGCTTTCCGTTGTCAGAGGCGAAGATTCAGAACTTCTTCCGCATAAGCGATCCCTCTTCCGTCTTCTTTAATGCCTATGGTGGAAGTAGCTACGGCTTTAAGACCGGAATCCCCGCGTTCCAACTGGGCGGTGTGACGCGCTTTGTGGCTTACGGGACGAATGAGTTGCTGACCGACCAATATTTTCTGGGCCAGCTTGGATATATCAGGGAGCTAAGAAAGTTGCCTCCACTGCTGGGCAGCACCATCGATTTCCTTGGCATGTTTGAGGCTGGCAAGACCTATGAGCTTCCCAACCCCAGGGTGCCTAAGCCGCCAGATGTCCCAGGAGACGTGGCTGGGGCGCTTATTGTGAATACCTTGTTCGGACCCGTGGAGGTAGGAGGCGCTGTTGGCGATTATGGGCACGCGAAGTTCTTTTTCCAGGTTGGCCGGATCTTCTGATCGTCAGAGCGTCAAGGTTGCTGATCTGCTCTGTCGCGCAGGGATTGTGCCAACCACCGAGCTGCTCGGAAGATCAAAGATGTGCGACACGGCGCCGAACCGGAGAATATGGTCGGGGGAGTGGGGATGCTGAACGGGAGGCACTAAAAGCCTGATTCTGTGGTGGCACTCCACAAAAAAGACAGCGGTATTCCCTTATTTACGGCAAATCTAATTGGGCCGTCGTTTCGGTTCTAACTTTTCTTCGATGTCACGGCATAAAACGCGACGGCATCCTGTTCAACGTTTTGGCTGCCGCACTTCGGACAGCTGACATTCTCTTTGTCGTGTTCAGTGAGGGTAAGAACCAGCTCAAATGATTTCTCGCAGTCCTTGCAGACGTAATCGTAAACGGGCATAAGCACCTCCCGTGGATATTGCTGCAAGCCAAATCTATTCCACTTTCCAAGCTGAGAAAAGCCCTCCGAAGAATATGATTCGCGGCACTCTCGGGTGTTTGCTGCCAGCGCTGCCGAGACCTGGCCTCTCGTCACGTGGCAAGCGGTTATTCTCGTATAGCAGCGGCCACACCCCATCACAGACTTTTGCAAGCCAGGGTGCCATCATGGGAGCGGTCTGCCTGATTGTGCTGCTTGCGGTCGGCCTGCCGTTTGCAGTTATCCTGAAGTAAGGGTGGCGTGGACAAGATGAGATATCGCATCACACCCGACGGAGTTCTGGAAACCGGACTCTCCGGCTTCGACCTGATCAACTTTCCCATGCTGAACAAGGGAACTGCATTCACCGAAAGTGAACGCACCGCCTTCGCCTTGCACGGATTGCTGCCCCCGCATATTGGCAATCTTGAAGATCAGGCGGCGCGGCGCCTTAAGGCGCTGCGTGACTTTGAAACCAACTTCGAGCGTTATGCCTACTTACGTGACCTTCAGGACACGAACGAAACACTGTTCTACGCCGTGCTGGAGCGCAATATTGAAGAGATGATGCCATTGGTATACACCCCGACGGTCGGCGAGGGATGCCAGCGGTTCAGCGAGATCTGGCGTAAGCCGCGGGGACTATTTCTCAGCTATCCCAACCGGCATAGAATTCGCGAGATCCTGGCGCATCATCGCTATGACGCAATTCGTGCGATCGTGGTCAGCGATGGTGAGCGCATTCTTGGACTCGGTGACCAGGGTGCGGGAGGAATGGGAATCCCGATCGGCAAGCTTGCGCTCTATACCGCGTGCGCCGGCATTCATCCCCAGGAATGTCTGCCGGTGCTGCTCGATGTTGGGACTGACAATGCGGAGCGTCTCGAAGATCCGATTTATCTGGGTTGGCGTCACCAGCGGGTGCGCGGCGCCGACTACGATGATTTCGTCGAAGCCTTCGTCAGCGCGGTGAGCGCGCGTTGGCCGCACGTGCTGTTGCAATGGGAGGATTTTGCCGGCAGCAATGCAGGACGATTGCTCGCGCGCTATCGCGATCGGCTATGCACCTTCAATGACGATATTCAGGGAACAGCTGCCGTGGCCGCCGGAACTCTGCTCGCCGCCATCAAGGTTACGGGCACGCCTTTGACCGAGCAGCGTATCGTCCTCTTCGGAGCGGGTTCGGCCGGCCTCGGCATCGCCACGCTTCTGCTGACCGCGATGAAGAACGCCGGACTGAGCGAAGCAGAGGCGCGGCGTCGCTTCTATGCGGTCGATAAAGATGGCTTGCTGGTGGAGGGCATGGCTGGAATGCGTCCTGAACAGCAGCCGTTTGCGCAAACTCGTTCCGCGATTGCCAATTGGCGATTGGATAAGAAGGATCGTATCGCTTTGCTCGATGTGGTAAGGAATGCGAAGCCAACCACGCTGATTGGAGTCTCGGGGCAGGCTGGCGCTTTCAGTGCGGAGGTAATCCGCGCGATGGCTGCCGCGGTTGAAAGACCGATAATTTTCCCGCTGTCAAATCCAACTTCCCGTTCCGAGGCTGCGCCGGAGGACTTGCTGAAGTGGACCGGAGGACGCGCACTGATTGGTACCGGCAGCCCGTTCCCTCCAGTGAACTGGAATGGCCGCCATATAGCAATCGATCAGACGAACAACTCCTACGTCTTCCCGGGAATCGGTTTGAGTATCCGATCTGTAGAGGCACGGCGGGTCACAGACGCAATGTTCATGGCGGCTGCCAAATGCCTCGCGGACCTTTCTCCTGCGCGGCACACTGAGTCGGGACGATTGTTGCCGCCGGTTTCGGATCTTCGTTCGGTATCATTCGCCGTGGCTAAGGCGGTCGCGCTGCAAGCGATCAATGACGGCGTCGCGAACCCGCTCGACGAGCAAACCTTGGAAACCCGCCTCCGCGCCAATGTCTGGGAACCGACTTACCTTCCTTACCGCTTCGTTCCTTCATAAAAACTTTGCAAGCGCGACTCCAGAGCGACGAGGTTGTGGTTGATGGCAAACGGCTAGCGACCTCGCGGATCAACCCAATGCGGCCGGAACGGCCGACCATCGTCATGCTGCATGAAGGCCTCGGATCGGTTGAGATGTGGAAGGATTTCCCCCAGCGTCTCGCGGCCCGCACCGGCTGCGGTGTCCTTGTCTATTCGCGTTACGGGCACGGCAGCTCCGACAGGCTAGCCGGAAAGCGCGCGGTCGAGTATATGCATCATGAAGGCGAAGTGGTGTTGCCGGAACTGCTTCATAAACTCAGCATCCCACATCCCATTCTGCTGGGCCACAGCGATGGCGGCTCCATCGCGCTCATCTTCGCGGGTAAGTATCCGGAAATTCCGCGGGCTTTGATCCTGGAAGCGCCGCATGTGTTTGTGGAGGATCTCAGCGTCGCCAGCATCGCCAAAGCCAAAGTTGCTTATCAAAACACCGACCTCAGGCAGAGGATGGCACGTTATCACCATCACGTGGACGAAACATTTTGGGGATGGAACGACATCTGGCTCGATCCACGCTTTCGCTCGTGGAACATCGAAACCTACTTGCCTGCCATCCGCTGTCCTATACTCTGCATTCAGGGAGAAGAAGATGAGTACGGCACAGCCGCGCAGGTATTGGCGATTCAGGCTTGGGTAAGCGGGACCGAGATCCTGATGTTGCCGGACTGCAAGCACTCACCTCATCGCGATCAGCCCGAGGCGACCCTGAATGCCATGGCCGAGTTTGTCCGCGCGGTGGAAAACGAACCGCACTCAAGGTGAACTCTCGCGCAGTTGCTCGCTTGGTGCGGATAGTCCGCATGGTTGCGAGGGCATGAGACCAACAAGTACACTGCATCTGTGACCATTCACCTGAAGGGCAGAGAAACGATGACCGGAATCCAGTATGTGACCGATGAAAAGGGCCGCAAGGTGGGTGTTCTCATCGATCTGAAAAAACACGGACCGATTTGGGAGGACTTCTGGGACGGTCTGGTATCTGAATCGCGCCGGAAGGAAAAGGGCATTCCCTACCAACAATATCGCGCCAATCGGCTGAAACGCTCACGCCCACGTGGTTAAGTACTCTCTTGAGATCAAATCGGCGGCGCAAAAAGAATTCAATGCGCTGGACGACACACTGTTCGCCCGCATCGATCGTAAGATTCTAACGCTGGCCAGCAACCCCCGGCCTGCAGGATGTAAGAAGCTGAAAGGCTACAAGGATCAGTGGCGGCTCCGTGTGGGCGACTGGCGCGTGGTGTACATTATCGACGACTCTGCGAAAGTCGTCAGCGTGACGCGGATCGCACACAGGCGCGAGGTCTACGGATAGAAGCCCTTGCGCGTTCAGAGCGTCTTGAACTCCAAACCCTGGTTCCGGTCTCGCGCAAACTGCAAAGCCAGAGAGCCGACAGCGCGAGAAATCACGACCTTTCCAAGCTCCTAGGATATAATCGCCGCCACACCTCACCAAGCAGGCGGTAACTATGCTCTCCGCGCTTACTCCATTGGAGTTTCTCTCCCGCAACGCCATCGCTTATTGCGACTGTACAGCTGTGGTCGACGGCGATCGTCGCTTCACCTATTCTGAGATGCAGCATCGCGTGCACGCTCTCGGCGCCGCTTTGCAGCAGGCCGGCATTGCGCCAACCGACCGCGTTGCCGTGCTGGCGCGCAATGGAGTGCTGCCGCTGGAAGCGCACTTCGCAGTCCCGCTCATCGGCGCGGTGCTGGTTCCGCTCAACATTCGTCTGCAAGCGGGCGAACTGATTACGATCCTGAGCCACAGCGGCGCAAGAATCCTGCTCGGCGATGCCGACCTGGTCGCGCCGCTGCTCGATCGTCAGCAAGAGATTCCGCAAGTGGAGCGGATTATTTCCGACTACGAGGCTTTTCTTAGCGAAACCGGCAAGGCTGTTGTGCCGCGTTCGCCCGACGAAAACGACGTGATTTCCATCAACTACACGAGCGGCACTACCGGCGTACCGAAGGGCGTGATGTACACACATCGCGGGGCGTATCTCAACGCCATCGGAGAGGTGGTGGAACACGGACTGTCATACTGCTCGGTTTACCTATGGACCTTGCCCATGTTTCACTGCAACGGCTGGTGCTTCCCTTGGGCTGTCACCGCGGTGGGAGCGCGCCACATATGTTTGCCCGAAGTGAATGCCGAGCGTGCGGTCAAGCTGATCCAGGATGAGGGCGTCACTCATCTCTGCGGTGCGCCTGTGGTTGTTCGCACGCTGAGTGAGTACTGCTCGCACCACGCGATTCGCTTCAATCCCGAAATCAAGATGGTGATCGCTGCCGCGCCTCCTCCGCCGGCCGTGATCAGGGCGGCTGAAGAAGTGGGTATCCATTTGACGCACGTCTATGGACTGACTGAAACCTACGGGCCACATTCGGTGTGTGCCTGGCACACGGATTGGGACGATCTGCCGCTGGAGAAACGTGCCCTGCTTAAAGCGCGGCAGGGCGTGTGTTATGTGGTTTTTGGGACCGACATGCGAGTGGTCGACGAGGACATGCGGGACGTCCCGTCTGACGCGCTCCATGTGGGAGAAGTGGTGATGCGCGGCAACAACGTGATGCTCGGCTACTACCGCGACCCCGAGGCCACCGCGAACGCATTCCGCGGCGGCTGGTTTCATTCCGGAGATCTGGCGGTGATGCATCCCGATGGTTACATTGCGATACGCGACCGCGCCAAGGACATCATCATCTCCGGCGGTGAAAACATCTCCTCGCTGGAAGTAGAGCGTGTGTTATACGAGCATCCGGCTGTGCTGGAGGCAGCGGTCGTCGCACGCCATGACGAGAAGTGGGGCGAAGTTCCGCATGCCTACGTGCTGCTTAAAGAAGACGCCGTAGCCAGCGAGCAGGAGTTGATCACGTTCTGCCGCGAGCGCCTGGCACACTTCAAATGCCCGAAGGCGATACACTTTGGTGCATTGCCCAAAACATCGACTGGCAAGATTCGCAAGAACGTGCTCCGCCAACAATCGCGAGCAGCGGTAGAAGGAGCTTCGTAATCCTGACCCGCAAGCAAGCGGGCGTTGCACCATCTTTCACAGTAATTGTGCTGATGGCAACTTTTCGCTGCTGTTTCGGTTTATAGCTACGAAGCGCTCCCGCCTGGTCAACAGACGACTAAGACGAGGCAAGCAAGCGCGAGGGGGAGATTCATGAAATGCCTGCAAGTCGGTGTTGCGGCACTGCTCCTCCTGGTCTTGCCGGCCGGCATCTACGCCAAAAAGAAATCAGCATACGCGCTCGGTGACCAGAAGCGTGCCCTCCATGCAATCGACCGTCTTAGTTTCGGACCGCGTCCCGAAGACGTTCAAGCCGTAACCGCAATGGGCGTCGACAAGTGGATCGACCTGCAACTGCATCCGGAAAGAATCGACGACAGCGCCCTGCAATCTCGCCTCTCTGCCTATCGGACATTGCAGATGAGCACGCGTGAGATGGTCCTGGCCTTTCCGCCGAATCCCATAGCTAAAGAAGTTATGGACGGCAAGCTCGCGATGCCGCGCGATCCGTATCGCCGCGCAATTTACGTCTCGGCGATCGATCGCGTAGAACAGAAGCAAGAGCAAAAGCAGACTGCGACTACTTCGCCGAATGCTGCCGCGACCAATGCGAAGCCTGTCGATCTCACGCAGCGGCAGCTTGCTCGAAGCGAAGCCCACAGCGACGTGAACGATCTCATTGCACTCGCTCCCGCCGTCCGCATGAATCGCATTCTGACGCTGGCTGTTGCCGAGCAACACGATCTCCTGCAAGGCATTCCATATCCCAAGCGGCAGGCCCTGCTGGCTGGACTCACGCCGGAACAGCGCGAAACCGTAATCGCGCTCAATCATCCGGAAGCGGTCATTGACAGCGAAGTGCAATGGGCGAAGCTGCTGCGCGCGGTTTACAGTGATCGTCAACTGGAAGAAGTGCTCACCGATTTCTGGTTCAATCACTTTAATGTTTTCATCGGCAAGGGTGCGGACCGCTATCTGGTCACTGCCTATGAGCGCGACGTCATTCGTCCGCACGTGCTCGGCAAGTTCAAGGATCTGCTCATCGCTACTGCACAGAGTCCTGCCATGTTGTTCTACCTGGACAACTGGCAGAGCGAAGGACCAGACTCCGACGCCGCTCTCGGACGCCCGGCGCGCGCGGGAAACCCGCGTCCTTATTGGGCGCGCCGTCCGGTCGGAATGTATCCTCCGCCAGGCCAACAGCAGCCGAATCCGCAGAACACTCAGCAGAAGCGTCCCAGTGGACTGAACGAAAACTACGCACGCGAGTTGATGGAGCTGCATACTCTGGGCGTGAACGGCGGCTATACCCAGCACGACGTCATCGAAGTCGCGCGTGTTTTCACCGGCTGGACGATTGATCAGCCGCAGCGGGGCGGCGATTTCATCTACCGTCCACGCCTGCACGAGCCGGGCGACAAGATTGTGCTCGGACATCGAATTGCAGAAGGCGGCGAAAGCGAAGGCTTGCAGGTGCTCGATCTGCTGGCGCGGCAGCCGGCGACAGCGCACTTTATTTCCACCGAGCTGGCAGAGCGGTTTGTTTCCGATAATCCGCCGCCGTCGCTGGTGAATGCGATGGCGAAAACCTACTTGAAGACCGACGGCGATATTCGCGAAGTGCTGCGCACGATGTTTCACTCGCGCGAGTTCTGGGCGGCGGATGCGTACCGCGGACGCGTAAAGACTCCATTCGAGTTTGTCGTCTCAGCGCTTCGCGCCACGAATGCCGATGTGGCCGATCCGCAACCGCTGCTGGCCACGCTCAACAAAATGGGGCAGCAGTTGTATGGCTGTCAGCCGCCGACAGGCTACTCGACCAAGTCGGATGTGTGGGTAAACTCGGCAGCATTGCTCGACCGCATGAACTTCGGTCTCGCTCTTGCCAACAACAAACTGCCGGGCACAACTTTCGATTTGGCGCAGTTAGTGAACGATCAATCGAGCGTTTCTGCCTCAACCGGAGTGTCGTCGCGCTCGACGGCCGCGGCGCAGCTGGTGAGCAGTTCCGCAGTCGCACCTGAAGATCCGTACCAGGTGGAGCTCAGATTGGAGCAGACGCTGCTTGCCGGCGATGTCTCCAAGCAGACGCACGATACCATCGAAGAGCACATTGTTGGACCGGAAATGACCGCAGAAGATCAGAATCCTGGGCGTCCGCCGAACGTTAACGCTATCGCCGGGCTACTGCTCGGCTCACCGGAGTTTCAAAGGAAGTGAAAGCTAGTGGATGGTGGATCGTGGATGGTGGATGGTGGGTCGTGAATGGTGGATCGCTAAGAGCTAAAGGCTAATTGCTAAAGGCTGCATCATGATCACTCGACGAGCATTTCTTAAAGACGGCGCCATGGCTGTGATCGGCACGGCTGCAATCCCATCCTTTCTTACTCGCGCAGCGTGGGCCAAGGCCGGCTCGCAATCGAATAAACGCCTGGTGGTCATCTTCCAGCGTGGTGCGGCCGATGGTCTGAACATCGTGATTCCGCATGCAGAACCGTCGTACTATGCGATGCGGCCGAGCATCAACATTCCACGCAATCAGGTGATCGATCTTAACGGCTTCTTCGGGCTGCATCCGGCGATGACACCGTTCAAGCCGCTCTGGGATCAGGGGCATCTCGCGATTATCCACGCCGCCGGTTCGCCAGACAGCACGCGTTCGCACTTCGACGCGCAGGACTATATGGAATCCGGCACGCCCGGCGTCAAGAGCACAGCCGATGGTTGGCTGAATCGCACCTTGCAGACAGAGGGCGCTGCTCCCGATGTTCCATTTCGCGCGGTCGCTCTGGGCTCGTCGATGCCGCGCATCTTGTCGGGCAAGGCATCGGCTCTCGCGGTGAGCAATGTCAACGGATTTGCGATTGCCAATGGCAATCCGGCGGCTGCTCCCATCGGCAACACGTTCGAAGCCATGTACGCGCAGTCGGTCGACACTGTTCTCCGCGGCACGGGTGCGGAAACCTTCGAGGCGGTCAAGATGTTGAAGTCCGCCGACCCGCAACACTACACGCCCGCACCGGGTGCAAATTATCTGAAAGGCCGCTTCGGCGACGCGCTGCGCCAGACGGCTCAACTTATTAAAGCCAATCTCGGGGTACAGATCGCATTTACCGACATCGGCGGCTGGGACAATCATGTCAACGAGGGCGCCACTGAGGGCCAACTGGCGAACGTGCTCCGCGACTTCTCACAATCGATCGCGGCATTCTGGATGGACCTCGGCACGCTCGCCGAAGATACTGTGATCGTCACTATGTCGGAGTTTGGCCGCACTGCGCGCGAGAATGGCGATCGCGGCACCGATCATGGGCACGCAAATGTGATGTTCGTTCTCGGAGGACCGGTACACGGCGGACGCGTTTACGGCCGCTGGCCCGGGCTCGATCCCGCTCAGCTCAACGAAGGCCGCGATCTCACCATGACCACCGACTTCCGTTGCGTGCTCGGCGAAATGGTTGCGCGCCATCTAGGAAATTCAAACCTGAATCGAGTGTTTCCTGGTTTCGACAACTCGCCTCAAAGATTTCTTCGGATGATCTGAGCGCAGCGAGGTTCTTTCGCAGATTGCCAGCTACTGCATAGCCGCAAAATACTGCGGAACCATCCATTGCTCCGCCGCTTATCGTATCGCAACTGATTTGTGTATTGCGGATCATGACCCTTCGGGGATTGCTAAGAGATCCCTCGAGGAAATTGTGCCGACGGCTGAAGCCGGCTCCAGAGGCCGAAGATAAAGGGCCTGGACGCGGACCTGAAGGTCCGCTCTACCCGATCATGACGAGGCTGCCGAAAGAGTCGGAACAGCAGACCTCGCGGGCTGAAGCCCGCTTGGGATGACAAATACAAAGGGCTCAAACGCTGGCCTAAAAGCAAAAAAGGCGGCCCCAAAGGGCCGCCGAAGCGAAGCAGATTGGAATCGTCTAGAAGACGATCTTGCCCTGCAACTGCATAATACGTCCCGCAGGCGAACCCGCGAAGAACGATCCGAACGGACCGGTCGGCGGGGCTGTCTGCTCGGTCACCACACCGAAGGTCGAAGCTCCGAAGAAGTTTCCGGGCTCGGCAAAGTTCGGGTGATTGAAGACGTTGTAAGCGGTCGCACCTACACCGAATGCAACCCGCTCGGTGATTTTGAAGTTCTTGTTGAGGCTGAGGTCTGAGTCGAAGAACCCAGGTCCGCGGTAGCTGTTACGTGGCTGATTCGGGTAACTAGTGAGCGCCCCGATACTCATAAAGCCTGCTGGATTCAGACAGGTCTGATAGTACTGGCCGCAATTCGATTGGCCAGGACCGACCACCTCGGCCGGCATATAGGGGTTCCCGTTGTAGTTGTAGTTGCCGACGCCCGTGGTGGCGTCGAAGACCGTCAGAGGCAGCCCCGAACGAGCGAAGAAGTTCTGCGACATTGTCCATCCGCCGAAGGCGGCGTTGGCGAACTTGTTGCTGAACTTCCATGGGGTGTTCCACACGTACTGAGCGTTAAAGGAGCTGCGGATATCGTAGTCCGCGTTTCCATAGTTGCTCGCCAAGTTCATGGGATTCAGTTGGAAGGTTGCGCTGGTCGAGCTATACGGCAGCACTCCACCGTTGGAAATCTCGTCCAAAGCGTGTGCCCAGGTGTAGCTGGCCCCGATGGTGAAGCCGTAGGTCAAACGGCGCTGGTAGCTGGCGGTCAACTGGTTGTCATTGGAAACTGCGCCGGAGTAGACCTCAGTCACACCAGCGAAGTTGCCGTTCGGAGGGGCAGCTGCAAGCCCCGCAGCGCCGTAGGCGTTGGGGAAGTTCTGCACCGGCTCGTGGATACCGTGATTGCCGATGTACGCCAACGTCATGGAGCTCTTGCTATCGAGTTGCTGCTCGATCTGCAAACTCCACTCCTGATAGCGCGGAATATGGAATTGGCCCGCCATGGTACCGAAGTTCGGCGGGCTGAAGAGAGGATTCGAAGCAGTCAGCGAAGCCAGAGAGGCGCCGCTGGCGAAGCCGCTTCTGATCGAAGCCGCCGTACTGGAGCCGATAAGCCACGGGCTAGCTGCGGTAACGGTGTCAGCCCACGGTACACCAACTTGGCTGACCGGAACAACGTTCGGCAGGTTGGTCATGAAATCGTCGCCGAGGAAGGCTGGGAAGGCATCATAGAAGAGGCCAAAGCCGCCGCGAACAACGGTCTTGTCGCTGCCGCCGGGAGACCACGCAAAGCCAAAGCGCGGCGCCCAGTCGATCGAATCCACCGAGCGGAAAACCTGATGCCGGCCGGCGTCGATCATCGCATTGTAGGGAGTGGTGGGGTCGTTGCTCTCGGAGAAGAAATTTCCCGTCATCAGCGCCGAGCAATCGGTCTGGCAAACAGGATTGGAATCATGCTCCGCGCGAATCGCAAACGTCAGTTTCAGGCTCTTGCTGATTCGCCATTCGTCCTGCGCGTACACGCCAAGACCCCAAAGGGCAACCGGCTCACTCGGACGGCTCGGGAAACTCTGCGCGAAGAAGTCACCGACGCCGTTGTAGAAGTCGGTCATCGAAGACTCAACCACGAGCGGAGTGACATTTTCGCTGAACGCGTAATCGGTGATGTCATAACGGCGGAAGTTGGCCCCGAACTTCAGGTTGTGGGCGCCCTTCGTCACCGAGAAGTCATCCACGAACTGATACTGGGTGGCATTGCGTCCCTGTGGGAACACGTAGCCAAGGGTATTCAGGTTATTGAAGCCGATGCCGCCCAAGGCGAGCTCGGCCGGGAAGGTTCCAGGTCCGTCGATCTGATCGAAGATCGCGCGGTAATAGCTGCCGGCATAGACGAACTGGTTGGTAGCGTTACTGCCGAAGGTGTGCGTCCACTGGCCTTGGCCGTTGTACTGCGGCTGGTAGCTGGCAGCACTGAAGCCCATGGCGATAGGATCGGCAAACGTGGCTTGCGTGCCATGATCAAAGCTCACGCTCCAGAAGAGGTGATCTTTGTCAGACAAGTTATAGTCCACACGTCCGGTGAGCAACCATTCTTTAGCTGGCAATGAAGGGCTGGCCAGGAACGACTGAGAGCAAACCCCTGACGGGATAATGCTGGCGCTGAGATCGCCGCAGCTGCCAGGTACTGGCGTTCCGCCAGCGTACCCCTTGGCACCTTCAAATAGGCCAAACGCCTTGCTATAGAGCGGAACCTCGACGGGGTTCGTGGCAGCGATATTCGCCAGAGCGGCATCGGCAAAAGCCGTCGTCGGAGCGAATACGGTCTGCGTAGAAGGAACGATATAGCGGATTCCTTCCCAGTCGGCGAAGAAGAACAGTTTGTCCTTCTTGATTGGGCCACCGACGGAAGCTGCCCACTGGTTGTTGTTGGTGAAAGGCGTCGCCGGCACCGGAGTTGACTGACCGGCAAACCAGCTGTTGGCCTGAATGCTGCTGCCCGTCCACCAGTACTGGGCGTTGCCGTGATAGGCATTGGTGCCGGATTTGCTAACGTAGCTCACCTGCGCACCCGCCTGCTGGCCATACTGACCGCCGTAGGCGTTGGTAACAACCGTTGCTTCCTGCACGGCGTTCTTGCCTAACATCAGGTTGGTTGCACCTGAGTTGTTCAGGTTCAGGTACGGATCCATCTGGTTTTCGCCGTTCATCGTGAAGACGTTGGAGGTGGCGGGAAGACCAGAGGTCTGGAAGTTGCCGTATCCCATACCGGTATTCATGTTGATACCGGGAGCGGTCTGCGCAATGTAGGTAAGGTCATTACCGCCATTGGGAGCATTGGCAACGAGGTTCTGATCGAAGTTGGTGGACAAGTCCGCGTTATCCGCCTGCACCAGAGGAGCGGCGGACGTCACTTCCACGGTTTGCGAGCTGCTGCCCACGGCGAGCTTTACATCGGCGATGGTGGCTTGACCGACGTTAATGGAAGCCGTCGTTTCAGCCTTGCTGAAGCCTTGGGCGGTTGCGCTTACCGTATAGCTTCCCGGCGAAAGGAGCGAGAAGCGGTAGGAGCCATTTGAGTTGCTCGTTGTGTTGCGCGTCTGCCCGTTGGCATTGTTTTTCAATGTCACTTGGGCACCGGGCACGACCGCGCCGCTAGGGTCAGTGACCGTACCAGTAAGATCGCCTGAAACCAGCGACTGCGCCATGAGTGACGGCGCCATCAGCAGGGCAATCACCAGTAGGGCCAACATTCCGGTGATCAATCTCTTTACTGTCATATCTCTCCTCAAAACGTTACCTAGAAGTCTGTCGCTTTCGCCAAACGTTACCGCCTGGACAAGAACGACATTTGTGATGGAAAGGTACATGAGGTCAGGCTCGCAACCGCCCGACTTCTCCGGAGTTGTTATCGCAAGGGAAAGGCCAAAGGGAAATGCCGGAAAAAGTGTTCCTAAATTGGAAATTAAACACGTAACTTATTGATAATAAAATTGTATTTACAAAGTGACGGGCGGTGCAAGAATAGGCGGGATATTACTTCCCACATATCCAAAATCATAAGATTCCAAATTTGGAAAATAAATTTTCTGGCTGGGCAACCGCGGGGGCTTCAACTTGGTACGAATTTCACGAATTTGGGCGGTCCCGAATTGACGGGAACCGCCCAAAGCGTCGTCACCTTTGAAGCTGCTAGAAGACGATCTTCCCCTGGAACTGGATGATTCGGTTCGAGGGAGCACCGGCGAAGAACGATCCAAACGGACCGCTCGGCGGCACTGCCTGCAAGGTCACCTGGCCGAGATTGGAGGCGCCATAGAAGTTTACCGGGTTGGCAAAATTCGAGTGGTTGAACGCGTTGTACAGGTTCGCTCCCACTCCGAACGCCACCCTCTCAGTCAGTTTGAAGTTCTTGTTGACGCTGATGTCCGAGTCGAAGAACCCGGGCCCGCGATAAGCGTTACGCATCTGGTTTGGGAACGTCCCCGCCAGAGTTCCGGCGGTGGTAAACGCGGTTGGGTTCAGACATCCGACGAGATACTGGTTGCAGCTCCCCTGTCCGGAACCGACAACCTGTGCCGGAATGTAATCGCCACCCGGGTAGTTGGTAATGGGTGAAGTGGCGTCGAAGACGGTCAAAGGCAGGCCTGAACGGACGAAGAAGTTCTCCGACAGGGTCCATCCGCCGATGGCGCCATTGACGTACTTGTTGCCGAACTTCCACGGCGTGTTCCACACATACTGCGCGTTAAAGGAATTGCGGATGTCATAGTCCGCATTGCCATAGTTATCCCGCAGGTTAAACGGATTCAACTGATACTCAGCGCTGGTCGAGCTATAGGGCAGGATGCCGCCGTTAGAGATTTCGTCCATCGCGTGAGCCCACGTATAGCTCGCCTGCACGGTGAAGCCGTAGGTCAAACGACGTTGATAGCTGGCGGTTAACTGGTTATCGTTGGACACCGCGCCGGAGTAAACATCGGTTACGGTGCTGAAATTACCGCTGTAGGGAACGCCCGGAAAGCCGGCGGCCGCAACACCGGTAGGTCCGACGAGTGCGGAGTTAGGGAAGTACGTCACCGGCTCGTTGACGCCGTGATTGCCGATGTACGCCAAACTCAGCGAGCTCTTGTTGTCCAGCTGTTGTTCGATCTGAAGATTCCATTCCTGATATCGCGGAATGTGGAAGGTGCCGTTCATGGTTCCGAAGGCAGGCGGACTGAAGCCGGGAACGGCGGCGGACAGTGAGCCAAACGACGCGCCATTGGCGAAGCCGCTTCGGATGGCAGCGGCCGAACTGGAGCCGATGAGCCACGGGCTCACACCGGGGGTGGTCTGGTCCGCCCAAGGCACTCCGGTTTGCAGAGTGGGAATGTAATTGGGCAGGTTCTCCGTGAAGGTATCGCTCAATACCGCCGGGAACGCGTCGTAGAAAATACCGAAGCCGCCGCGAACGACAGTCTTGTCGCTGCCGCCTGGCGACCAGGCAAAGCCAAAGCGTGGCGCCCAGTCAATGGCGTCTACCGAGCTAAAGATCTGATGGCGGTTGGCGTCGATCAAGGCGTTGTAAGGAGTGGTAAGGCTGGTGCTCTGCGAAGCGAAGGACCCGTACAGCAGCGCCGAACAATTGGTTTGGCAAACTGGATTGGAGTCGTGCTCCGCCCGCATTGCAAACGTAAGTTTCAGGCTCTTGCTGATCCGCCACTCATCCTGCGCGTATGCGCCCAGACCCCAGAGAGCCACTGGCTCGCTGAGTCGGCTGGCGAAGTTTTGCTGAAACGTATCTGCAAAGCCTGTATACAAGCTCTCCACGGAGTTGAATACGGATAGTGGGTTGGCGCCTTCACTGAAAGCGTAGTCGGTAATGTCGTAACGGCGGAAGTTGACGCCGACCTTCAAGCTGTGCGCGCCTTTCGTCACCGAAAAGTCGTCGATCATCTGGTACTGGGTTGAATTTCGACCTTGCGGGAAGATGAACATACCGAGTCCCCCAGCGTTCTGGCCGCCCAGGCTGGTGAATCCCAAACCGGCCAAATCCAGCTGAGTGGGGAACGTTCCGGGAGCGTTGACCTGGTCAAAAATCGCCCGGTAATAGCTGCCGGCGTAGACAAACTGATTGGTGGCGCTACTGCCAAAGGTGTGCGTCCACTGTCCTTGGCCGTTGTACTGAGGCTGATAGCTGGCAGCGCTGAACTCCGGACTGATCGGATCAGCGCTCGTGGCTTGTGTTCCATGATCGAAACTGGCGCTCCAGAACAAGTGATCCCTGTCCGACAGGTTGTAGTCGACTCGTCCCACCAGCAGCCATTCTCTTGCCGGTACGGAGGGGTTACCCGTCCATGACTGGAAGCAATTGATGGCGGGACCAGTAAATCCCGCGCCGCAGCTTCCGGCGAGGGGTACTCCCGTGCTGTAGCCTGGCGCACCTTCGTAGAGGCTGAACGCTCTGGAATAAAGCGGGAGTTCAGCCGGATTGGTGGCCGCTATGTTGGCGAGCGTTGCGCCCGCAAAAGCCGTGGTCGGAGCAAACACCGTCTGAGTGGAAGGCACGATGTACCGGATACCCTCGGTGTCCACGAAGAAGAAGAGCTTGTCCTTCTTGATGGGACCACCGATGGAGGCCGCCCATTCATTATTGTTATTGAACGGCTTGGGCGTGGAGCTCAGGTTGTTCAGGTAGCTGTTGGCGTCCAGGCTGCTGCCCGTCCAAAAGTATTCGGCATTTCCGTGATAAGCGTTCGTGCCGGACTTGCTGACATAGTTTATCTGCGCGCCGGCCTGCTGACCGTACTGGCCGCCGTAAGCGTTGGTGACGACGGTCGCCTCCTGCACGTCGTTCTTGCCCAACATCAGGTTGGTCGCTCCTGAGTTGTTCACGTTCAGGAAGGGATCCATCTGGTTCTCGCCATTCATGGTGAACACATTTGATACGGAAGGCAGACCAGAGGTCTGGAAGTTGCCGTAACCCATGCCGCTGTTCATGTTGACGCCCGGCGCGGTCTGGGCAATGTAGGTCAGGTCATTACCCGGATTGGGCGCGTTCGCCACTACGTTCTGGTCGAAGTTGGTGGAAAGGTCGGCATTATCGGCTTGCACCAGAGGCGCGGCGCCCGTGACCTCTACCGTGGTGGCGTTGTTGCCCACGGGCAGCTTGACATCGGCGATGGTCGCCTGGCCGACATTAATCGATGTCGTGGTTTGAGCTTTGCTGAAGCCCTGCGCTGACGCCGTCACCGTATAGCTGCCAGGTGGCAATAACGAGAAGCGATAGGCGCCGGCGGCGTTGCTGTTTGTGTTGCGGATTGCGCCGGTGGCGTTGTTCTTCAGCGTCACGGTTGCGTTTGGCACTACCGCACCGGTAGGATCCATTACGGTACCGGTGAGATCGCCTGAAACCAGCGACTGCCCCATCAAAGCCGGAGTCGCCATCCAGACGATTACCAGTAGTACTAGCATGCCGCTAATCCATCCTTTGCACTGATTTTCTGGCATAGATCTCCCTCGAAATGCACACATGCTTTCACGAGTGCATTACTGTCACTTTCTTTTTGTCGACTAAGTTCGCACGAAGCTGGGAGACGTGCGTTTCTGGGAAGAGACCATGCAACGCACCTGCCAATTGCACTGAATGCGGGTGATCACTACAGGTAAGCAATTCAAAACCAAATTCGCAAATATAGCGGCCGCAACAGCACAAGACCCCTCTTACTTTTAAGAGATCGACTCTAGCTAACTATTAATTTGTGGAGCTTATTTGCCCTATGAAATAAGTATTGCTGAGATCATCTGGTAATTAGGTTTTGGATGCCGAAGGAACTGAGCTTGTGATTAGATTTGCTTCACCCACCAATAGATTTTATCGTGCAGCCGCGCGATCGTCAGCGCATGCGTTCGATAGGTTTAATAGTTATTTCGAAAATGAGATGCTATACGGCTACGGGCAAAATGCTATTGATTTGGGCCGGGATACTTACCACCCCTGACACAGACAATACGGTAGCTGGATTTAAAGGGACAAAACATCATAATTACGGGATATCCTAGGCAACTATTTCGAAGGCATGGTGTAGTAGCCAGTCCGATTTCGTACTACTAGGTCGGCAGGATTCGGATAGTCTTTGGTGGCAGGATTAATCTTGATTTGGATGCGCCGAAAATCGGAATCCGATATGCGCTTGGCGGGGTAATAAGCGATCAGGTATTGGGTACGCAACTCATCGCTAATCTGTCGAAAAGCAGCGTCCAGCTGATTGATACCACTGGCATAGAAATACTTGCCTCCGGTGTCGCGGGAGAGTTGGATGAGCGCGTGCTCGCCTCCGATATCGCGACCGGCGCTGTTCTCGATGGGAACAATGATAATGCTGTACAGGATGACCTCTGCCTGCTGGGCCTCCCGGATCGCCTCCTGATAGTTGGTCTTACTGACGGTGTCGCCGCCGTCGGTGATTACCACCATGACCTTGCGCCCGCGGCGTTCCAGCAGCGCATCGGAGCCCAGGTAAAGAGTATCGTAAAGGGCCGTCGCTGCGCCGGGATGCACCCGATTGATGCCGCGATCGACGACCCGCAGGTCGGACGTGAAGGGTGTCAACTGATCGACGATCTCGCTGAACTGGAACAGTGATATCCCGTCAATGGGCCGCAGAATCGCGTGCGCGAAGCGCCGCGCCGACTCCAATTCCAGCTTCAGATCGCCGCGCGTGCTGAGGCTGGTGTCGATGGCGAGCACGATGGACAGGGGCAGCTCTGATTCGCGATGAAACACCGCGATCTGCTGCGGCTCACCGTCTTCAAACACCTCGAAGTCATCTTGCTTGAGCGCAGACACCGGCGCGCCGCCGGAGTCAGTCACGGTCGCGAAGACGTTCACCAGCTTCACGTTTACTTTGAAAGTGGCGTTAGGTTGATCGTCGGCACTTGCGGACTGCTGTTTTTGCGAATCCGGAGGATGTGGAACTTGCGCCGGAGCTTGCGGCATCAAGGAAGCGGGAGGATGCGGTACGCTGCTCTCCGCCGGCTGTGTTTGGCCGAACAGCGTAGCAGCGCAAAAAATACAAACCCATGCTAGAGCAAACTGCGACAGGGCGCGTCTTGCGCGGAATATCCGGGGACTAAAGGGCATTATTGAGTGTAAACACCAATCGCACTACTTTGACGCGTCGCACAGTCTGGCTCCGTTTCAAACAGGGATGCCGGCGTGTTCCGAAAGTCAATTTCAGCCTGACCCGCTCCCCGCGTCGCTACCGGCGCGCGGAATTTCCGCGGGAAAAGTCTCGCCGTCCGCCCACACTGCGCCATCCTGAAAATACTCTTTCTTCCAGATCGGTACGGTCGTCTTCAGTGCATCGATCAACCAGCGGCAGGCGTCAAAGGCTGCGGCGCGATGCGCCGATGCAACCGCAATATAGACGCTGGTTTCGCCAATCTGTAAGCGCCCCAGGCGGTGCACCACGCGCACATCGCGAATGGCGAAGCGATCGAGTGCCTGCCGGGCAAGCTGTTCCATCTGACCAAGCGCCATTCGCTCATACGCGGTGTAGTCGAGATAAAGCGTCTGCCGGCCGCGAGAATTATTGCGAACAATGCCATCAAACGTTGCTACCGCTCCATCTTCCGGTTGCTTGATTGCCGCCAGGATCTGCGCGGTCTTGATCGGCTGAATCACCAGCCGAGCGTGCTCGGAGATCAGCGGCAACGGAACCTCGGCAGTCGATGCCTCGTCCGTCACTGCTCCACCGCTGACCGGAGGGATCAAGGCCACTTCATCATTTTCGCGTAATAGGGTGCTACGGTCCGAGTACTCGTAATTCACTGCCAGCGCGACGGAGCCGCGGAACTTATTCAACTGCGGAAAACGCTGCAGAAGCTGCGTAAACAAGTCCCCCAAGCGCGACTCGTCACAAAGCTGGACAATTTCTTTTTCGCAGCCGGCAATTTCCCGTAGCATCCCGAAATAGAGGACCCGCACCTGCATAGTGGTAACTTAGGAATATTCTATCGAATGCGCGGCTAAGAATTCGGGGCAGGAGCGTCTGTAACTAATAGCGGCTGCCTGCGTCATATTTTCAGTCGGCCTGCACCACATGGAGCGGACGATGGACATCTCAGGTCGTGACTGCGGTTGCTGCGGTGTATCGCCTTGTCTTGCCGGCGAAGTTCCGCCGATCATTGGCAGTTCGAGAGGCGCTGATGGCGTGGCGCGGCTGTTTTCGAAGGGGCCACGCGCGGCTGCATCACTGCTCGTCCTTCTTCTTTCACTTTGCCTGATAGCGCCAGCGTTCGCGCAACCACAGCACGTCAACACCACCGTCCGTCCGGCGCCCGATTTTGGAGACGGTGTTGTCTGGCTGGATGAAGGCGCGGCCGTTCCGCATCACATCGCGGATTATCGCGGCAAGGTCGTGCTCATTGATTTCTGGGAGTACACCTGCATCAACTGCATTCGCGACTTCGGCGTGCTCAAACGCTGGTACACCAAGTATCACCAATACGGCTTTGACATCATCGGCGTGCACTATGGCGAGTTCAACATCGGCTTCGACGTGAACAACGTGAAAGAGGCGGCGCAGCGCTTCAAGCTGCCGTGGCCGGTGGTCGCCGATGAGAAAGGGACCACCTGGAAGGCTTACCAGGCGCAAGGCTGGCCGGATCGTTTTCTGATCAATCCGCAAGGGCAGATCGTGATGCAGGTCTTCGGGGAAGGCAATAACCTGCAGATGGAAACCAAAATCCGCGAGCTGCTCGCGGTTGCCCATCCTGAGGTGTTGAAGATCCCGCTCGATCCGGATGAAGACGAGTTCGATCCGAAATGTGGGGTCACGACTCAGGAGACCTATGTTGGCGAGATTTATGGGCGCAGCTCCGTCGAAAACATGAATGGACACCACGAGGGGGACACAGCGGATTTCGTGCCACCGCATTCTCCTCCTGACGGAGGTGTCATGCTGACCGGCCGCTGGAAGATCGAGAAAGACGGCGTGACTTCGGCAGGCAAAGACGCCGGCGCGGAGATTCGTTATCATGCGCGGTCGATGTATGCCGTGATGAGCTTGAACGGTCCGAAGCAGGTACGCGTGAATCTGTTCGAGGATGGCGGCGCGTTTCAGAAGGACGATGCCGGCGCGGATGTGAAGTTCGATTCGAAGGGAGCCTATGTCGAGGTGACCGACGGGCGCATGTATTACCTGGTACGCAGTCCGAGATTCACGGCGCACCTGATCTCTCTGGAGCCGGAGGAGCCAGGGCTGACTCTGCACTCGTTTACGTTTGGGAACAATTGCCAGTTGCAGGATCAGCCGTAGGAGGTCCGCGGTTCGCTATAGCTCTTAGCTCTTAGCTCCCGGCAAACAAAGCTGGGAGCTTCAGCGTCGCCGTGCGAATCCGAGCCAGAGTTCCTAGTGTCGATCGACAACTGGATTGCGCAGCGTACCCACGCCTTCGACGGTTACCTCCACCACGTCTCCCGCTTTTACGGGGCCGACGCCGGCCGGCGTGCCGGTGGCAATCAGGTCTCCTGGTTCTAGCGTCATGACCTGGGCAATGAAACGAATCAGCAAATCGAGCGGGAAGAGAAAGTCTGCCGTCGTGCCATCCTGCCGAATCTCGCCGTTAACGCGGGTCTGGACTCGAACCCCCTTCCACGGATCCAGGCCATCCGCCACGACCGGTCCGACGGGACAGAAGGTGTCGAAGCCTTTGGCGCGACTCCATTGTCCGTCTTTGTTCTGCAAATCACGCGTGGTGACATCGTTGAGGCAAGTGTATCCCACAATGTAGGGGCGAACGTCTTCGCCTTCACGCAGCCGATAGCAGCGTTTGCCGATGACTACGGCCAGTTCGCCTTCGTAATCGACACGTTGCGAAAGATCCATAGGCCGTTGGATCTCGTCGTCCGGTCCAATGAGCGACGATGGCGGCTTGAGGAAGAATAGCGGCTCGGTGGGAATGGGATGATCCAGTTCCTTGGCGTGTTCACGATAGTTACGGCCAATGCAGACGATCTTTGAAGGCTCAACCGGAAACAGCAGCCGGACTTCGCTGGTGGGAATGGCGCATTTCTCCGCCCGGTCGAAACCGGCGGAGGATTGCGGAGCTTCGTCCATCGATCGAGTGA
Organism: uncultured Acidobacteriaceae bacterium; assembly: GCA_963818905.1. Classification (GTDB taxonomy): domain Bacteria; phylum Acidobacteriota; class Terriglobia; order Terriglobales; family Acidobacteriaceae; genus Bog-257. The sequence continues at coordinate 37,402 of CAWFUE010000074.1, forward strand.
TAGTTGGCTTGCCAGCGGCCTCTTCTATCAGCCCATAGCGCGTCGCGTTTTTATAATGAAAACGGCAATATTGCATAACAGAACCTCTCTGACTATCAAGGTGAATTTACTTGCCGGGAACCGTTTCGCTGGCCGCAGCCGAACGCGGGCTCTCATTGCCGCGCACATCGACCGCGGACACCGCATAGAAGTACGTCTTTCCAGGTTCGACGTTTTCGTCGCGATACGATGCCACTTGTATCAGCTGCGTGTTCAGCTTCTGCGGCTGACCGCCGGCAACCCAGCGGAAAATGTTGTAACCGGCAAGGTCGCTATCCTGATTGGGCGCCCAGGTCAGGTCGATGAACGGCTTCTGGCCGACGCTGGAGAAAACGGCCTGCAGCCCAGCTGGTTGCGCCGGCGGATAAATATCGCGCGCGAAGACCTCGACTGCGGGCGAACTGTCACCCTCGACACCGGCATTCAGATCCGCCGCGTGCACCTGGCTTAAGGTCGTAATCCGATACTCATACTTCTGCTCCCAGGCAAATGTCTTGTCGAGATAGGACCCGCTCGCAGAGGGCACCACATCATCGATCAACACATAGCCCGGAGCACCCACAGGCCGGCGCATGATGCGATAAAAGTAGGTAACTCCCGCCGGCGGCGACGGAGGCGCTGGTCCGGACCACGTGATGCGCACGCCGTCAGCGCTGACGTCGGCTGTCAGCTGGTCAGGAGCAGCGATTGTCGGCGTGACCGGAATCGGCACCTGGTTTGAGATGCCGGCGCTGCGGCCGTGCGCATTCACCTCCTCCACGCCATACATCACAAAGCCCGCCGGATTCTTCATTCCAAGTTCCGGCGGCAGGGTGTCAACGTAATGAATGCGCACCGCGCCGGGTGGGGCTTCGTTCTTCTGCTTCTCCACCGGCTTTGGAGTGGGAGGCGCCACTTCGGCCACGATATCGCAATGTGCCATCAGCGTAGTTCCCTCGTGGCGACAGATGCGAGTGGTTGGATTGTGCTTGATGACGGTGCGATCCGTGTTGCGGCGCGGCAGCGTCCAATCCAGGTCAACTTTATTGCCCCGGCGTGACGCCGTCAGATCGGTTCGCGGGAGTGGGAGATTCAGCGACGGCAGCGACGGCGATCCGGGAGTTCCGCAACCGGTAAGTGCCGCGGCAAGCATCACACTCACCATCAGGCTAGAGAGCCGCTGTGGCATGGAAGCTAACAGAGTAACAAATCGCCTGATGTGCAGCGCAGCTTGTCAATTGCTACCTACCTTTTCTCCACTTCCAATTCGAGTCCCTCGACCTTGCGCACGACCACAGGATCTCCCAGGCTGACGCGCGAACGGGCATGAGCGTTCCACAGTTCACCGAGAACAAAGACTTTTCCTTCGGGATCAATGTCGGTGCGCGCTTCGCCGACGGCGCCTATCAGTCCCTGCTGGCCGGTGACGACTTTATTGCGCCGGGCGCGTAGCGCGATGGTCATCAAGAACACCGTAATCGCACCCAGCGGTACGCTGACTCCCAGGGCCGTCCACATGTTCACACGCATCTGCGGAATAGGTCCATCGACCAGCAGCAGCCCGCCCAGGGTCAGGCACGCAATGCCGCCGAGCCCCAAAATTCCGTGGGTGGCAAACTTCGCCTCCAGTACGAAGAGTACAAAGGCCGCAAGGATCAATGTGAATGCCGCGTAACGCGTGGGTAGCAGGTTCAGCGCGAACAGCGCCAGCAGAATAAAGATAACGCCAACGACACCCGGCACGATCGCACCGGGATGATTGAACTCGGCATAAAGCGCCAACGCGCCCACGGCCAGCACGATGAATGCGATGTTAGGATCAAGCAGGAAATCGAGGATGCGCTGGCGCAACGTCATCGGCATGGTGTCAACTTTGGCGTCGACCAGGTTAAGCTTCACCTGCCTGCCGTCGAACCGCTTGATGGTGCGAACCGAGATCTGGCGAAACAGGTCGTCCTGGTCCTTGGCGACGATATCGATCAGGTGGTCTTTCAGCGCCTCCTGATCAGTCCATGACTTCGATTCGCGAACCGCACTCTCAGCCAATTGCACATTCCGTCCTCTGGGTCCGACGAACGAGCGCATGAAGGCGGCAGAGTCATTCTCGACTTTGGTCTTCATCACATCGTCCATCTTCTCGCCGCCGAGGGTGACCGGATGCGCCGCGCCGGTGTTGGTGCCTGGCGCCATCGCGGCGACGTCCGCCGATTCGAGAATGAAGAATCCTGCCGATGCCGCATTGGCGCCGCTGGGCGCCACATACACAATTACGGGGACGGGCGAGGTGAGGATTTTCTGGATGATCTCGCGAGTGGAATCGACCAAACCTCCGGGGGTATGCAGCTCGATCAGCACAGCGTCGGCGTTAATCTGGCGCGCGTGCTCGATCGCGCGATCGATATATTCCGCGCTAATCGGCTGAATCGTGTCGTCGACGCGGATTTTGACCACCGTGCTGCCGAAGACGCCGGCAGAGGTCACCATGACCAGGAGCAAACAACAAAGTGTCGGCCAAAGCAACCGGAAGACGCTCATGATGACTGGCTGCAGAATTCGTGAAGGCGAGAGATATCTCATGACGCTAAGCCACGCCGCCGTGACCCTCCACATCTATTGTGAACCTTTCGGCAAGCTTAGGGCAGGCCCTGTCTGGCGCGCGGCGATATCGCGTTTGAGTGCGAGCGCGGCCGCGTTGCCTGGCTCGAGCGCCAGCGCTCGGTCAACTTCGCCGGCCGCCGACTGTACCTGGTTTTGCTTCAAATCGATTCGAGCCAGCAGCAGCAGCCCTTCGACATTGGGTTTCAGACGAACGGAAGTTTGCGCCTCCGAGCGCGCCTTCGTCAGGTCGCCTTTTTTCTCCAGCAGCATGGCCAGTTGCACGTGGGCTGCTTCGTCGTTGTTGGCGGCGCCAATCGCAGCACGGAACTCCGCCTCGGCCTGGTCCAGCCTGTTCTGCGCCAACAATTCCTTGCCGCGCTGGATATGGTAAGCGGCCTGGCTTGCCGCTCCTGTCGTTGCCAGCCTGGCTGCGGTGAAGTTTTGGATTTCCATTTCAATCTGACGATACGAAGCCTCGTCATAGTTGCGCTTGATCCGCTCCATCGGAAGCCGGGGTTGAGTTGTCGGCAATAAAGCGTTACCGGCAGAAACGCCGGGAGAGGTTGCCGCCGGCGGTGGTGGTACGCCGCGCGTAATCATGTCCAACAGCGTCCTGGCTTCGGAATCGGTCGGTCGTTCCTGTAGCTCGTCCTTCAACTGCCGGCTCGCTGCAGCGGCATCGCCATTCTTGAAGAGCGAGACAGCCAGATTGAAACGATAGTCAGCGTCGTTAGGATCCGCGTTGAGCGCTTTCGAGAAATACTCGACCGCCGAGGCGCGACGTCCGCGCCTTGCCTCAACAACTCCCATATTGTTATAGAGCTCGGTCAACGGCACGCGGTTGGAGAGATAGCTAAACGCGGCAAATGCCTTGTCGAAGTTTCCGCGATAAAACTCGGACATTCCCAGCAGAAAAGTGGCTTCGCCCGAGGCGGAATCGGTTTTCGGGATGCGGGCAAACCACAGCGAGGCCGACTCGTACTCGTGATTGTCGAAATAGGTTTTACCCAGCTGCAACATGGCAACCGTGTAGCTGGGGTTGAGCTTGACCGCATCATGGAAGTAATGAACCTTCTGCGGATAGGAGGTGGCCAAGGTTCCGCGAATGTAGTTTTCGAAGGCGTCAAGGTGGACCGGCGGAAAGGCCTTGATGAACTGATCGCGCGTCATGGCCGGATGTACCGGCATTTGCTGCAGGAGCTCCCAAGCCAGCATGGTCTGCAAATCAATGAGATTCGTCAGCGGTCCGCTGCTCTCCACCGGGACATTCAGATGCAGCTTCTTCATGTCGAGCAGTTGCGCCTTAGCACTGAAAGTACTGCCGTCGAACGTGTAGCTGCCCATCACGACGTAATCGGCGTCCATCTGCTCCGCGATCCGGTAAATCGTGGCCCGGGAAGGCAGCACAGTCTGCGGAATTCCTGAATGATCGAAGGCGTAGCTTCGGTCTTCGCGATTGATAACGTAAAGCTGCGACGAAGCCATGCGTTGCGACAGGATTTCAGGGAAGGCTTCCCCAATCCACTCCAGTCCGGGGGCGCTGGACTGGTTGTCGAAAGGAACAACCAGGAGCCTCTGGGTTCCGGGGCCTTGCCCGGCTGCGCTGAGGCAGAGGAGGCAAATCGCCGACGCGGTAAGGGCAAATCTATGGAAGACGCGCAGTCGCATGTGGTGCAAAACAATCTGATTATAGCTTTTGCGGAAGATTAATCCGCGGCTGCGGCTGGGCCGGGTCCATCCGGTGATTAAGTAGCGCTGGTAGCACGTTGGTGATACAGAGCGAAGTCCCAAATTGAAGCCCGGAATGGTACTGGTGTGTCACCAGACGAAACCTTTTCCAAAGGGTTCGAATCTAAGGGCTAGCAGCAGGGTTAACGCTAGTAAAGGCATAGCCTTGGTCTCGGGACAAGCCAGCCGTGGTGGGTTCGCTCCATGGCCCGCCAGGACCGAGGAGGAACACTTTATGAGGCTGTTGGATAGGGTCTTCGGTTGTTCACACAAACGTTGCAGCTTCCCCATCACGGTTCGGGGCAAGCTGCGCCGCAGTCCGGCCGCATCGGTCACCGGAACCTATGTTGTTTGCCTGGATTGTGGACAGGAATTTCCGTATGACTGGAATGCGATGAAGCTGGTCGACCAGCCTGCAAAGAGCGTCGACGCTGCGCCGGCGTATACCGGCCCCAAGGCCGCATGATGAAGCTGTAGTGTTTTGACGGCTGACGATTCAGCAAAACGCAGAAGAACAGGGCGCTGGGGGAAGCGCCGTTTTTGTTTTGTGGCAAGTGTTGCGAAAGCAGTATCTCACGCCAACTCAAGCGGCATTGTTAAGGCCGACTCTGAGCCTCGGTTTCAACCTCTTGCAATGCTTCCTTAGAAATCTCGCGGAGACGCACCGCAATTTCGAATCTCGGCGTCGTTGGACCGCGACCCCACCGAGTGACGTCCCAATGTGCGCGGACAAACTTCACGCCCCGCGCCGGTCGCAAATCTACCAATAACGGATATTCGCCAACATAGAACTTCTGCGGCAGCGAGGCCACGGGCTTGGTATCCCAGGTTGTGCCATCGGCAGAACTGAAGACACTAATCTCGATCGACTCCTGCTCCACGACGGCAGCGATGGAGAGTGTCAGGAGAAATACGGAATTGGCAGCTCCCGTAACGTCGAGAGGTTCGCTGTCACCCTTGGCAATGACGACGGTGTTTGCAGGTACAAGGAAGGCATCCAGCATGACAGGTTCATTCTACCGGAGCTGTGCGCGAGCCCTGGTGACAACGATCACAATCGGGCGACTTTACCCGCGCGGCAATGGATCGAAGAAGGTTCGCAGCAAGCGCCCGAACTCTTGCGGTTGCTCGAGTGCCGCATAATGCCCCGCGCGGGGAATGATCTGCAATCGACTACCAGGGATTTGCTGCCGCATCAACTCGGCTTCGGCCAGCGGGACGCTGTCATCTTCGCCGGAGATGATCAGCGTCGGCACGTCGATGGTCTGGAGGGTTGGAATAGAATCCGGACGCGCTGCCATGCCCTGCTGTACTCCGGCGATGTCCTGGGGCGACATCTTCTGCATCATGCGGCGCGCTGCATCCACAATGTCGGGACGGTTGTTTTGCGTTATCGGCGACGTCAACTTCGGTAGCATTTCTTCGACGAATCCGGCAGTCCCTTCGCGCAGCACCTTATCGGCGCTTGCCAGACGAGTCGCGCGACTCTCCGGCGTTTCGGCTGAGGCGCGCGTGTTCGCCAGGACCAAAGCGGCAATGTGCTCGCGGTATCGCCTCCAGAACTCAAACAGCAAATATCCTCCGATCGACACACCGGCAAAGAACGCCTTGCTAATTCGCTCCTCTCGGCATAGCGCTGCCAGATCTGCGGCAAACTTCTGCATGGTCGCCGGGCCATTGCCCAATTCGGAGTCGCCGTGCGCGCGCAGGTCGGGCATGATGAGCCGGTATCGGTTGCTGAGCTGTTCGGCAACTGCTGACCAGAAATTGTGGTTCAGTGGGAAGGGATGCAGCAGGACAAGATCAGGACCATCGCCTACGACTTGGTAGAAGAGTGAAGCATCGGAAGTGCGCAGTGTGGGCATCGGTTTGTAATAAAACGCGAAAGGAGAGTCCCCCCTTCGTGTCATCACTCCGCGATGATCAGGATCCTTGATAGGGTTGCGGGCTGGTCGTCGCGGGCGCTGTGGCTGGAACGCATTCCGGTTCCTCGGGCATTATGATCCACGCAATGATGTACGCGAGGAATCCGCCGCCACCAAAGATCGCCACGATCAGCCAGACCACACGAACTACGGTTACATCGAGATCGAAGTACTCGGCGAAACCGGCACAGACTCCGGCGATTTTGCGATTGACGCGTGAGCGCATCAGCTTGCGGCGTCCGGCGACCGAACCTACACGCGTTCCGCAATAGGCGCAGAGATTGGCGTCGTCCTGAATCACCTTACCGCAATAATTGCAATACATACACCCTCCACAGACTGATACGAAAAGGATAAGAAAAGGTTCCCGAAGATGCAAAGGCGGTGAAAGCTGCAGTGGGAACAGTATTGCGCCGCCCGTCGCCAGGACTGAACTCGTTAGTCGTGGCGTTGCGGCGAGGTCTTTCGCAGAAACTCCGTGAGCTGCGCTCGCGGCACATTGAGCTGCTCGCCGCTGGCCAGGTTCTTTACCGCAAACTGGTCGGCTGCAACTTCGTTCTCGCCGACGATCACGATGTATCGCGCCCCGGCTTTTTCGGCGAGCTCGAAGGACTTCTTCAGCCGGAAGCTCTCGTCGCCAAGATCAGCACTGATGCCCGAACGTCGCAGTTCGCGCGCGAGTTTAAGCGCCTGAGGATTCATCCCGGGGCCGAGTGGAGCGACGAATGCCTGCACCTGTTCCGCCGGCTGCTCGCCTTGCGATTGCAGTGCGAGAATCAGCCGATCTTCGCCGATCGCAAAACCGATTCCCGGCGCCTTCGGTCCGTCGAGCGACTCCGACAGGCCATCGTAACGTCCCCCGCCGAGCACCGCGCTCTGCGCGCCCAGCCCTCCATGCGTGAACTCGAAGGTCGTGCGCGTGTAGTAATCAAGGCCGCGCACCATGCGCTCGTTGATGGAGTAGGGAACAGCAACGGCGTCGAGCATCGCCCGCACAGCAGCGAAGTGTTCGCGGCAGGGCTCGTCGAGGTAGGAGCTGATCTTCGGCAGCTTCTCGATGATCGGTTGATCTTCGGGATGCTTGCAGTCGAGCACGCGCAGCGGATTGGTCTCCGCGCGCCGCTGACAGTCGGCGCACATCTGATGCACGACCGGCCGCAACGCTTCGCGAAGCGCCTTGTTATAACGCGCGCGGTCTTCGGCGCAGCCGACGGAATTCAACTGCAGATTCCAGTCGTACAGGCCGACTTCGTTCAGCAGCACGGCCAGCATCACCAGCAATTCGGCATCGCGCGCCGGCGACTCGATGCCTGCGCTCGGCGGCCCAATAATCTCCGCGCCAATCTGATAGAACTGGCGATAACGTCCCTTCTGCGGGCGCTCACGACGGAACTGAGGGCCGATGTAATACAGCTTCTGCAGCACGCCCTTCTTGTCGAGCCCGTGTTCTATGTAGGCGCGAACCACGCCGGCCGTGTTCTCCGGACGGAGCGTGAGCGACTGCGCTTTTTCGCTCTGCGCGCGCGCCTTATCCTCCCAGGTGAACATTTCCTTGGAGACGATGTCAGTCTCTTCGCCGACACTACGAGAGAAGAGCTGCGTATCTTCGAAGATGGGGGTGCGGATCTCGTGATAGTTGTAGCGGGCGAAAACGTCGCGCACCTTGGCCTCGACGCGATTCCATAGATCGGTATCGGGCGGGAGCAGATCACGAGTTCCGCGGACGGCCTTGATCATACGGTGTCAGTTGGCGGTAGCGAGTAGTCGGGTAAAGATGTCATGCGATTGTCAAGGACAACAGCGATATTTGTGCGAAGGCATTCCCAAAATCGGAACTGTTCCACGTGGAACAATTTGAGTAAAGGGCCACAGCCGCCACCTATTTTCTCATCTCCGCCAGGTAGCTTTCTCTGTATCCCTGATAGTTGCGGCCATAGCGCAGGATCATCTCCTGATCGTCGTCGGTGAGCTGCTTGCGGAACTTGCCCGGAACCCCCATCCAAAGCGAGTGGGGCTCTACTACTGTTCCCTCCGGAATAAGCGTCCCCGCTGCAATGATCGATCCTTCGCCGATGCGAGCGCCATTCAGGATGACTACTCCCATGCCGATGAGGCAGCGGTCCTCAACGACGCAACCATGCAGCGTGACCGAATGGCCGACCGTGACCCATTCGCCGACGATTACCGGCCACTGGTTCAGCATGCCATGCAGCACACTGCAATCCTGAATGTTGCTGTTAGCCCCCACGCGAATCATATGTACATCGCCGCGCAGCACCGCGTTCATCCAGACGCTGGCGTTCTCTCCCAGCACCACGTCCCCGATGAGTTGCGCTGAGTCGTCGACATAGCACGTTGGCGGGATGGTCGGCGTAACGCCTTTGTAGGATCGGATCATTCGTCCTCGTTCAACGCTTTTTCAGCCAGGCACATTTCTAGGCATGATCTGTGTTATCCAACTTAGTCTTTGACCTTACCATGGCCCAGCGGTCATAAAAAATATGTTGTAGCTGGGATATTGCTGGGCATCGCCAGTGCTAATCGGCAGTCGCTGCCGGACGGCGCCCGAGCATGACGAAGTGCCACGTGCGCCGCCAGAAAGTAACGATTTTCACCGTATTTATCAGATTGTAAGAGCCAAACCGCGGCATTTTGTCGTACCTTCTACCACTTTGTCGGGATGGGCAACCGGCATGCCTTGAGGTAGAACACTATGAGTGCCAGCTATCGGAAGCGGTTGCAATACCACCATCTCGAAAGTATGACCAAGCAGTAATGAACGGCAGTCTGCAGTTGAGCATCGAACAGCAATTGGAAGCCACGGTGAGCTGGATGGGGGCCCTCGGTCCGAAAACAGTCCTTTGTGTTGACGACGAAAAAATTGGTCTGCGCGTGCGCAAGATCATGCTGGAGAGCCACGGCTTCAAGGTGCTGACCGCTAATAGCGGGCAGCAGGGACTCTCCGTCTTTGACAGCAACCATATCGATCTGGTGGTGCTCGACTTTTACATGCCCGGACTGGACGGCGGACAAGTTGCCGCCGAAATGCGCCGCCTCCGTCCTGACGTTCCCATCATATTTCTCTCAGCCTACTTTTCTCTTCCGGCCGCAGCGCTGGAGCTGGCTAACGCTTTCATTACCAAAGGCGACCCCCCTGATGTGCTGATCAAGAAAATCAAGCAGCTGCTATAGGATTCACTTCGCGCGCAATAACAACACCGGAACACTGATGCTGTGCTGGACTTGCGTCGCCGTGGTGCCGAGAAATATGTCGGCAAGAAAGCGGTGACCGTGGGTGCTCATGGCGACCAGGTCGCATCCCCTTTGCTGGATCCAGCGGATGATTTCTTTGGCCGGATCGCCGTAGGCCAACTCCGATTCGGCATCCACCCCGGCTTGTTGGAACTCGCCGCGAACCCTCTCCAGATACCTGGTATCGTCTCGGATCTCCTCGCTGATCGCATCTCGTCCGTAGGTGCGCGCGGCCCAGCCGTCGGCGACATGCAGCAGCACCAAGCGGCTGCCCATCAGTTTTGCCAGCTCTTTAACGTGCTCGATGATGGCGCGATCGCTGGGTGTACCGTCCAGCGTTACCAGAATCTTTTCGTACATCGCTTTGCTGTTTTTTCGGCGTTGACCATGTTGCCATCACCTGCCGGTAATAACCTGCCACGACACCCGAATCGATTCCGGCAGGCCATACAGGTCGATAGCGCTGATCAGGATAGCACTGCCCCAACCGGCAATCAGCAGGAACCAGCCATTCTTCCAAAATCCCATTCGCTTTGCCGAGCTGGTGAACTGCAGCAGCGGAAACATGGCAAACGGCAGCTGCAGCGCCAGCACGACTTGGCTCAGAACCAGCAGATCCGTCACGCTGCTATCGCCCCGCAGGCCGATGATCAGAACCGCGGGGAGAATCGCCATGCTGCGGGTGATGAGCCGCCTTACCCACGGCTGAATGCGCCATCGCATGAAGCCTTCCATCACCACCTGTCCGGCAAGCGTACCGGTGATGGTGCTGCTCTGTCCGCTGGCCAGCAGCGCGATTGCGAATAATGTGCTGGCCGCGACCGTTCCCAACAATGGCGCCAGAGTTAGATAGGCAACGCGAATCCAATCGCTGTCAGGGCTGAAGGTAATCACGTGGCCGCTTGCAACAGTCACACTTTGCTTGCCGAAAAAGACCGTAGCCGCGAGAACCAGGATTGCAGCGTTGACGAAGAAAGCGATCGTCAGCGCTACCGTCGAATCGATGCTGTTGAATTGGATCGCCCGCTGGATGGAGGCTTCGTCCTTTTGAAACTTGCGGCTCTGAACCAGCGCGGAATGCAGGTACAAGTTGTGCGGCATCACGGTCGCGCCAATAATCCCGATCGCGACGTACAACATCCCCGCCTGATGAAAATGTGGCGTAAGGAACGCCCGACCCATTTCTGCAAAGCTGGGCTGCGTCTGGGGAAGAACGAAGATCTCGATGAAGTAGCAGACGCCGATGGTCGCTACCAGCACCAGCACCACGGCCTCGATGGTGCGCATTCCAAATCGCTGCAATCCCAGCAGGAGAAGCACATCCAGTCCGGTAATGATGACTGCCCACAGCAGTGGAATGTGAAACAGCAGATTCAGTGCGACTGCGCTGCCCAGTACCTCCGCCAGGTCGCAGGCGCCGATCGCCACCTCGCTCATCAGCCAGTTGGGCCAGCGTGTCCACGCGGGATACCAGTCACGACAGCATTGTGCCAGGTCCTTGCCGGTCACCACTCCCAGGCGGGCTGCGATCACCTGCATGAAAATCGCCATCAAGCTGGCAATGGCGATTACAGACAGTAACCCGTATTTGTACTGGGCTCCGCCCTGCAGGTCGGTACCCCAGTTGCCGGGATCCATGTAGCCGACGCTTACCAGGATTGCCGGCCCCACAAAGGCGCGCCACTGCTCCCAGAAACCCGCCTGTTGATGTGGGACTGCCACTGTGCTGTGCAGCCCCTCCAGCGACACCTGTCCGGCTGCCGTCGTTGCCGCATTGACGGGCGAGTCGCGCAAGGTCGGGTTGCTATGATGAAGTGGCGAGTGGTCCATAGAAATATTAGTGCAATGAATTTTCGAAACTGCCCTCGCCTGAATTAATCGCGGTGTAATCAGCGAGATTAACTGCCATTAAGATGGATGCTGCTTTTCCACCCATACTTTGTCCGCTGCCGCGCCGCCCAGTTGAACTTTACGGCGCTCGATAGTCAGCGATAGTGTGCCGTCATAGTTGCGAGCTTCCACCATTAGCGCCGTGCCTGGACGTATTCCCTTCTGTTCCAAAAACTCAAGCAAGTGGTGCTCGCGTTCATATACGCTGGCAACCGCATAGCGTCCTCCGGCTTGGGTTTCCGAGAGCGGCAGCAGGCCGCGTTTTCGCTTGGTCCGGGGATGCTCGGGCGTGGCCGAGTTGCCGTGAGGACAGCGGCCCCCGCGACCCAGCTTGCGTGCCAGCATCGCTTCAAAATCGCTGGAAACCACATGTTCCAGCCGCTCGGCTTCCTCGTGGACCTTGTACCATGGCATGCCGAAGATCTCGTGCAGCATGCGTTCGATCAGGTGATGCCGTGTGGCCAATTGGCGGGCGATCTTCCTCCCTTCGGCGGTGAGCCGTATCCGTCCGTCCTGCCGCACCGATACCAGGCCATCTCCTTTCAACCTGCGCAATGCCATGGTTACCGCAGGTGCGGAAACCCCCAGCCACTCTGCCAGCCGGGCCCCTATTACCTGCTCGCCTTCGCCTTCGGCTTCCAGAATGGCTTTGAGGTAGTCTTCCTTGGAAACGGTAATCATCGTGATCGACGAACTAAGTTAACTACAGTTAATGATAGAATGCAATCGCAATCGGCATCGCACGGTCGGGGACAAGCTGCTCCTGGCAGCAGGCCGGCAATGCCCGACGAATCCGCCTGATTTTGTAACGCTCCCGTAATGAAGTCGTGGGAGACTCCAGTTCGCCGGCTGCGGATTGGCTACAGGTATCACGGACGGCTGTGACCCAGGTCACGGCCAGGCGGGCAAAGCTTCGGTGTAATTGAAATTGAATTTCAATTTCATAATAAAAAGGCTGCCCCACTTCTCATGCTTCGATCGGTTTTCCAAATTCTCTGCCGGCTTCTGCTGCTGGCCACAACCCTGACCCTCGGCGGATGGGCCCAGGTCTCGGCTCCTGCAACCGGGACTGAACCCGGGACGCCGCAAGCGGAAGCTCCTCAAACCCAAACCGCACAGCCCGAAACTCCGCAGACCGGGCTTCCAAACTCTCCCCCCGCTGAGTCCGCTGAAGGGCAACCGCAAACCTGGAACTTCCACATGCAGACCACCACCACGGTGCAAGGCTATCCCTTGTTCTATGCCAGGTATTCCGGCCCGAACAGCCTGCCCACCAGCAGTGAAGTCCGCGAAACCGTGTCCTTGGATCTGTATTCCGGCTTCCGGTTGTGGACGGGCGCGGAGATGCATGTCGATCTCTTATCCTGGCAAGGTTTCGGACTGGGGGACGCGCTGGGCATTGACGACTTTCCCGATGGGGAAGCGTACAAGATAGGCACGCATGCTCCCCGTGCGGGCGTTGCGCGCTTGTTTGTTCGCCAAACTATTGGCCTTGGCGGCGATAAAGAGGATGTGCTTGAAGACCCGCTAACCTTGGCCGGCAAGCAGGACATTTCCCGGCTCACCTTTACCATCGGCCGCTTCAGTTCCAAGGACATTTTTGACAACAATGCCTACGCCAACGACCCGCGCACACAATTCATGAACTGGGCATTTACCGCCAACGCTACCTGGGATTACTCGGCGGACGCCCTGGGCTATACGACCGGTGTAGCGGTTGAATTGAACCAGCCGAAGTGGGCCCTGCGCTATGGGTTCTTTCAAATTACGAATATGAGAAATGGGTTTCTCGCCGAAGACCAGTACCTCCTATGGCCGCCCGAACCCTCGGGGGGCGATGGCCGATTCTGGCACGCCTGGGACATGGTGGTGGAAAATGAGCATCGTTACAGCATCAACCGTCACGGCGGTACCGTTCGCATTCTGGGCTACGTCAACGCGGGAGAGTTCGGCAGCTATTCCGCGGCGCTCTACGCCCCAAATGTAGACATCGATCTGACCCACGCGCAACGCCATGAATTTGGCTTTGGACTCAACTTCGAACAGGAAATCACCAGGAATGTCGGCGTATTTTCGCGCCTGGGCTGGAATGACGGAATCAACGAAGCCTGGATGTTTACTGACGTCAATCACATGGGCTCGGTCGGCGTCAGCATCAAAGGCGAGCCCTGGCATCGCCCCGACGATACGATCGGCGTGGCCGCTGTGATCAGTGGCATCTCTCTCGACAATCAGCGATATCTGGCTGCCGGCGGTCTGGGCATTCTGGATGGCGATGGCGCATTGAATTACGCCAAAGAGAAAGTTGTAGAAACGTACTATCAGGCCAAAATCACCAAGCACCTGCTCGGTGCGCTGGACTACCAGTTTGTGGCCGACCCCGCTTTCAATACCGCTCGCGGCCCAGTCTCCGTTTTCGGAGCGCGATTTCACTTCGAGTTCTAGCGCCTAAACTTCATCTGGGTTCTGATCGGGCTCTGCGCGGATTTCCCTGCCGGTTCTCACATGGTTCATGATTCTGCAAACGGTGTACTATCGGCGGGCAGGGATCACTTATGCCGGTCGCTCAAACCTCAATGCGCGAGCCGACTCTCTCGAAAAAAGCGTCGGCTTTGGCGGGACGCAAGTTTCTTATCCTCGCGCTCTTATTGTTGACCTCACTCGTCCTGCACCCCTTCGTGGACAACAGCAGGCACGCTTATCTTGCCTTTCGCCTCGTGGGCAGCGCCGGCATCCTGTACACCATATATGCGATTAATTTGCGGCGGACGGTTCTTGTCTGCGCCGTCCTGCTTGCCGTCCCAGCCCTCCTGCAACACTGGTTCCAGTTCCAGTTGAATGAGGGAACGTTCTCGGTTTTGAACATTGCCCTCAGTTTTCTATTTGACACCTTTGTCGTGGTCGTAATCTTTCGGCGCGTCATCATGGAACACGAGCCGAGCTCGGAGACCATCTTTGGAGCGCTGTGCATTTACCTGCTGGCAGGATTCGCCTTCGCCAGCATTTACGGGATGATAGCCACCCTTCAGCCGAAGGCGTTTTACCTCGACCCGCTGGTCAACTCACATATTGTTCCTGACCGCTTCGATATGGTGTATTACAGCTTCGCCACCATGACCTCGCTGGGCGCCACCGGTATTACCCCGGTTTCGAACCAGGCGCGCTCGATTTCGGTAATCGAGACCACTCTCGGCGTACTTTATCTGGCCGTATTGATTGCCCGCCTGGTAAGTGGGTACCGGCAGGGATCATCGGAGCGCCGTAATTAGAAGCCGGCCGGCTGTTAAACTGGAAGAGCAATGATCCTGCCGTTCGTCCGCGAATTCTTCGCGGATATGGAAAAAGTGCCTGCTTTTGCGCGTGCAGTGTTCCAGGTGAAGACCGGCGCGGGCGGTATTCGTGTGTCCGGGCTCACCCCTACCGGCAAAGCTCTGTTTTATTCGTTGCTCAATCGCGCGACTTCACGTCCGCTGGTGGTGATCGTCGGCGATAACCGTGCAGTCGAGGAACTGTTGCCGGTGCTTCGCTCGATGGCCGAGTTGAGCGGCGGGGCTTCTTCCGATGCCATCATCGGTCTGCCGGCGTATGACGTGCTGCCGTTCGAGAACCTCTCGCCGCATCCGGAAATCCAGGAAGCTCGCGCGGCGTCGCTGTGGAAGATTGCAACGGGTGCCGCGGAAATCGTCGTCACCCCGATGGCCGCGACGGCGATGCGGCTGCGCGATGCCGGCTTCTACGCCGATCTCGCCAAGGTGTTGCGGCGCGGAGAGATCACGGATCCGGATCGGCTCATCCAGCATCTGCGCATCGTCGGCTACAGCCAGGTTGACGTGGTCGAGATGCCCGGCGAGTTCGCCCATCGCGGCGGATTGCTCGATATTTATTCGCCGGAGCTGGATCGGCCGATTCGCGTCGAGTTCTTCGGCGACGAAATCGAATCGATCCGCAAATTCGACCCGGGCACGCAGCGCTCCGCAGCGGTAACCGACGAGGTCGTCCTGCTGCCCCTGACGGAAACGCCAGTGGAAGAAGAAACGCTGGCGGCGATCAACGCACGGCTCACTGGCGAGCGGCTTGCCGGCACCGACGAGATGATTGAGCGCGCCATCCGAGCGACCGGCGTTACTGTTTTTCCTGGATGGGAGTTGTACGCGGCAGTTGCCGGCGCACAGGAAAACTTCTTCGATCTGCTGCCGAACGCCGCGTTTGTGCTGGATGAGCCCGACTCTCTCAACGAAGCGCACGACGCCTGGTGGACCAAGGTCACTGATGCACACGAGCGCAGCCTCGTTGGCAATCTGGTACGGCCCGAAGATCTCTACCTCACGCCTGAGCAGTGGCACGCGCGACTGCAACCGCCCAGCACGATTGCGGTCGAGCAGCTGGGAATTGAGGGAGGTGACGAGCGCGAACACCTAATCCTGCAGACGCAGCCAACTACGCGTTTCCACGGATCGGTTGCCGCCATGACGGAAGAAGTCGCGCGCCTGACGCATGAAGGCAAGCGCGTGATGTTCGCGGTCTCCAGCACGGGCGAGGTCGAGCGGCTGGCCGATGTCTTCAACGAATACAACCTGTCATTCCGCATTGGCAGCCGCACTCCCAAGCCCGGCAACGAAGTTTACGTCGATGAGTCGACCTACTTCGCCGAGGAGGGCGCCGCTCCAATCATCGTCAAGGCATACGTTCCCGAGGGACTCGCAATACCTGAGGCCGGTCTCGTCCTCTTTGGTGCGCGCGACCTCTTCGATGAAGCAGAACTTTCGATTGGCCGTCCGCAGCAGCGCAAGTCGAAGGTCTCGGCGTTTCTTTCCGACTTTCGCGATCTCGCCATCGGCGACTACGTCGTGCATGTGGAACACGGCATCGGCCAGTATCAGGGCCTGAAAGAAATTCCGCAGGAAGACGGTGGCACGGCCGAGTTCATGATTCTGGAATATGCCGAGGGCGCGCGCCTCTACGTCCCGCTGACGCGGCTCGACCTGGTGCAGAAGTACCGCTCGTCGGAAGGCGTCAAGCCGGTGCTCAACCGGCTGGGCACGCAGCAGTGGCAGAAAACCAAGGCACGCGTGAAGAAGGCCATGAAAGATATGGCCGAGGAGCTGTTGAAGCTCTATGCCGAGCGCAAGACCGCTGAAGGCCACGCGTTTGCCCCTGATACCGAATGGCAGCGCGAGTTCGAAGGCAGCTTCGAGTTCAGCGAGACCGAAGATCAGATGAACGCCATCGTCGACGTCAAGCACGATATGGAATCGCCGACGCCGATGGATCGTCTGCTCTGTGGCGATGTGGGCTACGGCAAAACCGAAGTGGCCATGCGCGCGGCGTTCAAGGCGGTCAGCGACAATCGCCAGGTTGCGGTGCTCGCGCCCACCACAGTGCTGGCCTTTCAGCACTACAACACATTCCGCCAGCGCTTCGCGGCATTTCCTATTAAGGTCGAGATGCTCAGCCGCTTCCGCACAGCGAAGCA
Organism: uncultured Acidobacteriaceae bacterium; assembly: GCA_963818905.1. Lineage (GTDB taxonomy): Bacteria > Acidobacteriota > Terriglobia > Terriglobales > Acidobacteriaceae > Bog-257. The sequence goes on from CAWFUE010000074.1 coordinate 54,286, forward strand.
GCAGAAAGAAGCGATCGCGAAGATTGAAGCGGGGCAGGTCGATGTCGTAATCGGCACCCATCGCCTGCTCTCCAAAGATGTGAAGTTCAGCGATCTAGGGCTGATGATTGTCGACGAGGAGCAACGCTTCGGAGTGCGCCACAAGGAGCGGCTGAAGCAACTGCGCAAGGAAGTCGACGTCCTCACGATGTCGGCCACGCCGATTCCGCGGACGTTGCACATGTCGCTGCTGGGTCTGCGCGACATGAGTGTCATCGAGACGCCGCCGAAAGATCGCATGGCGATACAAACTGTCGTCGCCGCATGGGATGAGAAGCTGCTGCGGTCAGCTATCGAGAAAGAACTCGAACGCGGCGGCCAGGTTTACTTCGTGCATAACCGGGTGGAGAGCATCTACGAGATCAGCGAGAAGCTGCGCGAAATGGCGCCGCATGCCCGCATTCTGGTTGGCCACGGGCAAATGCCGGAGAGCGAACTGGAGCGCATCATGCTGGCGTTCATGCGGCACGAGGCCGACATCCTGGTCGCGACCACAATCATCGAGAATGGGCTCGACATCCCACTCTGTAATACCATCATCATCAATCGTGCCGACCGGCATGGATTATCGGAGCTATATCAGCTGCGCGGACGTGTAGGACGATCCGATCGCCGCGCCTATGCCTACTTGCTGATTCCTCCGGATCGCGAGCTCAGCGAGCTGGCGCGTCGACGACTGGCGGCATTGAAGGAGTTCAGCGACCTCGGCGCAGGATTCAAGATCGCTGCACTGGATTTGGAATTGCGCGGCGCAGGAAATCTGCTGGGCGGTGAGCAGAGCGGTCATATCGAAGCGGTGGGATTCGAGCTTTACACCACCATGCTGGAGCGCACGGTTCGCGAGCTCAAGGGAGAACTCACGGAAGAAGTTCCCGAGGCGCAGCTGAACCTGGGTCTCAACATTCGCATTCCGTCCGATTACATTCGAGAGGAGAATCAGCGTTTGCGTATGTACAAGAGAGTGGCCGGAGTGGAATCGGAGTCGCAGCTGGAAGATGTTGCCGGCGAGCTGGGTGATCGTTATGGCACGCCTCCGCCGGCGGTTCGTAATCTGCTGGAGTATGCGACGCTGAAGTTGTTATCGCAGCGCATAGGGGTTTCGCAGATTGAACGGCGGCGGGACGCGGTCAGCATCCGCTTCACCGAGAAAGCCGCGGTGGATCCCGAGCGGCTGGCGCACTTTGTGGGAAGCGAGGCTGGCAGCCAGTTCAGTCCGGCTGGAATTTTGAAGTTCACGCTGAAGGAGAAACAGCCGGAGCAGATATTGCTGCGGTTGAAATCCCTGCTCGCGGAGTTAGCCGGGGAAGAGAAGACAGTGATTCGCAGCTAGTGGCTGGTTGCGCCTATTGTGGAGTTGCAGGGACTTCACGCGAAAAAAGACATAGGCGATCCCCACGGGGACAGGCCAGCGGCCGTCGTAGTCGCAGCCAGCTATAACCGTCAGCGAGCCGCAGCATAAGTCAGTTGCCGATTGTCATTACGTTGTTCGGGCGGATCTGGGATTTAGGGTCTGCGTGAGAATTGCACTCCTTTTCGGCGGTGCAGTGCATCGCACGAGAAATCAACCCCGAAGGGGTGGAATTGCAGTTAGCCCAGGACGCAGCGAACCCGGGGCCCCCGATTCGCGCGCGGTTTGCGCGAATTGGGGTGGGCAGCGGAGTCCTGGGTGCACTGGTAAATTGACGTGAGTCCCGTAGGGCCGCCACAGGTTCTCGCGCTGACACTCGCGCACGTTCTTGTAATTGCAGTTCGAAATCTTACGAGGCATTCATGCCAAACCAACCAGTTCGTAAAGCGGTCTTTCCCGCGGCGGGGCTCGGCACGCGCTTTCTTCCCGCGAGCAAAGCCGTGCCCAAGGAAATGATCCCGCTGGTCGACAAGCCGGTAATCCAGTACGGCGTCGAGGAGGCGGTCGCCTCCGGCTGCAATGAAATCATCATCGTCACCAGCCGCGGCAAGAGCGCCATCGAAGACCACTTCGACATCAGCCCCGAACTGGAGCAAGCGCTGGAGGCGAAGGGCAAGACCGCGCTGCGGGAGATGATGCGGCAGATCGCCAGCATGGCAAAGCTCTCCTACACGCGGCAGAAGGAAGCGCTCGGACTCGGCCACGCCGTGCTGATGGCGCGCGAACTTGTCGGCGACGAGCCGTTCGCGGTCATCCTGCCTGATGACGTCATCGACGCGCAGGTGCCATGCGTGAAGCAGATGATCGAGGTCTACAACGAGACCGGAGGTTCAGTCATCGCGACACAGGTGGTCGAGGGTAAAGCGATTTCAGCCTACGGAGTGCTCGATGTGAAGCCGGTCGGCGGCAAATGGGGCGACCGGCTGTTCGAAGTGAAAGACCTGGTCGAGAAGCCTAAGCTCGAAGACGCACCGTCGAAGCTGGCCATCATCGGACGCTACATCCTCACCCCGGGAATCTTTCACGCCATGGAAGCGACCCCGCCCGGTGCGCTCGGCGAATTGCAACTTACCGACGGCCTGAAGCTTTTGCTCAAGAAAGAAAAAATCTACGGCTACACGTTTGAAGGCAAGCGCCACGATGCCGGCGACAAACTGGGTTTTCTGAAAGCGACCGTTGAGTTCGCGCTAAAGCGCGAAGACTTGGGGGCGGAGTTTCGGGAGTATCTGAAAAGGCTGAAGGTCTGAGCAAAAATCAATCGGAAATCCCCTACTGTCATCCCGAACGGAGCGAAGCGCAGTCGAGGGATCTGCGGTTCGCTCGACGCGTAATCATCTTCCCGCACGCTACCACAGATCCTTCGACTTCGCGCCCGCCCAGCGGACGCTCCGCTCAGGATGACATTCCAGAAGCTGACACTCTCAGCTCTTCTGGCTCTCTTTCAGCTTGCGCGACTTCGTTTCCACGCCCTTCGCCAGCTTTTCTTTGTGAGCTTCGAGCTTTTTCGCAACATCGGCGTCGTACAGCCCGATCATCTGCGCGGCAAGAATGCCGGCATTGGTCGCGCCTGGCTTCCCGATAGCAACGGTCGCAACAGGGATTCCCGCCGGCATCTGCACCATGGCCAGCAGCGAATCAAGACCGAGCAGCGCAGTGGATGGAATCGGGACGGCGATCACCGGCAGCGTCGTCTCGGCGGCGATGACGCCCGCGAGATGAGCCGCTCCGCCCGCGCCGGCGATGACGACTTTCACGCCGCGCGCTTTCAGGCCGCGCGAGTATTCGCTGGTGCGCGCCGGCGAGCGGTGCGCCGAGGTGATGTCGATCTCATAAGCAATACCAAACTCGGCCAGCGCCTTCGCGGCCTCGTTCATGATCTCGAGGTCGGAGTCGCTGCCCATAACGATGGAGACAAGAGGAGTGTGAGACATGATGAGTTCCAGTTCGTAAGCTGCCTTGTATCAGGGCACGACTTCAGAGGCCCGCTGAAAAGATCCGTCCTCAGCAGAGGGCCACTGAAAAAATCCGTCCTGGACGGAGGCCCGCCAAAAAAGTCCGTCCCGGACAGAGGCCTGCTGAAAAGATCCGCTCTGGGCAGAGGCCCGCTGAATCCGTTCTGGGCCGCTTTGAAAGGGCACAGCTTTAGCTGTGCCGTTGTGAGCCCTTTATTCTTGTCATCCCGAACCGACTTTAGTCGGTGAGGGATCCGCGGTTTCGACTTTTTCAGCAGTCTCTTCAAAGCTCATGTTCCGCCGGCTGAAGCCCAGTCTCTATGGTATCGAACCGCCACGGCTGAATTGTGTGCGTGAGAACTGTGCCGTCCCTAAAGGGACTCGGATCCCTTCCCACTCTACCCAGGACTCCGCTTCCCACCCCAATTCGCGCGACAGCAGCGCGAATTGGGGACCCCGGTTCCGCTGCGTCCTGGGCTAACTGCAATTCCACCCCTTCGGGGTTTGATTTTCGTAGGTCACACTCCACCGCGGAGAAATGAAGTTAGTTCTCACGCAAACACTCAAGCCATGCCCTGACACAAATCTCGCTACGCGTTTTACTTTCCTGCTCTCAGATGCTTCAGCCCGCGGGCGGCGATGTCTTTGCGATAGTGCATGCCTTCGAAGCGGATCTTCATCACTGCGTCGTAGGCGCGTTCAACCGCATCGGGCAAATCTGTGCCGCGCGCAGTCACGCCTAGTACGCGTCCGCCCGAGGTGTAGTACATATTGTCGGGTTTAGTTGTACCCGCGTGAAACACCTTCACGCCGTAAATCCGTTCGGCATCTTCGATTCCGGTGATCAGCTTGCCCGCTTCAAACGCTCCAGGATATCCGCCGGACGCCATTACGACACAGACGGCCGGCTCGGGTGACCAGCGAAAGTCGCCGGCGCTGACCCGTCCCTGGATCGATGCCTCCATCGCCTCCACCAGATCGCTTTCCATGCGCATCATGATGGGCTGCGTCTCGGGATCGCCGAAGCGGCAGTTGAACTCCAGAACCACCGGCCCAGTCGCGGTCATCATAATGCCGCAATAGAGAATGCCCTTGTATTCGGCGCCCTCGGCGCGCATGCCGGCGATTACCGGACGCGCGATGTGCGCCACCAACCAGTCGCGCATCTCGGCTTCGACGATGTGGTCGGTGGAATATGCGCCCATACCGCCGGTGTTCGGGCCCTGATCGTTGTCGAAGACGCGCTTGTGGTCCTGGGTGGCGACCAGCGGGACAACGCGCTCGCCATCGCTCATCACCAGGAACGACAGCTCCTCGCCCTTGAGACATTCTTCCAGCACGACCCGCGAGCCGGCCTCGCCCAAAGTTTTCCCGGAAAGCATCTCCTCGGCTGCGCGCTGTGCTTCTTCCTTCGACGGAGCAATCACCACGCCTTTGCCCGCAGCCAGACCGTCGGCCTTCACGACGATGGGTGCAGAGAACAAGCCGAGCGCCTCGCGGAGCTCTTCTTTGGTGCTGCAGACCGCGTATTTCGCGGTAGGAATGTTGTGCCGCTGCATGAATTGCTTGGCGAAAGTCTTGCTGGATTCGAGGCGCGCCGCGGCCCGCGTCGGCCCAAAGATTGGCCAGCCGCGTTTCTGGAATTCGTCGACGATGCCGAGAGTCAGCGGCAGCTCGGGACCGACGACGGTGAGATCAGGACTCAGCCTGCTAGCGAGTTGCATCAGCGAATCAATGTTCTTGAGATCGGCGGGCAAACATTCTGCATCGGCCGAGATGCCACCATTGCCAGGAGCGCAATAGAGTTCCTTGATCCGCGGTGATTGCCGCAGCTTCCACACGATCGCGTGCTCGCGACCACCGCTACCGAGAACCAGGACCTTCATGGGTAAAGTTTTCGCCGGCTCCGCACAATAGCGCATCAGGCGAAACCAAAGAGTAGGCAACAGGTCAGGCGCATGTCAAACAGGATCACACTGCAACGACATTGCCGCATCACTGCTGCAGCTTGTAATCGGCAGACGAGGTCTTCTGCGAGACCTGCGATGGCGTAGGCAGCTGCGACGTGTCCCACCCGCCGCCGAGCGCTTCGATCAGGTCCACGGCCGACACCATAACGTCAATGTGCAGTGTAGCCAGCGTTTCCTGATCCGTGAGCAGCGTAGTTTGCGCCGTGAGCACGTCGATGTAGGGATCGATGCCTGTCTCGTAGCGTCCGACTTCGAGATTGAGCAATTCCTGCGCCGAATTGACCGCGGCTTGCTGACTGATCATTTCCTGCGAATAGATCCGCGTTCCGGAGAGATAGTCCTCAACCTGTTGGAATGCGGTAAGAACAGTCTGGCGATAATTGGCGACGTCCGAGTTATAGATCGCGGTGTACTGATGCAACTCCGCCCGATACAGCCCGCCGTTAAAGAGCGTCTGGGAAATCGACGGACCAATCGACCAGAAGCGGCTGGGCCAGGTAAACCATTTCGAAAAGGTCGAGCTTTCAAATCCTCCCGACGCAGACAGCGTGACGTCAGGAAAGAATGCCCCATAGCCGATGCCGATGACGGCGTTGGCTTCGGCCAGCGTGCGCTCAGCGGCGGCGACATCCGGCCTGCGCTGCAACAGTTCCGAAGGCACTCCGACGGGAATTGGCGGTGGCGTGGTGAGCAGCGGCTTCTTGGCAATCGTGAAGTCTGTTGCCACTCGGCCCAGCAGCACGGCAATAGCGTGTTCATATTGCGCGCGCGCAACCCCGACGTTAATAAGACTCGCCTGCACGCTTTGCAGGGTGGTGCGCGCAGCTACCACGGAGTAGTAGTCGTCGATGCCGGTATCGTACAGAACCTGCGTCAGGTCCAGCAGCTTCTGATCGGCGGCCACCGTGTCCTGCAGAATCTTTTCCAGCGCATCCTGACCGCGGATTTCAAAGTAGTACTGCGCGAGCGTGGCCTCCTCGGTGAGCCGCTCCAGTTCCAGGTCGGCGGCGCTGACTTGCGCGGCATATTGTCCCTCCCGCACCTGATTGCGAATCTTGCCCCAAAAGTCGGGCGTCCAGGAGACATCGACGGGGAAGGACATCACAGTGCTGGTGAATCCTGTGTTCGCGATGCTCGAGTTGGTGAGACTCCCGGAAGATTTTGCGCGGTTCCACGACGGACCTGCGGTGACCGTGGGCCAGTACAACGCGCGCGCCTCAGCCACCACTGCGCGCGCTTCCATGAAGTTCTGGAAGTAAACTTTTATATTCTGGTTATTGATCTCCAGTTGCTCCTCGAGCGCGTTCAAGTCTGGATCTTTGAAGACCTCCCACCATTTGCCGCGCAGCATTCCTTCCTGGGGATTGGCCACCTTCCAGCCTTGCGTGTCCTTGAAATTCACCGTCGATTCTTTGTAATTTGCGGCGGTCGTAGTGGGCGGAGCCGGCGGGTGATACTTCGGTCCGACGAGACATCCCGAAAGCATGGTCAGGCCCACAGCCGCGAGCATCGTCAGTAGAGCTTGCTTTAGGAACATGTTTTGAAGGGGTCCGGCTTCAGCCGGACCGTTATGCACCTCTAAAATACCGGGCTTTAGCCCCTGAGGAGGCTGCCCATCACCCATGGCACGGATTTTCGAGACGTACTCTTGCGATTTCAAGCTCTGCTTCGGCATACGCATTTCTCTTTCGCTACACGCCTCTATCGATGCTCTACCTTTCATGGCGTCACCGGCTGCTCGGCTGACGGGTTGAAGGTGTCGCGCTGTTTGCCCTGCGCGCGCAGACGCAGGCGATCGAGCGTGAGATAAACCACCGGCGTGGTGTAGAGGGTAATCAACTGGCTGAGCAGCAGGCCGCCGACAATGGTGATTCCCAGTGGGCGCCGCAGCTCCGAACCCGTTCCGGTGCCGAGAGCCAGAGGCAGTGCGCCGAAAATTGCTGCCATCGTAGTCATCATGATGGGACGGAAGCGCAGAATGCAGGCCTCGAAGATCGCATCGGCGGTTCGCTTGCCTTCCAGGCGCTCGGCCATCAGCGCAAAATCAATCATCATGATGGCGTTCTTCTTCACGATACCGATCAGCAGCACGATACCGATAATCGAAATGACGTTCAGATCCATGTGAAACATCATCAGCGCAAGCATAGCCCCGACACTGGCCGAGGGCAGAGTGGAGATGATCGTCAGCGGATGAACCAGGCTCTCATACAAAATGCCCAGCACGATGTACACCGCCAAAACCGCGGTAAGAATGAGGTATGGCTCGCTGGATAGGGATTGCTGATAAGCCTGCAAGGTGCCGGCAAAGAAGCCGCGGACGGTGGAGGGCAGTCCCAGCCGCTCTTCCATATCGGAAACTTCTTTCGTCGCCTGACTCATCGAGAGGCCGGGGGCCAGATTGAACGAAACCGTGACTGACGGAAACAATCCGGTGTGATTCACCTGAAGCGGCGTGGTGCCGGTTTGATTCGTGCTGACCGTGGCAAGCTGTGCGATGTTGTTGATGCCCGCGGTGCCAGTCGACGACGCGGGGCCGCCCGGATTGATGTAGATGCTCTTTAATCCCGCGGGAGACTGCCAGTATTGCGGCGCCGCTTCCAGAACAACATAGTACTGGTTGAGCGGGGTGTAGATCACCGACACTTCGGACTGTCCGAAAGCCGAGTACAGCAGGCTGTCGAGCGAGCTTGCTGTCTGACCGAAGCGCGCTGCGGCTACGCGATCGTAGGTAAGATACGACTCCAACCCGCCGTTCTGCTGGTCGGTGTTCACATCCTGCAGACCGGGGAGCTTCTTCATGTTGGCGAATAGAATCGGTCCCCAGTGCGCGAGATCGGGGATATTGTCGGACTGGATGGTGTACTGATAGAGCGCGTTGCTGGAACGGCCGCCGATGCGGACATCCTGCACCGGCTGAAGAAAGGCCGAGGCAACGGGAAGCCGATTGAGTTTTGGCCGAAGCCGGCCAATCACCTGCATGGCATTGACCTTGCGTTCGCTCAGAGGTTTCAGCGCCACGAAGATGAAGCCGCCGTTGCTGGCGCCGTTACCGCCGGTGTAGGCATTGACATGAGCCACCGCGGGATCGGCCTTGATTACCTTCACCAGTTGCAAGACGGAAAAATTCATGAACGGAAAGGACGCGTCCTGCGGTCCCTGCACTCCGCCCACCAGCACTCCGGTGTCCTGCTGAGGAAAAAATCCTTTGGGAATTTTGATGATGACGATGATGTTCAGAGCGATGGTTAGCGCCAAAACGATCAGCATGAGCGCGGAATTATCCAGTACCCATAACAGCGAATGGCGATAGACCGAGAGCATGCCGTCAAAGAATTTCTCGCTCAGCCGGTACAGACGATTGTGTTTCTCTTCGCGGTTGTGCGCTTTCAGCAGGTGGGCGCACATGGTTGGGGTTGTAGTCAACGAGATGACCATCGATACAACAATTGCGGTCGAAAGCGTGACGGCGAACTCGCGGAACAGGCGTCCGACAATGCCGCCCATCATCAGAATGGGAATGAAGACGGCGATCAGCGACATGCTGATGGAAAAGACGGTGAAGCCGATTTCCTGCGCTCCCTTGAGAGCAGCCGCGAACGGCGGCAGGCCATTTTCCAGATGGCGGGAGATGTCTTCCATCACCACGATGGCGTCGTCGACCACGAATCCGGTCGAGATCGTAAGCGCCATGAGCGACAGATTGTCGATGCTATAGCCGAACAAATACATGCCCGCGAAGGTGCCGATGAGCGAGACCGGCACGGCGACTGCCGGAATAATCGTGGCGCGCACATTGCGCAGAAATACGAAGACGATCACCACTACCAGGCAGATGGAAATCAGCAGCGTCATCTCGACATCATTGACCGAGGCGCGAATGGTGGTAGTACGGTCAAGAACAACTGTGGTCTTGATGCCTTGAGGCAGCACTGCTTTAAGAAACGGCAATTGCGAATAGATAGCCTGGACGGTTTGAATGATGTTCGCGTTGGGCTGCCGGAAGATAATCACCGTCACCGACTTGATTCCATCCATGTAGCCCACGGCGCGGATATTCTGCGTGGAATTGACCACGTCGGCGACATCGGAGAGGCGAACCGCATTGCCGTTGTGGTAGCCGACGATGAGCGGCTTGTAATCTTTCGCGCGCGAGATCTGGTCGTTGGTGATGATGTCGGCGGTGAGCACATTGTTGGAAATCTGCCCCCGCGGTTGCAGCGTGTTTTGCAAGCTGAGAACTGAGCGCACGTTGGCCAGCGTCAGGCCGAAGCTCGACAGCTTGGTGGGATTGGCCTCCACGCGCACCGAAGGCGTGGCGCCCCCGCCGACGAAGACCTGGCCCACTCCTTGAATCTGTGAAAGCCTCTGCTCTAGGATGGTCGAAGCCTCATCGTAGAGTTGGGTCACATCGTACTTGTCCGAGGTGAGGCTCAGAACCATGATGGGCGAATCGGCGGGGTTAACTTTGCGGTACGAAGGATTTTGCGGCAGGTTAGCCGGAAGGTAAGTCCGAGCGGCGTTAATGCCGGCTTCCACGTCGCGCGCTGCGCCATCGATATCGCGGCTGAGATCGAACTGCAGAGTGACAGACGTGCTTCCCAGAGAGCTGGAAGATGTCATCTCGGTGACACCAGCGATATGTCCCAGCTGCCGTTCCAAAGGCGTGGCAACTGAGGATGCCATGATCTGCGCGCTGGCGCCGGGCAGGCTGGCACTAATGGAAATCGTAGGAAAGTCGACCTGCGGCAGGGGCGCGACCGGCAATTGGATGTACGCCACCGCGCCCGCGATGGCGATCGCAACCGTAAGAAGCGTCGTCGCAACCGGACGGTGAATGAACGGAGCCGAGATGTTCATGTCCGCTCCGGCTGCGGTGTGCGCGCCTGGTCGCCTGCAAGCTTGCTCGGTTTTCGTCCGGCGACTCGCTGTCCCAGTTTGTCGAAGAAGATGTAAATGACCGGTGTGGTATAGAGCGTGAGGATCTGACTGACGAGCAAACCGCCGACGATGGCAATGCCGAGCGGACGGCGCAATTCCGAGCCCAGTCCTTGCCCGAGCGCCAGTGGAAGTCCGCCCAGCAGCGCGGCCATGGTCGTCATCATGATGGGACGAAAACGCAGCAGGCTGGCTTCGTAAATCGCGTCAGTCGCATTCTTTCCGTGCTCGCGTTCAGCTTCGAGGGCGAAATCAACGATTAGAATTCCGTTCTTCTTGACGATGCCGATCAGCAGGATGATGCCGATAATGGCGACGACGCTGAGGCTCTGACCAAAGAGAATCAGCGCCAGCAATGCGCCGACGCCGGCGGAAGGCAAGGTGGACAGAATCGTGATGGGATGGATAAAGCTTTCGTACAGCACGCCGAGCACGATGTAGACGGTGACCAGCGCGGCCAGAATCAGCAGCGGCTCGTTGGTCAGCGAATTCTTAAAGGCGGCCGCGGTTCCCTGAAAATCGGCCTGCAGGCTGGCGGGAAAATGGATATTGGCTGCGACCTTGTCGATAGCCTCGATGGCGTTCCCGAGTGCGGCACTCGGCCCCAGATTGAACGAAACTGTCACCGCCGGGAACTGTCCCTGACGATTAATGGTGAGAGATTCCTTGGTTGTCTTGAGTTGGGTGAAGGCGTTTAGCGGAACCGCGTTCGCCGGAGTTGAAGTCGAGGCCGTGTTTGCTTGCGGCGCCGGTGGCGATGGATACAGCGCGCCCGCCGGAGGAGTCAGCGTCGCAGACGACGGCGTGTAAAGCACCGAGGTCGTCGTTGCGTTAGACCCAGCGGAGGCCGAAGCCGAAGAAGAATAGGACGACACCGCACTGCCGCCGGTAGCCCCCGAAGACGCGTTGGACTGCACGTAGAGATAGCTGAGGTTCGAGGGAGTCTGCTGCCACTGCGGTTGAGTTTCCAGGATGACGTGGTACTGATTCAGCTGGGTGTATAGCGTGTTGATCTGGCGCTGGCCATAGGCGTCGTAGAGCGTGTTGTCGATGGTGTAAGGCGCAATACCGAGTCGTGATGCGGTTACGCGATCGATGGAAAGATAGAGCGCGCTCGCATTCGTCTCCTGATCGGTAGCGACGTCCTCAATCTGCTTCAGGCCCTTCAGCTTTTGGACGAACTTTTCGGTCCATTCGTTCAGCTCGTTGCTGTCGGGATCTTCCAGCGTGTATTGATACTGCGTGCGGCTGACGCGATCGTCGACGGTGATGTTCTGCACCGGCTGCATATAGAGCGTGATCCCCTGTACCTGCTGCAGACTGTTGGACAATCGACGAATCACATTCGAAGCACTCATGTGGCGCTGGCTGAGCGGCTTCAGGTTGATCGACATGCGCCCGCTGTTAAGGGTGGTATTGGTTCCATCCGCGCCGATAAATGAAGACAGGCTTTCGACCGCCGGATCCTGGAGAATGATCTTCGCCAGCGCCTGTTGTTTCTGCGACATGGCTGCGAAGGATGTCGACTCCGGCGCCTGTGAGATTGCCTGGATCACTCCAGTGTCCTGCACTGGGAAGAAGCCTTTGGGAATAATGATGTAGAGCAGAATCGTGAGAACGAGGGTGCCGACGGCGATTAAGAGCGTGAGCACCTGATGGTCGAGAACAACTTTGAGCGTGCGGCCATAGAAGGCGATCATGCGCTCAAAGGCATGCTCGGACCAGCGATAGAAGCGGGTCTGCTGCTGCTCCGGCCGGTAGCGGAGAATGCGCGACGACATCATCGGCGTCAGCGTCAAAGAAACGACCGCGGATATCACGATGGTCACAGCCAATGTGACGGCGAACTCGCGAAAGAGCCGCCCCACAACGTCGCCCATAAACAACAGCGGAATGAGCACGGCGATCAGCGAAACCGTCAACGAAACAATGGTGAAACCGATCTGTTCGGCGCCCTTCAGCGCTGCCTGCAGCGGCGGATCACCCTCCTCGATAAATCGCGAGATGTTCTCGATCATGACGATGGCATCGTCGACCACGAAGCCGGTCGAGATGGTCAGAGCCATGAGCGAAAGATTGTCGAGGCTATAGCCCAGCATGTACATCACGGCGAAGGTCCCGACCAGCGAGAGCGGCACAGCGACGCTGGGAATGATGGTGGCGTAGATACTGCGCAGAAACAGGAAGATCACCATCACGACCAGCCCGATGGTGACCATCAACTCAAATTCAACGTCATCGATGGAAGACTGAATGCTCGTGGTGAGATCGGTCAGCATCGTGACCTGGATCGAGGCGGGCAGGTTGGTCTCAAGCTGAGGCAGAATCTGCTTGATGGCTTTGACGACGGCGATGGTGTTCGCACCGGGCTGGCGCTGGATGTTGAGAATGATGGCCGGCGTGATGTTCATCCAGGCGGCTTGCTTGTCGTTCTCTACGCCATTGATCACGTTGGCAACGTCCTTGACGAATACCGGCGCGCTGTTGCGAAACGCAATCAGGACGTTCTTATAGTCATTGGCGACGGTGATCTGATCGTTGGCGTCGATCTGGTAATCCTGGCGAGGTCCGTCGAAGTTACCCTTGGCGGCGTTAACACTGGTGTTGATCAGCGCCGTCCGCACATCTTCCAGGTTGATTCCATAAGAAGAAAGTGCCACAGGGTTGACCTGAATGCGAATCGCAGGCTTTTGGCCGCCGCTGATGCTCACCAAACCCACGCCATTGAGCTGCGAGATCTTAGGCGCAAGCCGGGTATCGACCAGATCCTCGACTTGCGACAGTGGCATGGTCTGCGATGTGATCGCCAGAGTCAGCACCGGCGCGTCGGCGGGATTGGTCTTGCTATAAATCGGGGGGGTTGGCAGGTCGGCGGGCAGGAAGCTTTGGGCCGCATTGATTGCCGACTGCACTTCCTGTTCAGCGACATCGATACTTAGCGAGAGACTGAATTGCAGCACGATGACGGAAACGCTACCGGAACTGGTCGAGGTCATCTGGCTCAAGCCCTGCATCTCGCCGAACTGGCGTTCCAATGGAGCGGTCACCGTGCTGGCCATCACGTCGGGACTGGCGCCAGGGTACAGCGTGAGCACTTGAATGGTGGGATAGTCAACTTGCGGCAGTGCCGAAATCGGTAACTGGGTATAGGCGACTGCGCCAGTCAGCAGGATGGCCGCCATCAAAAGCGACGTAGCCACCGGCCGCAGAATGAACGGGCGAGAGGGACTGAGACTCATGGAACATTCCCCTCATCGCCGGAACTCGAGGGGAGTTTGACCTTCGAGATGGTTATCTTTGAGCCATTTTGCAGCTTCTCAAAACTGCTGTCTGCAACGACGTCTCCTGCCTTGATGCCGGTCACGGCAGTCATGCCTGAGTCGGAGACGCCGGTCTTAATGTTGGTGAGCTTCGCCTGATCGTTCTGGATCAGATAAACGAAAGCCACGTCGCCGTTGTGCTGCACCGCTGAGGAAGGTATGAGGACCTGATTCTGCAGCGTCTTGACCAGCAGCCGGGTATTCACGAACAGGTTGGGAAACAGGGCGCCGTTTTGATTCGCAAAGGTGGCGCGCAGCTTCACTGTCCCGGTCGCGGTATCGATCTGGTTGTCGATAGTGCTGAGCTGACCGGTGGCGATTTGCTTGGTCATCTGCCGATCCCAGGCTTCCACCGGAAGCTTGGTGCCGTGCTGCATTTCATCCACTACTTCGCCCAGATTGTCTTCCGCCAAAGTGAAGACCACCGTAATGGGCTGAATCTGGGTGATCACGAGCAGCGCAGTGGTGCCGTTGGCAGTGACAAGATTGCCAGGATCGACGAGCCGCAGGCCTACGCGACCGTTGATCGGCGACGCGATGTGGCAATACGCCACTTGAACCTGGTTATATTTCAGCGTGCCTTCGTCGTTCTTGACCGTCCCCTGATACTGCAGGACCAGCTTTTCCTGATCCTCGAGGGTCTGGCGAGGAATGGCGTTTTTTGCCCAGGCTAGCTTGTAGCGTTCCAGATCCATCTGCGCCTGGCCCAGCAGGTTCTGATCGCGCTCCAACGCTCCCTGCGCCTCAAGCACCTGTGCCTCATAAGGACGGGCGTCGAGATCGATCAGCGGATCACCCTTGTGGACCAACTGGCCCTCGCGGTAATGAACTTCGGTGATGACGCCGGTAACCTGCGCAGTAATCGAATCGGTATAAACCGGAGTAACCGTTCCGATCGCCTCCAGGTAAACGCCGATACTGCCCAGCTTCGCCGTCGCCGTAGTAACGGGTACCGGACCTCCCATCGCATGCCGGCCGGTGGGCGCGGCCGCTGTACTTGCCGAACCATGTCGCAGCACCATGTAGAACAAAAGAGCGAACAGCAGAAGCACGACAATCCACACCCAGCGATGGCGACGCTTGGGCGCCGTGCCGGATGTTTCGGAAGGAAGCAAATGATCCGGTGAAACGTGGGTTTCGTTCGTAGTTGAGTTCGTCGTCTCTTCCATCTCGTCTTGCTTGCATCAGCCTGGCAGAGAGGCAGGCAGTTCCGGCCGGCATGCACTGAGCCGCAAATCGGAAATTCTACCCGTTTTTCTTGCAGGTGCGCACGGTGCGGTTCTGCCTAGCCTTCCCTTTACTGACGGGATCCACTCCAAAGACCGGGACACACGTGAGAAAAACAACGATCACCCTAGTTACTCGATTTTGGTTGGATGCGGTGAAACAGTTAGATGCGGCGGCGGGAGGGCTGTCGTTGCAATTCTTAACCATTTAGGACGACGGTGTGCGGCGCACTCCGACTTTAGCGTATTGCGGGTAGCACAATTTGCAGTGTTTTGGCGTGGTTACTAGAAAACTAGCGCCAGATACAAGCAACACCTTTCTTACATTCGAGGGCAGTTTGTCATCCAGCCGATTGCATTTTTTCGTGCAAATGGGTACGGGCTTTCTATCTTGGTAACCTTAACTTAGGTTACTTTCGTGTCTGCTGTAGGTACTTTCTTCTGCACCCCCTTCCGCCCCAGAAGCCATACTGCGAGTAACTCCTGTTGCATTTTTAAATTGGAGCAGCCTCGCGACTGCAAGCTGTAAAGCCGCGCCGCAATTTTTTTGCGTCATGAGAAGGAGATTAAGATGATGTCCGGACGTACCATTTCCCCCTGGCTTGGCGCCACAAGCTCAAATTGGCGTAAGCGGGCGCTCCCAACTCTGTGCTTCGTCCTCTTGGTTCTGATCGCAACACCACTGTTGGCCACCGTAGATCCCGGTGAGATTAGTAACGTTTCGGCGACCGTCGGTACCACCTATGATCCGGTAAATGGTGTATCAGTTACCTTCCAGTGGACGACCGTCCATCCCGGTAACTCGATCGTGGTTATTGAAAACGACCTCGATTACGCCGGTAACGACAACTCTTCTGCGCGCCAGATTGTGCAGAACGATAACACCACCAATCACGTCGTGGTGGTGGACCATTTTCCCGTATACAGCATTTTTCCTACGTGGGGTTACTACGTGGCAAGTGTGGTCCTCACGCGGCAGTGCCCAAATGCGATGCATGCCGTTTGTCCAACCTGGGCTACTTATCCTGGTCCCCCGACGGCCTCTTGCGGCCAGAATTGTTATCTCTCTTTCAACCTGAACAGCGGTCCTTTCAGTGGCCCATTAGTTTTCACCATGTGGCCGATCGGAGGGCAGAACGTTTATCAGGGCGATCCTACGCAACAGCCGGCTTGCACGCCCACGTCAAAGAGTTCTCGCGAGTGCAATGACCTGTACGTGGTAATGCAGGCCAACCTGCTGAGCGGGTCCGATCAAGCGCTCGTCATCATGGAAAACCCGGTCATCACAGATCTGGATACCGGTCAGGTCGTTACCAATAACAGCATCACGGCTCAGTACCTGTGCGATCTGGACGCGGTTTCCAATCCGCCTCCGCCAGGCTGGGACGGCGATTACAATCCGGCGACCGAAGCCTGCTACAACGCGACTCTCTATACCACCAACACCACGTTGCGCCTGCGAGTGAATTCCCAGGCAGTGCCCGGACATTACCAATTTACCGCCTTGTTCCAGGGACAGCTGAATGGGGGCAACTCCGGCAATCCTGTGGCGGTTACCTATAACTTTACGGTTTTGCCTACGGCCTCATTTACGCCGACCCCGCCAGCCAACTTTCCTGCTATACCCGGTCTGGCTGCGTGGCAGACCAACATGGTTAACCCGAACTCTCCTGCCGCTTCGGCAGAGTTCTGGTGCACCAATGTTGTCGATACCAATCCGTGGTGGAGTCTGGATAACGGTAACTTCTCCGGATACTTCGACATTCCCGCCGGTATTTACTTTGAAGCCTGGAACTATGACGGCGGACGCGTTTACCAACAGACAGCAGATTATGACTACTATGTGACGGGAATGCCGGGATATCAGAATGCTTCTGAGCGTGCCCACTGGAAGCGCTGCGCTGAATTGGCGATGGAGCCTTACAAAGACACAGTCATCGGCACCAACGGCGGCATGGCAGCCGAACCCAACCAATTCCCCTACGGCATGGAAATGAATTATCTGCGGACGGGAGACGCCACCAACCAAACCGCCGTCGATCTGCTAGCGCATTCACAGGCCTACAATCTTTACTATAGCGGCTCTGTGTACGCTGAAAGCATTCGTGTAAGCGCCTACATGATGGACGACCGTCTGGCCGACGAGATAGACGGATTTCCGCGGAACACGGCTTTCATGTTGCGCGGAGTCGATGTGATGCTCGGCTATCTCGATCAGAGCTACAACCTTAGCTTTAGCAATCCCAACCAGCAGGAATACGACATCCATCCCTTCCAGGTTGGGCTCGCAATGGAAGCTTTGATTAACTACTACGAGCTTGATCTTGCTGAAGGAAATACTCCGGACGCGAGAATCCCGCTCGAAATCAAGAAAACTCTGGATTGGTGGTCTTCTACCCAGTACATCCCTGCTACTCATTCATTGGCTTACGGCGCTTATGACGTTCCGGAGAATCCTTATCTGGTTCCCGGCACGTTGTTCGACTCTCCGGAACTGAATGACCTGGTGGCCACGGCGTATGCGTGGTACTGGAGCAAGACCAATAACACCACCTATCTGAACGAGGGCGACGATCTCTTTTTGCACGTCTTCGACACAGGCGGGGGTGGCGCCGGAGGCGACGGCGGCTGGACGTGGTCGGTCAAAGAATTCAATCAGGTTTACAAGTGGAGCTTCGATTACGTGCGCTGGAGATCAGGTCAGAACCCTGATGGCTCACAGCCCGCAATCGACACTGTGCTAGCCGCGGCTAATCCTTGTGAGAACCAGTCCGACCCCTGCAGTGCACCCTGGACTGACTACACTACCCCTGTGCAATTCGCGTGGACAGCAGCCTCAGGCGACAACGTGGCCACCATCGATCCCAACCTCGGTGATTCTAATAATACGGTAACTACCACCGACACGACGGCCACGATTTATCTCAACGTGTTTAAGCCAAATACAACCATGACGGTCTACTACGGCACGGCGGCTCCTGGTTTCTGCAACAGCAACGACCCGCAACCGCCTAACTGCATGCAGCCGTTCCCGAACTTTGGCTTCCTGGCGATGCTGACCGCCAACTATAACAATGTGTCGCAGCCCGGTACGGAGGTGCAGGATCCCGTGGCACTCAGCCAGGGGATTCCCAACATCTACGACGAAACCGTTACCATTACCGGGTTGACTCCCGGCACTCAGTATCACTGGCGGCCATTGTGTGTCGATTCCCTGGGCAACATGGCGTCCTACAATGATCAAACCTTTACCACCCAAACGCAGTAGCGATGCGTAGCTAACCTCGTGGATGGATCCATGACAATACGTCATGGATCCATCCAACTCTTAAGCCGCCTAAAATCCAATCGCGAAATCCAGGTCTGAGTTGTATTGTCCGGCGGGTGATATCTATTCCGGCGCGACGTCCAACGGCGTGCCTTTTCGTCTCGGCAGGAATTCCGCCAGGCCAGTGAGCCAGGATTCGAATTCGGCGTCGACCAGAGAGAACTGGTCGAGAAGTCGAGGCAGAAGGAATTGCTGGGTTGTACGAGCGGCTAAGCCATTCATGCACGTCGTAGCCGACTCGACGCCGGCATCTGCCAGCCATGGAATGAAATCAGGACGGATGGCGCCGCTGGGATAGCAAAAGTGAACACAATCCGTCGCGCCGGTGATTTCCACGATCAGCCTGCGATTCTGCTCGATTTCGCTCACGAAGCGATCGCGATCCAGAGGTGTGCGGTGGCGATGGGTGTGTAGCTGAAAGTCGATTCCGCCGCGGGCCATGCTCTCGACCTCTGCCGGATTCATGAGTTGAAAGAGACGCTGTTTGCAGAACGTAGCGTAATCAAATCCAATCGTGACCGCGAACTTCGCAGCTAGTTCATCCTTTTGCTCACCGGAAAAATCCTGCTGTTTCGTATAGCCATCAATCTGCCATAGCAAAGCATTTCTGCTGGATTCGGTTTGGAAATCCAACTGTGCAGGCAGCCAGGAGAAACTTCGGTTCTCGATGACTTTCACCGGAACCTTCCACATCATGTAAGACAAGGCAAAGCGGAAAAGCGGACGATTGTAGAGGCAATAGTAAGTTGTCAGATACACGGTTGCGGGAAAGGCGAGCTTCTGCAGGACTGGAAAGGCGTTCACGGGAAAGTCGGCCCATCCATCGTCAAATGTTATTGCCACACTTCGCGGCGGTAGCTGTCCCTTGTGCAGAAGCCGCAGAGCTTCTCCCAGCCTGAGCACCTTGCATCCGGATTGCGCTACGAGATCCATGCGATGAGCGAAGATCTCCGGAGGCAGAAACATCTCCGGATGAGAACCGTGCTCCTCGCCCATGGCGATGCCGTGGTAGCAAAGAATCAGCAGGCGCTGTTGTCGCCAGGTACTGCGAGCAATCACCGGTGCGACTCCCAGGCCATTGCTAGCCAGCAGCATCCGTTTGATTTTCCGTAGTGCGCTCATGGATGTTTAGGCAGAAGACAGCTTCGCGCGGTAGCGTAGTACGCAAACACTTTGGCAAGGCGTGGCCAGCGATCAGGCCGAGTCCATCGCAGTCCTGATCTTCGCAGCACCGAACCTCACGTCCCGAATGATACTATTCTGGTACTTGAAACCTGCCTTTTCTACCATACGCCGGGCTGCGTGATTGCCGGCAGGTACTGCAACATAGACGAAATCAACCCCTTCGATAGTCGATGCATCGCTCAAGATCTGCCGCAGCGCACGCGACCCGAAGCCCTTGCGGCGATAGGCTGGATGAGTGTGAAAGTCTTGTATCACGGCCGAGTTTGGCGGGTATTCGTAGGTGTGCTGAATCTCGGCAATCAATGACTTGCTGGTCCGGGAACTTAGCCATGCGTAGTTAACCAGCAACTGGCTATTTGTGGTCGAGTAACAATGCACTCCAGCTCCAATTCTTGACCTGGCATCGCTCAGAAACTCCTGCTTGGACCGACAACTGCGGTCGGGCGGCTGGTAACACAGCAAGTCGCGCAAAATATCCCGCCGGACTTCGCAGTCGCAAGCGCCTTGAACGACACCCTTGGTTTCCAAACGATAAAATCGCACCTCGGTCGAGCTCCAGATTCGTCCGACAACAGAGCTGAACATAGAGTGTAGCGATCGAATTGGACTACCGGCAGCCTTGCCCGCAGCTGATCGCCAACGCACCATTGTTTCCCGATCCAGATGCAGGATATCGGCTACTGCCTTGGCAACGCGCCGGAGGCCTGCTGCAATGTTGTATAGAGCGAATGCTTTCTTACGAAGAAATATGGTCAGGACATGAGCTTCGTCATAGCACGTTGCCAGGTCTCCCTTGTATGCATCGCCTCCGGGAGTAAGGTCAAAGCTAGAGAAGCCTTCTTCGTGGAGTGCTAATCCGAGGTGCAGAATATGCAGCTTTCCGGGAGCGCGATTGGCTAGAAATGGGGAGTGTCCAACCATGCCCTGCATCACTTCATTCTTATTGCGAATGCCAATATGCGCCGCAACTAATTGCTCGCCTATCTTCGTGACAGTGACATGGAGCAACCCATCGTGCGCCATTAATGCCCTATAAAAAGCGCGCTTCGCAGGATCATCGCGAAATGGACACGTCCCATGAACGGAACCGATGCGAAAGTCGTAGAAATCTATGAATTCGTCATAGTAAGCATCCAGTTCGTCTGACGTGCGCAGCTCCAGGAAGCTAAGAGGTCCATTCTCCTGAAGCTTTTTCAGCCGTCGCCGGGTTTCTCCCCTGAGTAAGTCACGAACTGCGTCCACTTTGTCGACTGTGAGAAGAGGTCTCTGTACAGTTCGAATTGTGCTTCTGTAGCTCCTGCCGGCCTTCAACCACTCTAGCGGGACGGCGGGCGGAAGGTAGGTGAAAGTCAGGGAGGAAAAGCCAAGCTGCCGTAACCGATCCAAGGCTCCGGTAATAAAGCTTTGTTCACCCGGCAGCGCCAGCCAAACGTTGTACTCGGACTGATGCGCTCCGGAGAAGGTTAATTCACCGCTGGCTCGCTCAATGGCGAGAGTCAGCAATCCATCCATCTCTCCGCTGGCGGCATAGCGGACTAGAATCAACGGCCGGTATACATCGCTGTAACATTCGTACCAGGTACCGGCGAATTCGGGACTTTGGAGCGCGGTACTCCACGGACACTTGTTTAGCAGGGATTTCCATTCCGATCGGAACTCCGGCGAGGCAAGCAGTTGCTGCGCTTCGGCGTCCGAAAACGTCAGCAAAGTTGCGGCTCGATAGGAGGCGACCGGCTGGGTTGTCATAGTAATGTAGCAGGACCTGGGTTTGCGAAAAGATAATTATCGTCGAGAATTAGGCGAAACGGATGCTGCCGGACGCCGGGCAACGATCCGGTTCACTTGCTTCGAGCACAATAGATAGAATGATGTCCCGAGTCCAGCAGATTGTTATCCTCAATCCTCTCATGTAAACCGCCGCCTTGACAGCGTCCAACGATGAATTTATGCTTGAACATTGTCCCGGAACGATCCCGCCCGTCTGTATCCGCCGATGTTTCCCGTCAGGAGCTTGGCCTAGTAAAACGGGGCTTTCCCCGCAGAGCTTCTGTGCGGACCGGAGTGGCTGAAGTGAAGTTCAGCCCGGCGGGAAGGCATTTCGGGCGCTTCGTACGCGGGCTTAAGGCCGGTGCTGCTATGCTGATTCGTGTTCGGGAACTGGAACGCCATAACCTGGAGTTTGATGACGACTATCAGCCCGGCGCAATCGAGTTCGGGCCCGAGTTTCGCCAGATTGGGCCGCTGCACGGCGACGGTCGGGCGGAACTGGTGGTCGAGCATCGCGGGCATCATCAGGACGTCGAAGACATCCGGCTGATTGGCAACGTCCGGGCCCACCTGGAGTTTAGCTGTGCGCGCTGTCTGGAGCCGGTCGGTCAGGATGTAAGTAAGACATTTGACCTGATCTTCCGTCCTCAGGGCGTGGATCGACGCGCCGCGGAAGTCGCCATCAGCGAGGGCGAGACGGAAATAGGCTATTATCAGGGCGAAGGCCTGTTGCTGGAGGATGCTCTGCGGGAGCAGGTGTTGTTGGCAACTCCGGTGAGGGCATTGTGCCGCGAAGATTGTAAGGGATTGTGTCCACAATGCGGACGCAACCTGAATGTCGAGGAGTGCCATTGTGAGCAGCGACTCAGCGATCCGCGCTGGGAGCCGCTGAGCGAAATCAAGAAGAAGCTGCAAAGCTAAGAGAAGAGCTGTCGTCGGCTAAAGCCGACTCCGGTTAGATAACAGCCGGGGCGCGGGCCTGAAGGCCCCGCTCTACCGATAATCGCTCTACCGATAAGCAAAAGAGGTTTTTCATGCCAAATCCGAAACGGCGCCATTCCAAGGCGCGAACGGCCAAGCGCCGCGCCCATGACCATCTGACGGCGCAGTCATTGTCCGAATGTCCCAATTGCCACGAGCGCAAGCTGCCGCACCGGGCGTGCCCGAAATGCGGTTACTATAAGGGACGCGAGGTCGTCGAGATCGAGGAAGCGACGAGCTAGACTGGTCGCTCCGTAAGGTTTCGCTCTTTTTCACTACGGAGGCATTGAGGTACGGAGGAGAAGTCGGCTTCGTGATCTTGTTTCCACTGTGAATTTCGTCGCGACTGACAGGCAAGCATGCCAACCATCATCGCCCTAGATGCCATGGGCTGCGACCGCGCGCCCAAGCCGGAAGTGGAAGGCGCGATTCTCGCAGCACGCCACTTCGACGTGGAAGTTGTGCTGGTCGGCAAACAGGAAGTAATTCAGTCCGAGCTTGACCTGCACCGCTTCTGGAAGCGGCTGCCTATCCGGATCGTCAACGCCCGCGAAGTCATCAGCATGCAGGACAAGGTTGACAGGATTCGTGCCAAGCGCGATTCCTCCATGCGTGTGGGACTTCGCATGGTGCACGACGGCAAAGCCGATGGTTTTGTAACTGCCGGCAATACCGGAGCTGCGATGGCGACCGCCAAGATGATTTTGGGCGCGATACCCGGGGTTGATCGCCCTGCGCTGGCTGCAGTTTTTCCCACCGCCCAGGGCACGGCGACGATTCTGATTGATGTCGGCGCCAACGTCGATTCCAAGCCGCAAAATCTGCAGCAGTTCGCCATCATGGGCGACGTCTACTTCCGCACGATTTTTGCCGGCCGCTTTGCCAGCGCCGAACATCCCCGCGTCGGCGTCCTTTCCATTGGCGAAGAAGAAAGCAAAGGCAACGACCTTACTCGCGAAGCCTATAAGCTGATTAAGGAGTTGCCAATGAATTTTGTCGGCAACGTCGAGGGCCGCGATCTCTACAACGGCAAAGCCGATGTGCTGGTATGCGATGGCTTCGTGGGCAATGTGGCGCTGAAGATCTCCGAAGGCATGGTGGAGACGGTGCGCTTCCTGCTGAAGCAATCGCTGCAGGCGACAATCACCAGCCAGGTGGGATTTCTGCTGTCGCGCAAGGCCTTCGCCGATTTCAAGAAGCGCCTGGACTACTCGGAATACGGAGGCGCGCCGCTGCTGGGGATCAAAGGGGTTTGCATTGTGAGCCACGGCTCGTCGAATTCCAATGCCATCAAGAATGCGGTGCGAGTGGCAATGGAATTCGCCAATAGCAGACTGAACCACACCATCGAAGAGCGCATCGCCGAAGCCAGCAGAAATCTCAATCATCATCCCGCCGAACCCGCCGAAGCTGGCCCAGTCGGAACCGGATTGATATAGTGTCTGGCAATCTGCCGTCTTACACCTTCCGCGTTCAAGGGTTGGTATAAGGGCCGGTCTCAATTCAATCGCTGCGGGGCTCAACGATTTGAGCGGCAGAATTGCGCGCTGCTTCCTTATCACGCAACTCTGTGAGTCACAAGCCTGATCTGCTGCGATCTTCCATGGCCGGCGCTATTATATTGTTTCTGATCGAACAGACACGATGACCTCCCATTCTTCCCCCGTTGCATTTCTCTTTCCCGGACAAGGTTCACAGTCAGTTGGCATGGGCAGGGAACTTGCCGCCATGTATCCCGTGGCTCGAGAGACATTCGACGAGGCCGACGCCGCGCTCGGGTACAAGCTCTCACAGTTGTGCTTCGAAGGTCCGGAAGATCAGCTCAAGCTGACCGAGATCACGCAGCCGGCGATTCTTACCATGTCGGTTGCAGCGTGGCGCGTTTTGCAGTCGAAGGGAATCACGCCGGCTTATGTTGCGGGACACAGCCTGGGTGAATACTCGGCGCATGTCGCGGCGGGGACGCTGGCGTTCGCCGATGCCGTCCGAACCGTGCGCAGCCGGGGAAAATACATGCAGGAAGCGGTGCCGGTCGGCGTGGGAGCAATGGCAGCGGTTCTGGCCATGGCGACAGACAAGGTGCAGCAGCTGTGTATCGAAAGTGCCCAGGGTGAAATATGTTGCGCTGCCAACTTGAATTCGCCCGACCAGACGGTGATCTCCGGCAGCAAAGCTGCGGTGGAACGCGCAGCGGTGCTGGCCAAAGAACGAGGCGCGAAGCGAGCAATTATGCTCCCGGTAAGCGCTCCATTCCATTGTGCGCTGATGCAGCCGGCGCAGGACCGATTGGCAGCGGATCTTGCCGCTCTCAGCTTTCATTCACCTGAGATTCCGGTGATGTGCAACGTGGATGCGGCGCTGGTGACCACGGCCGATGAGGCGCGCGACGCATTGATTCGGCAAGTGACCGGCGCGGTGCAGTGGGACAAGTCGATGCGCAGCCTGATTGCACTGGGAGTCGAGAATTTCGTCGAAGTCGGGCCGGGAAAAGTTCTCTGCGGGCTGATGAAGCAGATCGATAAGTCCCGGAGCTGCTTCAACGTTGAGGACGAAGCCTCATTGCAAAAGACGGTGGATCACTTCAGTTCGGCCTCGCCCAAACCGGACTAGACTTAGCCACCATCTCTTGCCCGCGAATCTTTCTACTCGGCTCGCAAGGCGACCATTGGATCTACAGCGGCGGCGCGACGAGCGGGCACAAATCCTGCCAGAAGTGCGCAAGCGACCAGCACCAAGGCCGCGGCGGCAAGCGCGGTCAGGTTGAAAGCTCGCACTCCATAGAGTTGTGCCGCCATGGAACGGCCTGCGGCAAGGGCAAGCGGGATGCCGATGCCAAGACCGATAGCAGCTTGCACGATCGCGCCACGCATCACCATCCGGACCACCTGCGTGCGGTCGGCGCCAAGAGCCATGCGAATGCCAATCTCGTTGCGCCGGCGCTCCACGTTGTAAGCAGCCACGCCGTACATGCCAACCGAAGCCAGCAGCAGGGCGACCACGCCGAACAGCGAGACGAGGCGCACAATCATCTTCGCCTGCACAAAGCGGTCGCCGATTTGGTCGGCAAAAGGCGCGAAGTGCATGACCGGAAGATCGGGGTTAATGCGCCCAAACGTCTGCCGCACTTGCGCCTCCAGGTTCGGAACCGGTCCTGAGGTGCGCAGCACAATGTCGTGCAGGTAGAGCGAGCGCAGCTCCGATTTGTACTCATCGGGATCGGTGCGATGCACGCTTTGCGGAGCGGCAACAAAGTACATGGGGCGCATCTTTGCAGCCGGGTGCCAGTAGTTGGCATCCTCGGCGACGCCTACGATCTCGAAGGTTCCGGCATACTTCTGGTCCCAATCTCCAAAGTGACGGCCGATGGGATTGTGCCCGTCGAGATACTTACTAATGAAGGTTTCGTTCACCACGGCTACCAGTTGTGAAGACGCGGTGTCCTGCTCGGTGATCGGCCGGCCACGAAGAATGTGCGTGCCCAGGGTGTCGAAATAACCGGGGCCGACGCGCACCACCGAAGCCTGATCGTTCTCTCCCAGAGCACGGCCCTCGATGAACACCGTCCCGCTCCAGTTGTTGGTCATGGGAGTGTATTGCGCATAGGCTACGCTCTCGACGCCGGGAATGCGCTGCAGGTCAGTGCGGATCTGCTCGTAAAGCGGGGTAAGTTGCTCTGGCTTGTAGCCGGCCATGAGCGGATTGAAGTGCGCAACGTAACGGTTGGTGGTATCAAAGCCGAAATGCTGATGCTGCATGTTGCGCAGGCTCTGGATGACCAGTCCGCCCGCGCAGAGCAATGTCAGCGAAAATGCGGCCTGCAGGATCACCAACGCCTTTTGAGTGCGAGAGCCGCTACGGGCGACGGCATGGGCGGCGCCACGCAGCACCTCAATGGGATCGGGGCGCGAGGTGAGCCACGCGGGAGCGATCCCGAACAACAGGCCCGTCAGCAGCGTTGTGCCGAAGGCGAAGGCGAGCACCGGCCAGGACAAAGAGAGGTTAAACGGCACGGAGTCGACGCGCAGCGCCATCAGCAGCATTGTCCGGCTGCCGGTGGAGGCGACTGCCAGACTCACCAGGCCACCAACCGCGGCCAGCAGCAAGCTTTCGGTGAGCGCCTGGCGCATAAGCCGGTTGCGCGAGGCTCCCAACGCCGTGCGGACCGAAAGCTCCTGCTTGCGCGCGATCGCGCGCGACAACATGAGGCTGGCGAGGTTGAAGCAGGCAACCAGCAGCACGAATCCGGTGACCCACATCAGCAGTTTCAAACTGTCCTCATACTGGTCTCGCATCACCCGCACGCCTGCGCCGCCGGGAGTCAACGGCACTCGCTGTTGCAGTACTTGCTGACGGCCTTTGTCGGTGACGGTCGTTCCCGGGCGCAGCAGCCATTGGCGCAACTCTGTCGTCAACTGCGCTTCCACCGCTTTCGGATTCGCGCCCGGCGCCAGCCGGCCAATCGACTTCAGCCAATGCTCATCTTCGCGTCTGAGGATGGAGTTTGCGCCTTCCACCAGCGGCTCAACCGAGAGCGGCAGCCAAAGCGCCGTGGGATCGCTGACCAGCCCATCGCCGAAAAAGCCCGGTGGCGTGATTCCGATTACGGTGATTGGCTGACCATTGATGCCGAAGCTCGCTCCCACGACGGAAGGATCGCTGCCGTAGTTGTCCCGCCAGGTTTGGTAGCTCATGACGGCGACCGGCGGGGCGCCTTCGCGGTCGTCCTCCTGCGTCATGATGCGGCCAACGTAGGCGGGAACGCCGAACATGGCAAAGTAATTGCCTGAGACGTACTCGCTGATCCGCGACTGGGCTGGCTGGCCGCTACCGATGCGGCGAACTCCCACATCGCCGCGGCCGGCCTGAAACGCTGCCAACTGCACAAAGGCAGGCGTGGCATCGCGAAACTGTCTGTACATGGTGTAGTCGAAAAGCGCCCAATCACCCTCCAGTCCGTCATTGACGCAGCACATCTCTTCGTTACCCAAACGGTAGAGCTCGCTGGGATTGGCCACCGGCAGTGACTTCAGCATCACTGCGTGCACCAGGGTGAAGACGGCGGTATTCGCTCCAATGCCCAGCGCCAGCGTGACGATGGCCGTCAAGGCGAAGCCCGGAGACTTGCGCATTTGACGTAAGGCGTATTTCAAATCCTGAACAAGACCTTGCATAATGGTCCCACGACGGAATTCACCACGCTCTAGAGAATGCAGGTGTCCGCCCATCGTTGTCAGTGACGACCGTCGTTGAATCACATGAAGATGTTGTGCCTGTTTTGGGACCGCTGTCACCGACAATGTTCAAATTCGGAGGTAGCTGTTCGCCTTCGGACAGCGCAGCAGACTCTGCTCTAGAATGAAGCTGGAATGGCCGACGTGACGACAAAGCGCCTGACGGAGATGGTGAAGGCTGCGGGTTGAGCCAGCAAGCTAAGTCCGGCGGTGCTGGACTCAGTGCTTGGGAAATTAGCCCGGCAACACGATCCCAACGTTCTGGTTGGCTTCGACACAGCCGACGACGCGGGCGTGTATCAACTCACGCCCGAGCTGGCGCTGGTGCAGACGGTCGACTTCTTCACCCCCATCGTCGATGACCCATACGTCTTCGGCCAGATCGCGGCGACCAACGCTCTGAGCGATGTTTATGCCATGGGCGGACGGCCCATCAGCGCCCTGGCCTTAGTCTGCTTTCCAGACCACGGCGACCCCAAGGTGCTCGAGGAGATGCTGGCCGGCGGCTTGTCGAAAATGGTCGAGGCCGGCTGCACAATTATCGGCGGACACAGCATTCGCGACGACGAGATGAAGCTCGGCTATTCCGTCACCGGCACGATTGATCCCCGAAAAGTTCTGACCAACAGCGGCGCGCAGGCCGGCGACCGGCTGATCTTCACCAAAGCGATTGGCACTGGCGTGATTTCGACGGCCATCAAGCGCGGCGAAGCCGACTTCAACTGGATTCGCGGGGCCGTGCGTTCGATGACGACGCTCAACAAAGTGGCGGCCGAGGTCGTGACCGCCGGCGGATTCATCGTACATAGCATGACCGATGTGACCGGCTTCGGGCTGATTGGTCATGCGCGGGAAATGGCGATTGGCTCAGGCGTCAGCCTTCGCCTGCAGGCATCGCGAGTGGCCTTGCTGGAGGGCGCGCTCGAATGCGTTCGCCACGGATTTGTTCCGGGCGGATTGAAAGCGAACCGGCAATTCGCCGAGGCATGCGTCGAGGCGGTTGATAGCATACCGCCGGATTTGTTGACGTTGCTGTACGATCCTCAGACCGCGGGCGGATTGCTGATCGCAGCTGCCGAAACAGATGCCGAACGATTGGTTGCGGATCTGCGAGAGGCGTGCGTGGAAGCGGTTGAGATCGGGGAAATTATTCCCAAGCAGAAGCCGTTGATCCTCATCAGCTAGAGTTGTGAAATCCCTCTCGCCCCAGCCAAAATAGTTGGAGAAAAGCAGCTCCCTCGGCTCCGCTCCTAGGCGGTCGATCGCTCGGATTGACAGAACGAGCACCCGGGCTGGCGAGATCGAGGAATCATTCTCGGGCAGAAGGCACTCGGTTATTCCCCCGGAAGCGTTTGGTCTGGGATTTTCTCCAGGTCGGTAGCTTGAAACTGGTGCGTACCGGGCTCCTCGTCAAATTCCACTTGCACCACTCCGTCGGGACCGCTGTCCGCCAGCACGGTACCAATCCAATCGCCATAGCTTTTTTCCATGTCCGGAGGATTGGCCGGCAGTTTGACTCGCACTTTATCGCCGCGGTTCATTCGCTTTTCTCCCTTCCGCAACAGCGTCGGAAATTATCTCATGGGCGCCAGCCCAAGCAAGCGTGGGGCGCGGGACACCCGTTCAATCGCCAGTACCGAAGCGGGCTAAAAATCATAAGCGGCGAATTTCCACTCGCACGAACGGCGGTTCCGAGTTACCATGTTGCGCAACTCTGAACAGCGGTGGGCCGCGCATGACGGTGGCAGTGTGGACCGCGATGCATTCCAGCCAGGCCTGCGAAAGTGCTGTGCAGGGATAACCGTTCCTGATCACTCAATTTGCCAAGGCACATAGCTGCGGATTCACGAGGAGATGCGATGAGGTCGTCGAGCATTCTTGCGTTATCGGGCGTTGCACTAATCACTTGCGTCCTTCTGGCGGGCTGCGGCGGCGGCGGTGGCGGCTCAAACACGACTCCCACCGGACCTCCCACAATCACCTCGACAACCGTCTCCCCGGCCACCATCAACGTGCCTTACAGTTTCTTTCTTCAGGCCAGTGGAGGAACTGGAACCTATACTTGGGCCATCACCGGTGGCAGCTTGCCGATGGGAGTAACACTCAATTCCCAGACCGCGCAGATCAGTGGCACGCCCACAGTCGTGGGTAGTTTCCCCTTCACCGCACAGGTGACCGACTCGAAGTCGCAAACCGGCACGGCGAATCTCACTCTCGTGGTTGGCGGCGCCATCGTCATCGCCTGCAATTCGTGCGCCAGCGGCACAGATAAGCTGCCCTCCGGCCAGCCCAATGTTCCTTATCCTCCCAGCGGCACTCCTGCGGCGCTGACGCCCAGCGATGGAAATGGTTCGTACACTTGGTGCGTGCTCAACTCCGCCGGCACATGCGATCCCACGCAGGCGGAATTGCCGCCGGGTCTGACCATCAGCACCGACAGCCATGGCAATGGCATCATCTCCGGCACGCCAACCACTGGCGGAACCCCGACGCAATTTACCGCACAAGTCAGCGACACGGAAATCCCGCCGGCCGTCGGAACCGTGCAATTGACGATCACGATCATGGGCATTTCGCCCACCACTCTGCCCAACGGCAATATCAACACTCCGTATGCCCAGGTGCTATCGGCGACGGGCGGCGCGCCAAACTACACGTGGAGTGTTATCTCCGGCACCTTGCCACCCGGCCTGACCCTGGGTCCCTGCATTGCCAGCAGGACGGGAAGCTGTAACCTCGGCGGCACACCGACAACCATCGGCACCTACCCCTTCACGGTGAAAGTGAGTGATGGAGAGACGCCTCCCAGCGTCGCCACGGTTGCATACAGCATCGATATTCAATCGCCGCCGCTCGGCGTCAGCACGCCGTCCTTGCCCTCCGGCACGCAAACCTTGTCCTATCAAGCCATATTGCAATCGACTGGCGGGCTTGCCCCGCTGACGTGGAGTATCACCTCCGGCAGTCTCCCGACCGGCTTGAGCTTGAACGCCAGCAGTGGTGAAATTTCGGGCACGCCGACGGGCGCTCCAGGCAAGACGAGCTTCACGGTGCAGGTACAGGATTCAGAGTCGCCGCCGCAAACCGCGAGTGCGCCGCTCAGCATCACCATTGCTCCCGGAGTTAGCAACAGCCTGCTGAATGGCAACTATGCCATCGCCTTCAGCGGCTTCGATAATGGAACTCCGTTCATGATCGCCGCTGCATTCGTTGCCGACGGCAACGGGAACATCACCGGAGGTTTCCTCGACTTGAACAATGGAAGCGGCGAGACCTACAGCGGAGATCAGGTGATCCCACAGACGATCCAGAGCGGATCCTCTTACAGCCTCAATCCCAATGGCACGGGGACGATAACCATCGTCACCAACGAGCCGGCAACTTACAAGTTCTCTGTGGCAGTGAACGGCAATGCGTGCGTGGCCAACAGCGTAGATTCAGACTGCGGCCAGCTGATCCAGCGCGACAGCTCAAATCCACATACCTACGGCTCGGGTCAGCTCCTGGTGCAGGACAACGCGTTCTTCAACCTGAGCGAATTTTTCCCAGGAAATTTCGCGCTGCAGCTGACGGGAATCGATCCGAATGGCAAACCTTATGGCGCGGTCGGCGCGCTGGGCTTCAATCCCGGTACGCTGGTCGACATCGATTGCAACGCCAACGGATGGCACCTGAACGCCTGTCCGCTCGATACGAACGATAACGGTCAGGCTTCGCCCGATCCGATCAACGGAACGTTTGCTTCGACGATCGACGGCAGCACCGGCCGTGGCGCCAACGCGATCATGTCCTATCAGTCGGATCCGCATGGCTACTGCCTCGGTACTCTGGCTTCACCCGCCTGCATTTACGTGTATTACATCATCAACAAGCAGGAAATGATCCTGATGTCCACCGATCCCGTCGACAAGCCTGCCAATATGACGCTCTGGTCGGCGCACCGTCAGGTGTCGAATGTGACCGGCTGGGATCTTGCCAGCTTGTCGGGGGCGAATGTCGTCCAGCTAAGTGCAATTAATCCCAACGGCGGCAGCCCGGTAACGGATGTCACTGCCGGCATTCTTAACAGCAACGGCGCTGGAGCCGGCACCTTCAACTCCGATGAAAATGACGGCGGGACATTGAATCAGCAACAGTCCTCGCAGGGGACTTACGCCGTCAGCACCACCGGCAAGAATACCGGGCAGGTGACCTTCAGCGGATTCAGTCAGTTTGGAGCCTCCGGCGGCGTCGGCTACCTGTTCACCGGCAACCTGAACGGGAACACCTATGCCTACCTGCTCGGCAATGACACCAATGTCGCTACCGGAATGCTCGAACAACAGACCGGCTCGCCCTTCCAGAATGCGTCGGTGGGCGGGAGCTATGCCGGCGGCACAGTTTCACCCGGACTTACCTCGGTGACCAACTCCATCGAATTCATCTTCGCGGATGGAGCGGGCGACATCCCGTTCGGCATTCAGTACACCAGCGGACCGAATGGAGTTGGCGGGCCGAATAATCTCGCACTGAGCTATTCGATCGACAGCACCGGCAGGTCCGTGGTGAAAGACCAGAACGGCAACACCTTCGGCATTTTGTACGTGATCGGGCCGAACAAGTTTGTTCTTCTGCCGTCAGGCAGCGACCCGGTGTTGAGCGTGTTCATCTCTGGCCAGGCTGATTAGCCGAGAGTTTGGATTGCACGACTCTACCGGTCTGACGTGGGTGCCCCATCCTTTCGCTTCTTTTGCGAAAGGGTGGGATGGCAAACATTGGAGGTTTACGATATATCCCAGTAATTCCAGACGGAGCAACCGCCTGCCGGATCGGCGAGGTAAAGTGATCTGAGCATGGTTCCCGCCAGCCAGCCGAAAACAATCCTGGAAGTCAAAGCGCCGGCCGAAACGGGCCAAAATCCCGGCGCGTTGGCGCGATGGACTTGGATTCTTACGCTGCTGCTCATCTTCGCCACGGCGGCTTTGTACTATCCGGTCAAGACCCATCCCTTTACCAACTACGACGACGAAGAATACGTAACCGCAAATCCTCACGTGCAAGCCGGGTTGCAGTGGGAGACGGTCGAGTGGGCGTTCACAACGTACACGTTTGCGAATTGGCACCCGCTGACGTGGCTCTCGCATGCCCTCGATTGCCAGCTCTTCGGCCTTGATCCTGGCCCGCACCACGAGACCAACCTGCTCCTGCACATCGTGGATGTGCTTCTGCTGTTTTGGGTATTGCGGCAGGCCACAGGCTACGTTGGACGCAGCGCTATGGTGGCTGCGCTGTTCGCCCTGCATCCCATCAATGTTGAATCGGTCGCGTGGATTTCCGAGCGCAAGAACCTGCTCAGCATGATCTTTTTCCTGCTGGCTCTGGCGGCATATCGCTGGTACGCACAGAATCCGAAGCTCGGCCGCTATCTAAGCGTTACCGGTCTTTACGCGCTCGGGCTGATGGCGAAGCCGCAGGTGATCACGCTGCCCTGCGTGCTGCTGCTGTGGGATTACTGGCCGCTGGGAAGAGTCGCTTTTCGCTATTCGCTCTTCGCTCTTCGCCAGAATAGCTCGGGTGGAATCTCTGGCGAAGAGCGAAGAGCGAATAGCGAGGGGCGACCAAGCGACTGGCGATGGCTACTGCTCGAGAAGCTGCCGCTGTTTCTGCTGGCCGGCGCGAGCGCTTATCTGACGGAAATGTCCCAGGCCGCCAGCGGATGGCATTCGGTGAAATGGACGCGCGCCATCCAGATTGAAAATGCGATCGTCTGCTACGTACGATATCTCGGCAAGGCATTCTGGCCGTCGCATCTCGCCATCTTCTACCCGCATCCCGGCAACTCGCTGCAACTGTCGCAGGTCATTCTTGCCGCCGTGCTTCTGCTCGCCATCACCGCGGTGGTTCTGAAGTTCGCGCGGCAATCTCGCTACCTTGCGGTGGGATGGTTCTGGTTTGTCGGGACGCTGGTGCCGATGAGCGGCGTCGTCTCGCTCGGCGATCATGCCATGGCCGATCGATACGCGTACCTGCCATTCATAGGCTTGTTCATCATGATCTGCTGGACCGTCTCCGAGTTGGCGGCGAAGCGGCATGTTCCGCTTCGCGTGTTGGCCGGAGTGAGCGTTGCCCTGTTACTCGCGTTGGCCGTCGTCGCGCGCAATCAGCTCGACTATTGGAGCGACAACGTCACCCTGTGGACGCACGCCGCCGAGGTCACGCCAATCAACTCGACGGCGCAGAGCAGCCTCGGCTCGGCTCGGCTGGAAAAGAAACAATATGGCGAAGCTCTGCAGCACTTCCGGGCCGCCGTCGCGATTAGCCCGCTTGATCCCGTGGCCAATCTCGACATCGGATTCGTCGAACAGCTGCAAGGCGACTTTCACGGCGCCATCGGGCAGTACAACAAAGTGATCGAAATCACCCAAAAGCCCGAGCTGAAGATCAAAGCGCTGATGAACTTGGGATCGGTTTACCGTGAATTGGGGGAGAGCGCCAAAGCCCAGGAAAGCTTCGCGCAGGCGCGCGCATTACAGCATTGATTAACTCACAAAGATCTTCACCACGGAGACACAGAGGCACAGAGATTCTGGTAAGTCCTTGCTTTCTGCATTTATGGCAGCGAAGACTATGGCAGCGAAGACGGCAATGAGATAGCCCCGAACCCCGTAGGGAGTATCGACAGCAAGGTTGGCAAAGGAATTTGGAACTCTGTGTCTCGGTGGTGAAAAGGCCGGGAAGACTTGCGCTCCTGCTACACTGAACCTGGTTCAGTTTCTTTTTTGACCATGGACGCTCCAATCTACAAACGCATTCTTCTGAAGCTGTCAGGCGAGGCGCTGGCCGCGGGACAGGGCTTCGGCGTCGATAACAAGCGTGTGCACGAAATCGCAGCCGAGCTCGCCGAAGTCCACGGTTTGGGCATTGAGATCGCCATCGTTGTCGGCGGCGGCAATTTCTTTCGGGGTGTGGCTGAGCAGGCCAAGGATATGGACCGCGTTTCCGCCGATCACATGGGAATGCTGGCCACGGTAATCAATGCGCTGGCCCTGCAGGACGCGCTGGAAAAGCAGGGCGTCTTCACGCGAGTGATGAGCGCGCTGGAGATGAATCAGGTGGCCGAGCCGTTCATTCGCCGTCGTGCCATTCGACATCTGGAAAAAGACCGCGTCGTGGTCTTCGCTGGAGGCACCGGCAATCCCTACTTCTCCACCGATACGGCTGCCTCGCTACGGGCGATGGAGATCAAGGCCGACGTCATTCTGAAGGCGACCAAGGTTGACGGCATCTACACCGACGATCCCGTGCTGGTGAAGGATGCCACCATGTTCGAGCAGATCAGCTACATGGAAGTGCTGCGGCGCGGATTGCGCGTGATGGATGCGACCGCCATCGCGCTGTGCCGGGAAAACAACCTGCCTATCGTCATCTTCAACTTGAACCAGCGCGGCAATATACACCGGGTGGTGATGGGCGAGCGCGTGGGTTCTTTGGTGAGCCAGGAATAGCGATTCCGCCGCGAGCGATCTGGTAAAACTTCACGTAAATTGTTCGTTGGCAGCACCGCTGCCGGGTTACAATCAAACTGTTCCCCCCATGTTAAGCGCTTGTATGGCTGAGCACGCGTATAAGCCATCGGAGCTGGTTCCAGTTTCAGGAGTGTACCGGGTTGATCACAACGGTCACCGCGAGACGCACGAGGCGACTCTGCTGGAGGGTGAGGTTTTTCCCGCGTGTGCCACGTGTGAGGATAAGGTGCGGTTTGTGCTGAAGCACCGAGCCACCGGCATTCACCTGGACAAGGATTTCCCGCGGCGGTGAGCGAAACAGGGGTTCCTGCAGCATCGGGGGAAAAGATTTTGTTTTTTTCGGCTCACTCTTCCCAAATTGCCCAACTTACGCTACCTTTCTAGCACACAGTAAGCAAATGATGATGTCGGGGGGGTCCCCATGGTTCTGCCCGCACCCATGCGAAGCTTACGCTTCGACACTGCTGCGAGTGGCGGTCTTGCCCAGCAACAACGGACTTTCCATCTTCAGGGCGGTATTTTCAAGAATTCAGGACACGCCGGCCGCCGGCCCAACGGCAGACGCTATCGCGCCGGCGATACTGTGCGGCAATCCGGTATTTACGAAGTGATTCACGATCGCGAGCACCGCGAGGCACACGAAGCCGTCATGATCAGCGGCGAGCACTTCCCGGATTGCGAGACCTGCAAGGAGAAAGTGCGATTTCGGCTGGTCCGGACCGCGCCCTATATCTTCCAGGACGAAGACTTCGAAGAAGAAGCGTAAGAAGAGCCATCAGCTCCCAGCCGTCAGCTCAAACAGAAGGCCGTCAGCCGTCAGCTAGATCTCACCATCAACATCGACGAACCGTTCGTCTCCATCTGTTCGCTCTCGAGACATTTCATGAAACTCCCGACGCGGCGTGCAGGTCGTGGGGGCCTGCTTTACCTGATAGCGCTGATGCCGGGACAGCTGATAGCTGACTGCTAGTCTATAATCGAGGGTTTTGTGACTTCATAATGAGGCTAACGTAATGGCTCAAGTGTCGATGGCGGCAATTCCCGCTTTGAAAGACAGCTTTGCGCAATTGCGCACCCGCATGGACAAAGCCGTCGAAGACTTTCGCAAAGAGATGGCGGCTACGCGCACCGGCCGCGCCTCCGTGCACATGCTGGACAGCGTGACCGTAGACGCCTACGGCTCACAGATGCCGCTCAACCAGCTGGCGAACGTCAGCGCGCCCGAGCCGCAGCTCATTACCGTGCAGGCGTGGGATGTCAGCCTGATCGGCGCGATCGAGAAGGCCATCCGCAGTGCCGATCTCGGACTGAATCCCATGAACGATGGCAAGCTGGTGCGCGTGCCCGTCCCCGCGCTGACCGAGGATCGCCGCAAAGAAATGGTGAAGCACCTGCACAAGGTGCTGGAGGAGCATCGCACCGCAGTCCGCAATATCCGTCGCGACGGCAATGAGCTCATCAAGAAGGCGGTCAAGGACAAGAAGATCACCGAAGACGAGGAGCGCGGCGCGCTGGAACAAATTCAGAAGCTCACCGACGACGAAATCAAGAAGATGGAAGAGCTAGCCAAGGGCAAAGAAAAAGAGGTTATGTCGATTTGAACGAAGCAAACTAGCGATAGCAATTTCGGGGTCAGGAGTGCAGTATGCGAAGTAAGAAAGCTGGGTGGATGATGTTTCTCGGATGCCTGCTCTTGCTCAGCTTCGCCGCCACCACGCGCTACTCCAAAATGGCGGATATTGCTTTGATCTGCTCACGCCTGACAATCCTGGTCGCGCTGTCGATCCTCATCGTTCGCGAAGAATTGAGACGTCGCCATGAGCCGCCCGTCCAGGATTTTCATGGCAAGTCGGATATGGGAGATCGTCTGCTGCGACGACTGCAACGCTGGTTTTACGACGACTAGGATCCGCGCGGCTGAGCTTCCCACTTGCGCTCCCGGCGGCGCTGCCTCAACATTCAGTCATGCTGCTCGCGCTTGGCGATTTGCGGGTGCGCAACTGGCGCAAAGACGATCTGGATGCCTTGCTTCGCCATGCCAACAATCCCAAAATTGCCGGCAATCTGCGCGACCAGTTTCCTTACCCGTACACGCGACGCGACGCTCTCGATTACTTGAATTACGTGCGCTCCATGGATGTGCCGATGTCGTTTGCTATCGAGCACGGCGGCGAAGCGGTCGGCGGCATCGGATTCAAACTGGGCATTGACATCGCGCGGCTCAGCGCGGAGATGGGCTACTGGCTCGCCGAGCCTTTGTGGGGGCGAGGGTTTACCACCCGCGCCGTAACTGCCGCCTCCGACTGGGCCTTCGACAATTACAAAGTGGTGCGAATCTTCGCTACCGCATTCTCCCACAATGTGGCATCCATGCGAGTGTTGGAAAAAGCCGGATTCGAGCGCGAAGGTATTCTGCGGCGAAGCGCCATCAAGAACGGTGTCATTCTCGATCAGGTTATGTACGCCAAGGTGCGATAGCATAGCTTCGTGCCGCTTTTGGACGTCCAAAACCTCAACATAGAATTTGCCAGTGCTCAGGGGATGGCCATGGCTATCCGTGACGTCAGCTTTCACATCGACGCTGGCCAGGTGCTGGGACTCGTTGGCGAATCCGGCTCAGGAAAATCCGTCAGCGCCCTTGCGATCCTGCGCTTATTGCCGCCACAAGCCCGCATTCGCGGCAGCATTGATTTTCGCGGGGAGAATTTGCTGAGCATCAACGAAGCGCAGATGCGGCACGTTCGCGGCGCCGGTATCAGCATGATCTTCCAGGAGCCGATGACGGCGCTGAATCCGGTGATGCGCGTCGGCGACCAGATTGCAGAAGCGGTGCTGGCGCATGCGGGACGCACCGGGGCAGAGCCCGGGGGGCTCGTAACCAGCTTGCCAGCGGATTCGAAACAGCAGATCCCTCGCGGGCCGAGGCCCGGTCGTGATGACAATGATGAAGCAACGGATTCGGGGCGGCCGAAGCCACGCCCCTTCAACTCGAAGGTCACCAAGTCTGACGCGTGGCGGCTTGCGGTGGAGGCGCTGCGCACGGTTGCCATCGCCGACGCCGACCGCCGCGCGCGCGATTATCCCCACCAGCTTTCCGGCGGCCAGCGACAGCGGGTAATGATTGCCATCGCCATCGTCAATCGCCCATCTCTGCTGATTGCCGATGAGCCCACCACCGCGCTCGACGTCACCATCCAGGCGCAGGTGCTTGACTTGCTCGCTGAGCTGCGTGAGCGATTTTCCCTGGCGATGCTCTTCATCTCGCACGATCTTGCGGTGGTCTCGCAAATCTCGCACCGCATCGGCGTGATGTATGCGGGAAGCCTGGTCGAAATGGGAACAGCGACGGATGTTTTCCGCAGCCCGGTGCACCCGTACACCCGCGGGCTGTTAAACTCGGTGCCGACATTGCGTTCCGATCGAACTAAACCGCTGAAGACCATCGAAGGAACTGTGCCGGCGATTGCGGCGCTGCCGTCCGGTTGCGCCTTCGAGCCACGCTGCTCATTTCGAATTGTGAGCTGCGCGACCAGCTTGCCGCCGCTGGTAGAAGTTGCTCCCGGACATCTTGCCCGTTGCCCCGTGGTCGCATCGGAGGTGCGCTGACCGATGCGCGTGCTTCTGCTCAGCGACATCCACTCCAATCTTGAAGCGCTGGACGCCTGTCTGGAGGTTGCGCCGCAACATGACCGCGTGCTGAATCTGGGGGATGTCGTGGGCTATAACGCATCGCCCAATGAAGTTTGCCAGCGCGTGAGGGAGATGGATTCTCCGGTGGTGCGCGGTAATCACGATCGTGCGTGCTCGGGAATGTCCGGATTATCGGAGTTCAATCTCGCGGCGGCCATGTCGGCGCGCTGGACCCATCTCACGTTGAAGCCCGAGTATCTCGATTGGTTGCGCACTCTGCCTCCAGGACCTTTGCGGAGCGAAGAATTGCCGGGACTGGAGTTTGTCCACGGTTCACCACGCGATGAAGACGAATACGTGCTGAACACTGCGACTGCCGGCGTCGACTTTGGTCTGCCGGGTCACAGCGACATCATTTTTTTCGGACACACCCACGTGCAGGGCGGCTTCGCCTACAACAACGACAAGCCGCGACCCATCACGCCTACTTACGCCAGCGGCGAGGGAGTTGTGTCCTGGCAAATGAAGCTGCTTGCGGGCGAACGCTATCTGATCAATCCCGGATCGGTGGGACAGCCGCGGGATAATGACTGGCGTTCGGCTTTCGCGCTCTACGAATCCAACGGCGACGCGCCCGCCAGCGTGACGTTCTATCGCGCGCCCTACGATGTTCAGCAGGCGCAGGCCCGCATCATTGCCGCCGAACTTCCCGAACGGCTGGCGACCCGCTTGGCGCTGGGAAGGTAACTCTTCGGGCCCTGCGGCCGGCGCGCCGGCGCCCAAACCCAGTTGCTACTGGCGCCCCCTCGCTTGCATCGAATCATTAAGGGGTAAACTACCGACTATGCCAATCCGTCCATTTCCCGCAAAGTCACGTTATCGCTCGCAGGAGTTCATCGGCGGGGCGATCACCAGTCTGGATCAGGGATATCTCGTCGCCAGCATCGACGGAGGCGCTCGCGGCAATCCCGGGCCCGCGGGTTACGGCGTTGTCATCGAGGATGAGATGGGCCGTCCCGTTGCGCAGCTCAGCGAGTTTCTGGGTAGGCAAACCAACAATTACGCCGAGTACTCCGGCCTGCTGGCGGCGCTGAACTATGCTTTGCGCCACGGCTTCAAGGCGCTGAAGGTGATCAGCGACTCCGAACTGATGGTGAAGCAGATCAGCGGCGAGTACAAAGTGAGCAGTCCCACATTGCAGGAGCTACATCAGCGCGCCATCAAGCTGATCGATCAACTGGAATGCTTCGAAATCAAGCATGTGCAGCGCGAAAAGAATCGGGAAGCTGACCGGCTGGCCAATCTGGCGATGGATCGCGGCATTGCCAACCGGGCGCCTGCGGTCAGTGCTACCGATGTAGGCGGGGTTGCAGCCGTCGTACCCGAGATTAACGGCGTGGTGCGCGACGGCGTGGTGCAGTTCACAGGTGAGCCATTGCCTGACGGAACGCTGGTCAAGATTCGGCCGGTGAAGCCGTAAAGGGTAGTGCGGGCCTTCAAGGCCCGCGTTCGGCAGTACCGCCAGGGAGCGGGTTAATCGCGGAACAACGCGGCGCTGAAGCGCCGCACGACCCGCGCCGGATCAAAAAGACCTACTGTTTCTTTCCTCCCAGTAGTTGCTGCAAGGCATTATTGACCTGATTATTCTGCTTGTTCTGTTGCGGCTGGCCTGCTTTTGCTGGCTGCTGAGCTTGCTGGCCGCCTAGCAATCCGCCGACCAGCGATCCCAGATTGTTTCCGCCCTTGCTATTCAGCAGCCCGCCGGCGGTCGGCAGCAGATTATTCAGCTTCATCTTCGCAATCTGCTGCACATCAGGAGCAACCATGGGGTGATCCATGTTTCCCGTGATCAGCACCGGCAGCACCAGTTCGCCATTCTTATTGGCCAGCGCAGTATTGAGATAGCCGCCGACGCTCGTCCCGCCCACCGATTGGCTGAACGATTTGTTCAGCACCGCCGTGACATGCATGTTCAGGTCCTGGCTGACAAGGTTGATGCTGCCGTTCGCTGCCATGGTTCCGATGTCGAGCGCAGCCTTGGTGTCGTTCGTATTCGCGACGCCGTTCTTGATGTTGAAGGTGCCGCTCATCTGCGAGATTGCTGTGTAGCCCTTCGGCTGGACGCCGCCGAACTTGCCGATCTTCGCCAATTCGCCCGGCAAGTCAAGCTTCATGATCTTGCCGTTCGCCAGATTCAAAGTCATATTACCGTTCAACGTCTGCGCGATGTCACCCGACGGCGGCGTGGCAAAGGTCACGTCTGTCGCCGCAGTCAAGGTTCCGTAGAGTGTGTTCTTCACCGACGAAACCGCCGACAGCATCTTGTTCGCATCGACGTTTGCCAGTTTGATATTCGCGGCAAAGGTGGTGGGATTGGGACGAGTGTCCACAGTTACGCTGCCCGATTGCTGGCCGCCGAAGACTTGCGACGTCAGCGGATTGAGCTGAATCACTCCCCGATTCAGGGCGACGGTGGACTTCACACTGGTCAGCACGGTTTGCAGATAGCTGATGGTGCCGACGGTAATCGTCCCGTTGCCCGTGGCACTCTGCAGGATACCGGGCCGCGCTGCAGGAGCGGGTTTGGTAGGTGCGGCATCAGCTTTAGGCACAAGGCTCCATGACGCTTCAGCCCTCTTCTGCGGCGCCTTCTGCTGCGGCTGCGGCGCGCTGCCGGTGATCTGTTCCAACTGCGTCACGTCAAGCTTGTCAATATTGAGCGCGAAGGTCAGATGCGGCGCCTGGAAGTTGGTCACGCTCAAGTTGCCGGTCGCGTTGCTGGAGCCCAGCGATCCCGCAAGGTTGGTGATGTTGGCAGAATTCTGCGTGAACTGCATGTTCGCGCTGCGAACGTTGATCGGCTGGGTCAGCGACGGGATCTTCAGCGAGGCGTTCTGCAGCGACCCCGAGCCGCTGAACTTCATTGCATCCGCGTTCTTGATGGGACCGGTGGCATGAACGTCGAGGCTGATATTGCCGCTGCCGGTCATGCCATTCGTAGCACTGATGCCGTAGGCGTGAGTG
Organism: uncultured Acidobacteriaceae bacterium; assembly: GCA_963818905.1. Classification (GTDB taxonomy): domain Bacteria; phylum Acidobacteriota; class Terriglobia; order Terriglobales; family Acidobacteriaceae; genus Bog-257. The sequence goes on from CAWFUE010000074.1 coordinate 95,790, forward strand.
ATATTGAGCAGCTCGTTCACTTTGCCGTTTACCGTCTTCACCGACGCATCTAGATTGGGCGAGACGCTGGCGTACTGTGTCACCGTGGCCTGAATTGCCAGCGATGTCCCACCCGAAGTCGCGGTGAAGTTGTTGGTTTGCACCTGCTGCGGTGTCATGGTCAGATCGATCGCGGGCACGGTCACGGGCTGCGGTATCTGCTTGCCGCTCATCTGCAGATTGCGGGCGCTGACATTTCCACTAAATGCCAGTTGACTGGTCGGTCCTTGCGCGTGCACGTTCGCCGTTATCTGGCCGCTGATGGTCGCATTTGTGCTGAACGCGACGCCGGCGGCCGCTGCCAGGCGCGCCATTTCCGCGATGGAGGCATTCGAGGCGCTCAGGTTCATGTCAACCTCAGCCGGCGTTGGTCGAGTGTTAAAGGTGCCGCTGATCGATATCGGAGTGGAGCCGAGCTTCAGGTCGCACTTCTTCACTTGGATGACATCATTGGTGAGATTGTCCGAGATGTCGAAGTTGGCGGAGATGGGATAGCCGACTTGGCTCCCGTGAATCACCGCATTGTCCAGCTTCAGCGATCCCGCGGCGCTCATCGTGCCATTGTTATTGCTGAGATCGGTTGAGCCGGAAATATTGGCGTCGGTGCCTTCGAGCGCGTTCGAGTTCAGGAATTTTTGTGCGCCGGAGAGCGAAACTTGTTCCATCTTCACCGTGCCTTTGAACGGCGTGTTCGTGACATCGGCGCTGTTGATCGGACCGGCCGTTCCGTTCAGGCTGACGGTCTGCGAGCCGTTGCCCGGCAAGTGCGCGGCCAGCGCGAAATCGAACGGCTTGCCCGGCGCGTAGTCCGTCAGGGTCATGTCGATGTGGTCGTAAACCGCGCGCGACTGGTGCTTCTGATCGTCGGTGACGGCAATTTCGCCGTCAGTAATCTTCAGCTCACCGAGGCTAAACTGCTTGCCTACCGATGAAGCAGGCTGAGCGGCTGCGGGTTTGGCAGGCTGCTGAGGTTGCGCCGGAGCGGTGGTTGCAGGCGCAGCGGGAGCATTCGCCAACGTCGAGAAATTCCACTCTCCCTGAGCATTGCGAATCAGGTTGATCTTCGGGCGCTGCAGTTCGAGGCTGCTCACCTCGATATCCTTACGTAGCAGCGGCAGCAGCTTCACGCTGACGTCCAGCTGCGCAACCTGCGCGAACGGTGCGGTGCTGTGGAAGTTGGGATCGTCGCCAATGACGACATTGTCTGCCTGGACCCGCACCGGAAAGACCGCGAGCGAGAGCTGTCCCAACTGCACCGGACGATTCAACCGCTGTTGCAATTCAGCTTGGATCTGGCCGCGATACTGGTTGACATCGATCAAGTGAGGCAATGCAAGAAGCACACCCACAATGATCACGACGATGATAAGAATGGCAATCGCAAGCTTTCGCATGAGAACTCCTAACTTGTCGCAAGACGGCTCGGGTTTCGCGTTTCGAAATGTGCGTTGTATTAGATAGAAGCTTGGCGCGTGGCCTCAGTTGCATTGTTTGAGCGGTTGGTAGGGGCGGGCGCTCCGGTCAGCAGAGTTGCTTCGATCGCAACCATTGCCCGCTTCCTGGCTACCAATCCGTTGAGGTACCCAAAAAACGATTCGCAGAGCGAAGTGACGTGAGCGAAGCTCGTGGCGTCTGAAGGAATAGTGACACGATGGGAAAGATTTGGGAAGTCGGGACAGAGTTGTCCCTGGGCATTAACGGCCTCCTAGGGGCATCGCTTGGGAGCACGCTGGGCGATGGTGGGTATCAGGACACGTCTTCAAAGGTGCCGAACGGGCTGCCAAACAGAATGGGCATCCTCTGATCGCTGATCGGCAGACTAAAGTCATGCCCTGATACAAACCCACGGCTCTTTTTGCTTCTGCGGCAAAATCTCAGAGCAACGGCGCAGCGTCTACGGTGTCGCGGTGGAAGGTTCGTCTTCTTCAGCGCGAATCAGTCCGAACTTCTTCAGCTTGTAGCGCAGAGCATCGCGGCTGATGTCCAGCAGCTTGGCAGCGTGAGTCTGATTGCCATTGGCTTGAGACATGGCAATCTCCACCAGCTCGCGCTCTACTTCTTCCAGCGAGGTGCCGCCTTCGGGAATGTCCAGCTTGGGCAGGCTGCGGCCATCCGGCAACTGCTTGCCGGCAGCGCCGCCATTGCGCCCCGAAGAAGTCTCGAACGCCGTCAACGCGGAGTGCTGTTGCGCAACCGCAAACGGCAGGTAGTCAGGATTGAGCTGAGTGCTCTCTTCCAGGATCATCGCCCGTTCAACCGCATTCTTCAGCTCGCGGACATTGCCCGGCCAGTCGTACTTCAGCATCAGCTTGCGCGTCTCGTCGGTGATGCCGGTGATGTTCTTGCGGAACTTGCGGTTGTAGCGCGCGATGAAGAACTCCACCAGCGGCAGAATGTCTTCCTTGCGCTCGCGCAGCGTGGGCAGAAAGATGCGAGATGATCGCCAGCCGGTAGTACAGATCCTGGCGGAACTGGTCTTCGCGCACCGCCCGCTCCAGATCGCGATTGGAGGCAGCGATCACGCGCACATCCACCTGCATGTCGCGCACGCCGCCCACGCGGCGAATCACCTGGTCTTCCAGCACGCGCAGCAATTTCGCCTGCAGCAGCGGCGACAGCTCGCCAATCTCGTCGAGGAAGAGCGTGCCGCCGTCGGCCATCTCGAACAGGCCCTTCTTCATGGTCTTGGCGTCGGTGAAGGCGCCGCGCTCATGACCGAAGAGTTCGGCTTCCATCAGCGTCTCGGGAATGGCCGAGCAGTTGATGGCGACAAAAGGTTTTTCCTGACGGCGGCTCTGGTAGTGGATGGCTTTGGCGATGAGGTCTTTGCCGGTGCCGCTCTCGCCCTGCACCAGGATCGTTGTCGCTTCGCTGGCGGCGACTTTGTTGACGAAGCCCATCAGCTCGGTCATTTTCTGGGAGACGCCTATCACATTGTGGTAGCCAGTGCGGCGGCGCATCTCGCCGCGCAACGATTCCACTTCCGAGCGCAGGCGGGTGGTCTCAAGCGCGTTCTTGACGGCGACGGCGAGCTCGTCGAAATCGAGCGGCTTGCCGACGAAATCGTAAGCGCCGAGCTTGAGCGCGGTCTTCACGTCCTCCAGCTGCGGATCGGCGGTGATCATGATGACGGCGCGCGCGTCGCCGGATTTCTTCAGTTGTTCCAGGAGTTCGATGCCGCTGGCGTCGGGCAGGCGCACGTCAAGCAGAACGAGATCGGGGGACTCGTTGTGGGCCACGCGCAGCGCAGCCGAGCCGTTGTCAGCCTCCAGAACGTGATAACCCCACTCTTCACATTTCTGACGCAGAGACCAACGAACGAGCTTCTCGTCGTCAACAATTAAGACTTTTTCCGAGGGCATTACTTCTCTGCATAGGTTACTACAGGAACAGCGGCAAAAACGCGGTATATCCCACCAACGGGGGATGACGCCGCTTTGTCGCAGCGGATCCTGCGCCCGCGAAAAAATTTACTTTTTCCCAGGGCGCGAGCAACCAAATTGGAGGTATTATCCGTCGCAATCAGTGGGGTGGGGGTAGTACCGTGCGGGCTCAACTCTTCGGGCCAGTGCACATCGTCCGGCAAGCCGTCAGATGGCTGCCAGCAAGCGCGTCGCGAAGTTTCGCGGACTCGAAGCTAGCGGCGGTTTTCACCGGCTTCCGTGCGGGCCGATTGCCGGTTCTTCTCAAGCTGTTCCGGTGGGTGGCCGATAGCTCCTTTGTGCGGAGGTCGGTGCTGATTACGGGGTTGTCGCTCGCCTTCTGCGGGATGACCTTGGCAGGCATCAGCGAGTGGACCTCCGGCAGCTTTGACAGCTCAACCGACAGCACCACGGGAACAGCGTCGGCTTCCGCGTCCAGCTATGAAGGCAGCCGCGCGATTGTCGCCGCGATCGCTCCATTTCCCGAGCTGCCGTCAGCCCCTCTTCCGGCTGGCACTCCGGGCTATACGTTCCGTCGCGACGTTCCCGAGGTCAGACTGCAGTTCACAGTCGCCGATGAGCAGGGACGTCTGGTGCAGGACCTCTCGCCCGACGAGGTTCGCGTCTTCGATAACCAGGCACCGGTGAGTCGCTTCAGCGACTTCGAGCGGGCCGAGGATCTACCGCTGCATCTCGGCCTCATCCTGGATACCAGCGACTCCGTCAAGCGCGTGTTGCCGGATGAGAAAACTGCAGCTGTGAGCTTTCTAGGCCGGGTGATGCGGCCACAAACCGACACCGCGTTCGTGATGGGCTTCGGCGGCGACGTGAAGCTGTGGCAAGACTCCACCGCCAACCAGCCAAAGTTGATCGATGCGATTGTGCGGCTGAAGCAGCCGGGATGGGGCACTCGCTTTTTCGACGCGCTTTATTCCGCCTGTACCAGCCAGTCGGCGAACGGCAGGGACAGCAAACTTGTGCATCGGGCAATTGTCGTGCTCAGCGACGGTGACGACACCGAGAGTTTTCGCAGCCTGTCTGACGCAATTGCTGCCGCCCAGCGCAACGAAATCCAGATTTACGCGTTAACGATTCACTCACCGAAGGTGACCGGTCACGGCGACCGCGTCTTGCAGCGGCTTGCCGATACCACCGGCGGGCGCCTCTATGTGGCGCAGTCCAGCAGCGATTTGAATGCTGCCTTTGCGCAGATTGAGCAAGACCTGCGAACGCAATACTATGTTTCGTTTCCTCCGCAACAGTCAACCCCGGGGTACCACTCGCTGCGCATTGAGGTTCGTCCTGCGCAGAAACTTGATGTCCACGCCCGCCAAGGCTATTACGCAACGGCGGAGTGAACCCACTCCTCGCTCTTCGCCATTCACCTTAAGCTTTTAGCTAAGTGCTAAAAGCCAAAAGCGATCACCATCCAATCGGCTATACTCGTCCAGCTAAGGGGACACGTTGAGTTCCGCCGGCTTGCAACCGCATCAGCAAGTTCAACAACGCATGGCTGCCTTGGACGCTTCGCCGGGTAAGCGCTCGCTCCTGCTTGGATTGCTGCTCATCCTCGTCACCATCGCGCTGTACTATCCCGCGATCAAGCACCCGTTCGTCAACTATGACGACAATGTTTACGTAACTGACAACGCACATGTACAGAATGGACTGACCTGGGACACGGTAACCTGGGCCTTCGTCACCTACGACAGCGGCAACTGGCATCCGCTGACCTGGATCTCGCATGCGCTCGACGTTCAGATGTTCGAGGAAAATCCCGGCGGCCAGCACCTGACCAGTCTGCTGCTGCACGCACTCAATGCAGCGTTGCTGTTCTGGGTGCTGCTGCGCGCAGCTGGTTATCTTGGCCGCAGCTTCATGGTGGCCGCGGTGTTCGCGGTTCATCCCATCAACGTCGAATCCGTTGTCTGGATCTCTGAGCGCAAGACCGTGCTCAGCATGTTGTTTTTCCTGCTCGCGCTGGGCGCGTATCGCGTGTACGCAGAGAAGCCCAATCTCGCCCGTTACGTTGTCGTCGCGGTGCTGTTCGCGTTGGGCCTGATGGCCAAGCCACAGATCATCACCTTCCCGTTCGTTCTGCTGCTTTGGGACTACTGGCCGTTGAGAAGGCTCGCTCATCGCCCTTCGCGCTTCGCTCTTCGCCAGAATGACTCTCGTGATGTCTCTGACGAACAGCGAAAAGCGAACAGCGAAAAGGGACCAAGCCAATGGCAATGGCTGCTCCTTGAGAAGCTTCCGCTCTTCGCCATGGCCGCCGCCAGCGCCGTACTGACAATGAGAGCGCAGCGCAGCAGCGGCGCGGTGCTTTCGCTCGGCGCGACGCCGCTTTCGGTTCGCCTGTCCAACGCGCTGGTTTCCTACATCAAGTACATTGCGAAGGCGTTTTGGCCGGCCCACCTCGCGCCAATGTATCCGCATCCCGGGGATTTATTCCGCGCCTGGCAGGTCTATGGAGCTTTGCTCATCCTGCTCACGGTAACGTTGTACGTTCTCGAATACCGGCGCCACAGGTACCTGGTCGTCGGCTGGTTCTGGTTTCTCGGCACTCTCGTCCCGATGATCGGACTGGTACAGGTTGGCCGGCAGGCGATGGCTGATCGTTATGCCTACCTGCCGCTGCTGGGAATCTTCATCGTGATCTGCTGGGGCGCTGCGGAATTCGCGGATCAAAAGCGCGTTCCTGCTGCATTGTTGCCGGTCGCCGGCATTGTCATTGTGCTGGTATTGAGTCTCGTCGCGCGCCGCCAGATCGGATACTGGGCCGACAACGTCGTCCTCTGGACACATACAATCCAAGTGACGCCGCCGAACTATGTCGCGCAGGACAATCTCGCCGGAGCGCTGCTGGCTCGCAACCGAATGGATCAGGCCATTGTGCATTTTCGCAAGGCGGCGGCGATTCACCCGGTCGATCCCATCAGCGCCTTCAACATCGGTTTCTATGAGCAGCAGCATGGAGATTTCTCCGGCGCGATCGAGCAATATCGCAAGGCGATCATCCTGACCACCAGCACAGCGGTGAAGATCAAGGCGTGGCAGAACATGGGTTACGCCTATCGCGATTCGGGTAATCCCGCCCAGGCGCGCGAGTGCTTCGCGACGGCGAAACGGCTAGCGGCACAATAGCGCGTGGCTCTCTGACCTGGAGGACGATTGAATTCAGTTGGTCTGAAAACTGATCCGGCGACTCAATCGCACTCCGGCACGATCTCCCCAAGGTCGCCGTGGCGGCAGACCGCCATCTTCAGCGCGGCCCTGTTTCTGCTCACCGCCGCTTTGTACTATCCCGTCAGAACCCACCCCTTCGTCAATTATGACGACAATCTTTACGTCACCGAGAACCAGCATGTGAAGGACGGCCTGACCTGGGACACAGTGACCTGGGCCTTTGTCACTTACGATGCCGGCAACTGGCATCCGGCAACATGGCTCTCGCATGCGCTGGATGTTGAGCTGTATGGCATCGACCCGGTTGGCCATCACCTGACAAACGTGCTCTTGCATGCTGCGAATGCGGCATTGCTCTTCTGGGTATTGCTGAGTGCGACCGGCAGCGTGGGGCGCAGCTTCATGGTGGCTGCCTTGTTCGCGGTTCATCCCCTCAACGTCGAGCCGGTAGTTTGGATCGCTGAGCGCAAGACCATGCTCAGCATGACATTTTTTCTACTGGCTCTGGGTGCCTATCGCTGGTATGCCGCGCAACCGAAATGGGGCCGCTACCTTCTGGTTGCACTGCTCTTCGCGCTCGGCTTAATGTCCAAGCCCCAGGTCATCACCTTTCCCTTTGTGCTTCTGCTCTGGGATTATTGGCCGCTCAGACGGCTCGCTGTTCGCTCCTCGCCGTTCACTTTTCGCCAGAATAACCGTGGTAATGTGTCTGCCGAAAAGCGAATGGCAAACAGCGAAGAGCGTCCTTCCGGCGAACAGCGACCTGGCGAATGGCGATGGTTGCTCCTGGAAAAGATTCCGCTTCTCGCCATGGCTGCAGCCAGTGCGGTCATTACCATGAAGGCGCAGCGCGCCGGGCACGCCTTATTTTCATTCAATGTGCTTCCGTTATCGGTTCGCTTGTCGAATGCCATGGTTTCCTATATTCGATACCTGGAAAAATGTTTCTGGCCTGTCCGGCTCGCACCGATGTATCCCCATCCAGGAGCATCGCTGAGCGGATGGGAAGTTTACGGCGCCTTCGTCATCCTGCTGGCAATCACGATATTCGTCATCGAGAAGCGCCGTTACCGATATCTGCTGGTCGGATGGCTTTGGTTCCTGGGAACGCTGGTGCCCATGATTGGATTAGTGCAGGTCGGACATCAGGCAATGGCGGATCGCTATACTTATCTGCCGCTGCTGGGCGTTTTTATTATGCTCTGCTGGGGGGTCGCGGACTGGTATAGCAGCAAGCGTTTGCCGGCGCAGCTATTGCCTGTGGCTGGCGTCATGATCGTGCTGGCGCTGATGGTTGTAACTCGGCGCCAGATCGGCTTCTGGGCAGACAATGCATTGCTGTGGAGGCACACCATCGAAGTAACGCCACCAAATTACATTGCGGAGGATAACCTGGGTGGCATACTGCTGACGCGTAACCGTCCGGAAGAGGCAATCGCGCACTTTCGCAAAGCCGCAGCCATCCATCCTAATTCGATCAGCGCGTTTAATATCGGTTTTTATGAGCAGCAGCATGGCGAGCTGCAGCAGGCGATCGAGCACTATCAGCAGGCGATTGCGCTGACTACGCGCCCTTCACAGCAAATCGTGATCTTCGACAAAATGGGCCACGCGTATGGCGATCTCGGCGATCGCGATCACGCTCGACAATGCTTTGATGAGGTCAGGAAGTTGCAAGTCCCGTGATGATCGTTCCACGTAGCGGAGAGCAATTGGGTTCCGTTGGCATGAAACCCGGCGAAGTGACGCGAGCTCCAGTTAGGTCCAGTGCGCGTGCGTCGAGCTGGAGGCAGCCCGTCATTCTCGGCGTCTTGCTGATTGCAGCAACCACTGCGCTCTACCTGCGTGTCTATAGCTATCCGTTCGTCAACTACGATGACACGCTCTACGTGACGCAGAACTCGCATGTGCAGGACGGCTTGACCTGGGACACGGTTCGCTGGGCGTTCACCACCTATCACGTCGGCACGTGGCATCCCGTGACATGGCTTTCGCATGCACTCGATTGCCAGCTATTCGATCTCGATCCCGCCGGCCCGCACGAAGTTAACCTGATCTTGCACGTCTTGAACGCCGTTCTGCTGTTCTGGGTTTTGCAACGTGCCACCGGTTTCAACGGACGCAGCTTCATGGTGGCAGCGCTATTCGCGTTGCATCCCATCAACGTCGAGTCGGTCGTCTGGATCGCGGAACGCAAGAACTCGCTCAGCATGTTGTTCTTCCTGCTGGCGCTCGGCGCGTACCGCTGGTATACCGTTGATCGCAAACCTGCGCGCTACGTCCTGGTCGCGATTCTGTTCGCCCTTGGCCTGATGGCCAAGCCGCAAGTCATTACCTTTCCCTTTGTGCTGCTGTTATGGGACTACTGGCCGCTTGGGCGAACGTCGTTCGCAACGAAAATCCTCGCCTCGGCCAAAGGCGTTGGAGAACAGCGAGTCTCTCGACTACGCTCCGCTACGCTCGTGAACACACAACCGGGCACAGGCTACCAAGTGAAGTTTTCGCAGTTGGTGTGGGAGAAGGTTCCTCTGTTCGCGCTGGCCGCTTGCAGCGCTGCTCTCACCATGGCCGCACAGCGTGCCGACGGCACCAAGACGTCCTATGCGCTCGGACTGCGCGTGGAATACGCCCTCGTGTCCTATGTTGAGTACATCGCGAAAGCGCTATGGCCGATACGGCTGGCGGCATTCTATCCGCATCCGGATTACGTTCCGCTCTGGCAGGCAGCTTCGGCGGCGCTATTTCTGGCGCTGGTTACGGGCGCGGTGTTCGCCTTATGGCGTAGCCGCCCGTACCTATTGGTCGGCTGGCTATTCTTTCTGGGGACGCTGGTGCCCATGCTCGGCTTCGCCGGCGTTGGCTATCAGGGAAAGCAGGGCATCGCCGATCGTTATGCGTATCTGCCATTCATCGGACTATTCATCATGATCTGCTGGCTGGTGGCGGAACTGCCTCACTCAGGCTTGGAAAACGCCGGAACGGAACACCGTTCGAACGTCGTTCTTGCCGCAATCAGTGTTGCCGTGCTACTGGCATTGGGAACAGCCAGCTATCGCCAGATCGGCTATTGGCAGGACAATGTCACGCTGTGGTCGCATGCGGTCGCAGTCACCGACGGCAATTTCCTCGCGGAAAATAATCTCGGCAAGGCGCTGCTGGCGGAAGGACGGCTCGACGAGGGCGTTGCGCATTTCTACAGGGCGGTCGCGATCTATCCCGCCGATCCGGTCGGCAATCTCAACATCGGCATCTACGAGCAGAAGCGCGGAAATCTCCGTGCCGCGATTGAGCGATATCAGAAGACGGTCAGCCTGACCCGCGATCCCGAGCTGAAAATTGCCGCGCTGACTAATATGGCGAGAGCCTATCGCCAGCTCGGAGACTTAGCGGCCGCTCAACAAACCCAGGACGACGCCGCCAAGCTGCAGCATTGATCGTCGCGGCTTTGGTCGTAGCGTAGCTACCACACTTGGCGCTGTAACTTATGTGCGCGGTGACGTGACCAAGAATCGCATCGAATCCGCATTTTCGTGTTCAAGCGCGGTATCGTAGGCAGCTTTCACAAGGTTTTCGGCTGGGTTTCGTCTTTTGCGGCATTCCAAGTGCCAAAAGCTTTGTTTGACTTACCGTTCCCTCCCTCGTAACGTTCTATTTTCTGCAGCCGATAAGCTCTTCCGGTTGGCGCATCGCCTTCCGCCTTCAAGGCTGCATCGAGTGGAAATCCAGCGCAACCAGGTAGCCATAGGGGGATTTTGTGCCGTCTGTTGATCTGAAGCCTGCACAACAGCGCCAACCCCGCAGTGCGTCTCCGCTTGGCTCAACGTTATCGCAGAAGCTGCTTCTCGCGATCATTCTGGAGATCGCCGTGGTCGCGGTTTACTATCCCGTCCACCGGCAGCCGTTCGCTAACTACGACGATCCCGACTACGTCACCGACAATCTCCACGTCAGAGCCGGGCTGCACTGGGAAACGGTCAAGTGGGCGCTGACCACGCATGCCGCGGCAAATTGGCACCCTGTTACCTGGCTCTCGCATGCTCTCGACACCGAGCTCTTCGGCCTGAGCCCGGCCTGGCCGCACGACGTCAACGTCGTGTTCCACATCCTGAACGCGCTGCTGTTGTTCTGGATTTTGCAACGCACGACCGGCTTTGTCGGCCGCAGTTGGATGGTCGCTGCGCTGTTCGCCCTTCACCCGGTTAACGTTGAATCGGTCGCCTGGATTGCCGAGCGCAAGAACCTGCTCAGCATGTTCTTCCTGCTGTTGACGCTCGGTGCATATCGCTGGTACGCCGAAAAGCCGCGAGGGTCGCGCTACTTTGTCGTCGCCGTTTTTTTCGCTTTGGGCCTGATGTCGAAGCCGCAGGTGATTACACTTCCGTTCATCCTGCTGTTGTGGGATTACTGGCCGCTCGAGCGATTTTCGTTTGCGGCCGAAAGCTCCGACATGGGTAAAGCGGCGCTTCAGCGCCGCGTCAGCAGAGGAGCCAACCGTTCTGCGCCTGTAACCCCATCTTTCGACGCCAGCCTAAAGGCTGGCTCTACCGCGCCTTACGCCCATGATGCGGCGGCAACAGTCCGAGCCATTCCCATCAGAAGCCTATCCGCCTTGCTTTGGGAGAAAGTTCCGCTGCTGGCAATGTGCGTCGCAAGCGCGGTTCTCACGATCAATGCGCAGGCCGCCGGCGGAGCTACCAGCTATTACGGCCGCTTGTTGCGGCTGGAGAACGCGATCGTCGCCTACGCGCGATATTTGGGAAAAGCGTTATGGCCGTCAGGTCTCGCGCTTTTTTACCCCTATCCGCTTAAGCCGTTCCCGCTCTGGCAGGTGGGTCTGTCCGCCCTCCTGTTGCTGGTCATCACGGTGGCAGTTGCGCTCGCGTACCGGCGGCGTTATCTCACCGTCGGATGGCTGTGGTTCCTGGGAACGCTGGTGCCGATGATCGGCCTGATACAGGTGGGAACGCAGGCCATGGCCGATCGCTACGCCTATCTGCCGTTCGTCGGATTATTCATCATGGTGTGCTGGACGGTTGCCGATTCAGCAGTGCGACTCCACTCCTCGCCGATGTTGCTGCGTGTCGTGAGTGCGGCTGTACTGTTAGCACTCGGGCTGCTCAGCCACCGTCAGATCGGATACTGGAATGATCACATCACCCTCTGGACACACACGCTGGAGGTCACGCACGACAACTGGGTAGGTGAAAACAATCTAGGCACGGCCTTGTTGAAGCTGGGACGCGTGGAAGAAGCGATTCCGCATTTTCGGGCAGCTGCGGCCCTCGATCCCACCGATCCCAACAGCGTGCTGAACATCGGCACCTACGAGCAGATGCACGGCAATTTTCCCGCCGCGATTGAACTGTACAAGAAGGCCGCGAATCTGGCGCGCAATCCGAAGACCAAGGCTCGCGCCTATAACAATCTCGCTTATGCTTACAAGGATAGCGGCGATCTCGCGGATGCCCTGACCAGCCTGCAGAATGCGGTGCGAATCGATCCCGAATTCGCAGGCGCATGGATCAGCCTTGGTCTGGTGGCGCAGAAAACCGGCGATCTGCCGCTCGCAATCAGCTCGTACTCAAGAGCACTTCAGGTGCAACCTTCCGATTTCGGATATCTGCTGCTGTCCTCGGCATTGCAATTGAGCGGCGAAGCGCAGCAGGCGGCGAATGCCCGGCATCAGGCCGAGCAGCTATCCCCCAACATCATCAGCGCCCAACATTACGTCGACAAGCTTTTGCAACAATGACCGCGATTTTGCTGGTCGATTGTGAAGCGCGTCACAGGCTTTTCAGCAAGGGCTCGCATATAATCTCGCTCGCGGAGGCGTGATGAGTTCAGCGCAGGTGGGTTCAACGCCGGTCATGGAGGCGCAGCATGAGAAGCGCCGATTTTCCCTGGCCGGCCGGCTCTCATCAACCTACCGTCAGGCGTTGGGCTTAAGCTTTCTTCTGCTTGTTGCCACCCTGGCTCTCTATTTCCCTGTTATCCATCATCCCTTCCTCAACATGGATGACCAGGGCTACGTTTATCAGAACCTGCATGTGCAGGACGGCCTGAGTTGGCCAACCATCAAGTGGGCGCTGACCACCTTTGACGACAACAACTGGCATCCGCTGACCTGGTTCTCCCACGCGCTCGATTGCCAGATGTTCGGCATCGACCCCGCCGGTCATCACATGATGAACGCGCTGTGGCATGCAGCCGATGTGGTCGTGTTGTTCTGGGTTCTGCTGCTGGCGACCGGTTACGTGGGCCGCAGCTTCATGGCCGCTGCGCTTTTCGCATTCCATCCCATCAACGTCGAATCGGTCGCGTGGATGGCAGAACGCAAGACCCTGCTGAGCACTTTCTTTTTTGTCCTTGCTCTGGGAGCCTACCGTTGGTACGTTCGGCGGCCGGGGCATCTGCGCTATGCGGTCCTGGCGTTCCTCTTCGTCTTCGCCCTGATGTCCAAGCCGCAGATTATTACCTTCCCCTTCGTGTTGCTGTTGTGGGATTACTGGCCGCTGCGACGGATGTTTGCCGCGGACGGCGCGGATTCGGCTCAGTGGGATTTGGGTGCGCCGTTTCAGCCCAGGAGTTTGTTCTGGCTCATCAAAGAAAAAGTCCCGCTGCTGATGGCCTGTGCGGCCAGCGCTCTCATCACGATGAGGGCGCAAGGTGTCGGGCGGCCACAGCGTTGGCCTTATTCCGCCTCGATCCGAATCGGAAATTCCATCGTCGCCTACGTTCGCTATATCGGCAAAGCCCTCTGGCCATCGCATCTTGCCATCATGTATCTGCACCCGGGCTATTCGTTAAGACTATGGCAGGTGGCGGCCGCGGGTCTGGTTTTGCTGGTCATCACCGCTTTGGTGATCATCGGCCGGCGCTATCGATATCTGCCAGTTGGTTGGTTGTGGTTCCTTGGGACCATGGTGCCGACGATCGGCATCGTTCAGGTCGGCAGACAGGCGATGGCCGACCGCTACGCCTATCAGTCGTTCATCGGATTATTCATCCTGGCATGTTGGGGTGCAGCTGACTGGGCAAGGCAAGGGCACTGGCCCAAGGCTCTGCTGCCCAGTGTGAGCGTTGCGACGCTGCTTGTGCTGATGTTGGTGACACATCGTCAGCTGGGATTCTGGGCCGACAACTTGATGCTGTGGCAGCACGCTGCCGAAGTCACCACGGACAACTGGGTAGCTGAAGACATGGTCGCGGGTATTCTGCTGAGTCAGGGACATCGCGATGAGGCTATGCCTCACTACTGGAGAGCGGCTGCGCTCAACCCAACCGACTCGGGAAGCAATCTCGCCATTGCCTTATACGAGCAGGGACGCAATAACTTGCCGGAAGCGATTCGACGTTACAAGATCGCTCTCATCGAGATGTACGATCCCTTGGAGCAGGCCAAGCTCTATCAAAATCTGGCCATCGCCTATCGCGATGCCGGCGATATTCCAAACTCGGTGAAAGCGTACGCAAGAATGAAAAAATTGCGCGGCTTGCACTGAGGCACGTTTCGGTCCCAGCCTTGGTGAATTGCGTGATCATGACCTATTACCTCCCGTGACGTGTAACTTCAGTTGCACAAAAGGCTCATTCGAGCGACAATTCCTCAGCTTGAAATGCGCGCCAGCCTAGGGTTCTGACGCCGCAGAGAGGGAATCAGCTTCCATACGAGGGCCCCATGATACCGCAGTTGCAGCGGGACACACCGGTTTCGTCTCCCCAGATTGCCCCGCATTGGTCGCTGGCAACCCGCATAGGATTCCGATTCGCGTTCTGCTACTTCTTCCTTTACACGAGCCCAGGCGCAGTCGGTTCTTTGGGCCTCAACGAGAAAATAAGTGGGTACCGGTCCATTTTCGCCGGATTGTGGCACCAGATTGTCCCTTGGGTTGGTGCCAATATCCTGGGATTGAAGGGGGGGCTGCGCGAAATTCCCAATGGCAGCGGCGATCAACTATACGATTACGTCCTGCTATTCTGCATTTTCGTAGTGAGTTGTGTAGCAACGATCATCTGGTCGGTGCTGGATAGAAAAAGGACCAACTACCAACAACTCTACCAGTGGCTCCAGTTATTCATGCGTCTTCTTCTGGTTACCGCAATGTTAACCTACGGAGCCGCCAAGATCCTTCCCATGCAGTTCGCCCCGGTCCCGCTGGCGAGGCTGGTGCATCCTCTGGGCTACACCTCGCCCCAGGGACTACTGTGGATTTTCATGGGGTATTCGGAGGCCTACGGCTTCTTTGGGGGATTTGCAGAGTTGCTCGGAGGCCTCCTTGTGGCAGTGCCGCGGTTGACCACACTGGGAGCACTCATCAGCATCGGGGCTTTGAGCAATGTCCTTATGCTGAACCTATGCTATGACGTGCCGCGCAAGATCTTTACTGCCCATCTTCTGCTGGTATGTACTTTTCTTATCCTGCCGGACATAAAACGGATGACAAATCTCTTCATCCTTAACCGTACGACGGAGGCGGCAACTACTGTACCTTTCCTCCAAGACAAGCTGCTTAACCGCGGCGTTCTACTCCTCCAGTACTTTTATTGCGCAGCAATTCTCGTCATTGTTCTGCAGGTCAGCTATCGAGGTGCGGTCCAGAACAAAGACTACACAGATCCTTCCTTACGAGGAATCTGGTTTGTGGAGCAATTCTCTGAAGATAATGTCCTGCGCCCTCCCCTGGTTACCGATGATCAGCGTTGGCAGTACGTCGTTTTCGATACCAACGATTTTCTCACGATTCAACCGATGGAAGGCACTCTACAACTTTGCAAATTCACCCTGAACGACAGTCGCAGCTCGCTGGAATTGGTTGATTTCGATAATCCAACCTGGAAAGCAACGTTTACTTTGGAACCTTCGGGCAACGATCGAATCGTAATGCAGGGCCAAGCCAATGGACACCTGGTGAGCGCGACTCTCCACCGGGTCGACCTCTCGAACCCGACGAGATTTCTGCTATACAACAGGGGGTTTCACTGGGTCACACCGGCTCCGCGCTGGCGTTGACAAAGGGCTGCCAAGGTTGCATTACCGGCAGATCGTAGCTATTCGCGGAGCGCGTGCGGAACGCCATAGGGTCAGTACATTTGGGGTTGCAGAAAACTTCGCATCGGAGGAAAATGCTTGCACTCGGAACTTCGCGTAGGCCGTCGACAGCTCGTCCCGGCCAATTATTTTTCAGCAAGAGGGCCTCATGATACCGCAACTGCAGCGGGAAACCTTGGTTTCTGCGCCGACTGAGACAAAACAGTGGTCATTGATCACGCGTATCGCTTTTCGTTTTGTGTTCGCGTACTACCTGCTCTATGTAAGTCCGGGTCCGGTCGGGGCCCTTTCGCCATACCATCCCGCGAACGAGCTTGATCAAAACGTATTTGTGTGGGTATGGCACGGGGTTGTGCCTTGGGTGGGCACGAATATTTTGCACCTCAACGCCGCCGCCCTCGCTGAGGCACCAAATGGAAGTGGCGATGAGCTTTATGACTACGTACTGATTTTGTGCCTGGTGGTTACCGCGGCATTGATTACGGCGATTTGGTCGTGGCTCGATCGAAAGCGGACAAACTATCAGACTATGTATCAATGGCTCCGTCTACTGATGCGCATGACGGTAGCATGGTCGATGCTGGGCTATGGAATTAAAAAGCTCATTGGCGCGCAGTTCACACCACCGACATTGGCGAAGCAGATCCAGCCTTTCGGCCGGACCACGCCTATGGGCATGCTCTGGACCTTCATGGGAGCGTCGCAGCCGTACAGTTTGTTTGGCGGAATAGGAGAAACAACGGGCGGCATACTACTCGTGCTTCCCGGGCTTACTACCCTCGGTGCACTGGTCAGTCTTGCCATGATGACGAACGTCCTCATGCTGAATCTGTTTTATGATGTGCCGCGCAAGATTTTCTCGATTCACCTGGTGCTGATGTGCTTGTTTCTGCTGCTTCCGGACGTTCGCCGACTCGCCAACGTTCTGGTTCTGAATCGTCCTACCGATCGTGTGCCGGAGATACCGTTGTTTCGCGACAAGCTACTGAATCGCGGGGCACTTCTGTTGCCCATTTTGTTCGGTGCCTATGTTCTGTATGCGGCGGGCACACAGTCGTATCGCGATCTTAAAGTAGAAACTGCAGCCTTGCCGCCGCCCATTTACGGCGTCTGGGCGGTCGATGAGCTGGTAGTGGATGGCATCGCCCGTCCGCCGCTTACCACGGATAGCGATCGATGGCAGGACGTGGTCTTTGATAGTCCCAAGATTCTAACCATCCAATTGATGAATGGGAAGCAGTTCAAATACGCCATGCAGGTGGACAGTGACTTAAAGAATGTCACTCTTCACGCTGATGATCCGGGCTGGAAGGGTGGATTTGAATTAAAGAACTCCGGGCCGAATCAGTTGA
Organism: uncultured Acidobacteriaceae bacterium; assembly: GCA_963818905.1. GTDB lineage: Bacteria > Acidobacteriota > Terriglobia > Terriglobales > Acidobacteriaceae > Bog-257. The sequence continues at coordinate 112,841 of CAWFUE010000074.1, forward strand.
TCTTGGATGGTGAATTGGGAGGCCAGCACGTAATTGCCAACTTGCAGCGCATACAAATGTCTGATCCCAATGAATATCCATTGGTCAATCGCCGGTTTCGTTGGATAAATCCCTTCGTCGATAATCCGTGACAGGCCAAAGCTGTGGCGCTAGCAGCATTCGAGATGGCGAACATCGGCCGAGACCACTGTTCCCATCTGATATCTGGCGATGGACCGCGTGCTTCTGAACAACTGCATTGTCGACCGTCCTGCTGATTTGCTATTCATGGCGGTCATAGATTGGAAAGGCGATAGTTCCCTCTGATGGGCTCGACGTTGACGTTCTTGTTTGTGAAGTAAGATTCACCACGATCCACACAACATTCAGAAGCAGCAGGGGCTCAAGAGGCTTGCGATAGCGGCCCTCGAAGGTGACTTCATTTTGAAAAGCCAAGAAAAGCGTGAACAAGGTAACCACAACCGGAATTAAAGCACACCTGCGACGCAGAAACATGCGGAAGTTGCACACCAGGACAAACAGAATCAGCGGCGCCCAGAGCCATCGCGTCGCGAATTCGGCCGTGTCGTCCCACGCGGTGACGAAGCACTCCGGCCATGACGGCGCGAAAAAGAAGAGTACAAGGTTTTCCCGCCACTGAAGCAGCCGTTCCTTCCAGCCTACATTCAGCGCCGAATACGCATTGCTCCAGTCCCGAGCTCCGTGCGCGGAATCGATTGTCAGAGAAATCTTGGAGTCCCCGAGCGCTCTGCGGACTGTCCAATCACTAAGCGGCCACAGCGGCCGGATGGCCGTGCTTGGAGAGCTCGACTGCAGTTCGTAAAAAGCGGGCTGGGCATGAAAGAAGGCGTTCGCTCGGCGATAAAAATCCACATGGATGATTTTTGCTCCTGACCGGTGTTGAATCTTGGTGAACCAAGGATTCCCGAGTGGTGCCACGAAACCGAGGACTATCTCGCTGCGAATGGCTTGCGGCGTGAGAAGTACCAATACCATAACCACGGCGGCAGCCAGATCCCGGAGCGAAGGGGATTTCTTCCACCAGCTCCACAAAAAACACACTCCTGCAACTGGGAGTACGGTAGGCTTCGTAAGGCAGGCCAACGTCCAGGCGAGTACTGAAACCAGAAAAGCCCACGTCCCTCCTTTTCGCAAATAACGCGCCGTCATCCACAGGGCCAGACCTTCCA
>CAWFUE010000075.1:0-30159 GCA_963818905.1 uncultured Acidobacteriaceae bacterium
GACCCGTACGGCCAGGCGGTGATCAAAGCGGCGATGGACGCTGCCCGGCTCGGCCACGCCAGCCCGTTGCCCGCCGTGCTTCTCCAGGACGCCGCGGTCGGGTACCTGACCAACTGGCAGCGCACCGTGGACATCGCCACCTGGCAGGGGCCCGCGCTGGATTGGGCAGCGGCCGAGCTCAACGGAGCGGTGCGGGCGCTGCAGCCTATCCCGCCCGCGGCAGGCACCGGCGTCGCAGGCTACCCGGCTCGCCGACTACCTGGACCAGTACGGGCGCCGCACCCGTCAGGACCAGCTCGGCCCGGCCTCCTTGTGGGACGCCCTGACGGCCCACGCCGCCAGCGCGAGCGACCTGACCCGCCTCGGGCAGTCCGCACGGGACCGCGGTCTGTACCGGCTCGCCGCCGCCCTGTGGACGACGGCGGCAGCCGGTGGCAGCGTCGGCGCCGCAACCATGCTCATCGCCCACTTCAGCCAGGTGCTTCCCGGCGACACTGCGCGCGCCGCTCGCTGGGCCGTCGGCCACGCTGCCCTCGATGACCCACGCTCGAGTGAGCGCAAAAGAACGTGTTCTCGACAGACTTGCCGTTCTCAACACTGATGATCACGTAGGAACAGCCGATCCAGTGCGCCTGTTCGAGATCGGTGGGCGAGCAGCGCGCAGAATGGTCGGGATGCGAATGATAAAAGCCGACGATCTCCAGGCCCTGCTCTCGCGCCTCGCGCTGCGCGCGCAACAGCTCGTGGGTGTCGATCTCATAGCGGGTCGAAGGAGAAATGCCTTCTATGTTCTGGCAACGTATCGTGCGCTGAACTGTTCGGGCGTCGCTCCCGAACGTGCCTAATAGAATGCCGCAACACTCGTGCGGGTAGGTCTTTTCCGCGTGGCGACGGATGGCTTCGTAATCGACAGCGGTAAATCTGAGCATGGTTGCGGTTCATTGCGATCGGGCACAGCCGATCGCTCCGGCAAAGACCATAGATCCTTCGACCGCGGCGGCCAACAGCACGCCGCCTCCGCTCAGAATGACAAATCTGAAACGACACCGACTTGCTCAATGTTCGTTCGGCAACGGAGCTGTGCCGCAGGTCGGACCTGATGGCTGGTAGTCGGATCTATTCTGCTCAAAGCACCAATTCACCTGCTCTTTTGTGAATTCATTCACCACACTCGCAGGCACATCGGCTTGCTTAATGTCTTTGAACTGAAAGGTAATCGTTCCGTCGGGCGCAACCGTCGCCAGCAGGTAGCCGTAGATATCGGTCATCGCCACGCTGGAGATCCCGCGATCGGCCGGTAAGCGGTAGCGCACCGCTCCCGCGCTGCCCATGATCCATCCCTCGAGCACGTCGTCTTTGTGACACGCGGTGTTATAGACATCATTCATCACAAAATGTGAATGGCTGGCCAGCACGTAAACGTGCTTGCCGGTGCTTTTTCGGAAAGCCGATAATTGCGCGTAGACCGTGCGCCCGGTGTCCTGCTGTTGTGGGGAGGCATTCATGCTGTGGCCGGCCGAGGAGCCGTCGGGGAGAGCAGCATGCATTCCCAACACCACGGTACGAACCGCGCTGTTCTTCGCATCTTTGGCCAGCACCATCTTGAACCACGACATCTGCGTCGCGTCGAACATGTCGGCGGAAGCGTTATCCATACCGATGAAATCCACGCCGCCCTGGATCCAGTGATAATAGGTCTTCAGCTCGTGATCGCTCGGATTATCGGCCAGCCGCTGGCGCTGCAATACTGGTTGATTGAGCCAGTCGGCGAACTGCGCAAGGTAGAGCTGACGGTTCATGGGCGGCACCAGTTCGTGATTGCCGATCTCAAGAAACACGGGCAGCTCGCCGAACGGCACCAGCTGATGTTGGATGAAGTCGGGCCAGGCGTCGGCAAAATACTGCGCGATGTTGGCTTTGGGATGCGTCTGCCGCCAGTCCTGATCGAAATTGGACATGGCACGGTAATCCCCCAGATGCCAATAGAACGCGGCGCCGCCGGCGCGAACTCCGGCAGCAATGGCGGGCATTACGATGTCGCCGCAGTTGCGCGAGTCACCCGAGACGGCGAACTTCCAGGCGCCAGTCTGTTGAGCGAAAAGAGTCGTGCTCAGGCAAAAGGTGAGAGCGAGGGTAAGACAGAACGTCGAAGGTAGTCGATTGTTTGCGCGCATGTCTTTCAGGCGCTTGATGATAACGGACAATCTCCTGAGTGAGCAATTGGAAGTGAAGCTGGCCTAAGATACCATAGTCAATGCTGGTGTTGCATACGGTAAAATAAAAGTATGAAACCTGCGCGCAAGATTACGGTTGAGGTCCCAGCCGATCTGCTGGAGAAAGCGCAACGCGTCGGCCGCACCGGCATTACCCAGACGGTGCGCACCGGACTGCAATTGGTGGCCGCATCCGAGACCTACGCTCGCCTGCGGCAGCTTCGCGGCAAAGTCCGCTTCAGCCGCGGCGTGGCCGAACTGAAAGCCGACCGATGATCGCCGCCGATACCAGCACATGGATTGCTTTTCTCGAGGGACGGCAAGGCGAGGATACGCAGCTGCTGGATCGGGCATTGGCAGACCGGCAAGTGTTGATGGTTCCCGTCGTGCTCACGGAATTGCTAAGCGATCCGAAACTTCCTGCAGCGGTGGCGAAAACTTTGGCGGACGTGCCTCTCGTGGAGATCGCGGCCGGCTTTTGGCAACGGGCTGGACGTCTGCGCGCACAAGTCATCGTGAAGCGTCGCAAGGCGAGGCTGGGCGACGCCTTAATCGCACAGAGCTGCATCGATCGAGATATCCCGCTGCTCACTCGTGACCGCGACTTCCGCTCCTTCGCCGACGCAGCCGGTCTGGAGATTGTGCTGGCCGCTGGAAGCGACTAGCTTGTACCTCCAACGATTTGGGGCTTCTTGGCAGTCGGTCAGTTTGAAATTGCGTTAGGGGCCGAAACCTCGACGATGATCGAGTCCTTTGGTTGCAGGCCGAATTTACGGAGGCGGTCATCTGCCACGTAAATCTCCGTGCCGGATGTCATTTTGAAGCGATCTGCTAGTACGAGTTGCCTTTCTGTGGTTCTGATAACGACATCAATCTCTTGGGGCCTTGTCTTGTCTCTAAGGCACCAAAGCCCCAATGAATCAGCGACGTGTTCTGGAATAAAGAATTTGCGGCCATCGTCATGAATTTCAGTCTCGTAAACAATCAGCACAACCTTAATCTTCGTCATTTCTTCCCCGTTCCTTGTACGGCCCGCGCTTCGTCGGGACAAACGCGGAGTCCGCCAGCGTCGCTATCTCCAGCGACCACACGTGATCGGGTGATACCAGCAGCCATTGCTGGCGTAATCCGCAGAGTCTTGTGGACCCTGTCGAAATTGTAATGCACGAAGTGAAGCGCGACCATCTGACCGTGATTCACACCGAACGTGACGTCAGATTGCGATTTTCGCAGCAACTCGATAATCTGGCAGCCATCTCTCTGGCTCCGAGTACGGAGGAATTCATGCGCAATGCGGTTCGCCTTTTGGCCGGTTTGCTCGTCGGTTTAGTTCTGCTCTCCGCCTTTGCAGCGGCGGTCAATACCAAACCGCAAACGACCACACCCGACCAGGCGCGACTGAAGGGCGCCTATCGCTTCGAGCGCGGCGGATGGGTCTACGTGCATCTGGAAGGCGCGCCAGCCGATATCGGCTATCAGCATGGTTACCTGCTCGCGCCCGAGATCGAAGACGGCTTGTACGTGGTGAAGTTTAAGGACACGCGCCGCACCAAGCGCGACTGGAGCTTCTATCGCGCGACGGCGCAGAACATCCTGTGGCCGCACATCGACGAGGAATATCAGCAGGAGCTGCAAGGCATCGCCGACGGCCTGAAGGCGCGCGGCTCCAGCCTGGATGTTTGGGATGTGGTCGCACTCAACGCGATGGAAGAGGTTCCTGACTACTACGTGCCGTGGCTCGACAAGCAGCAGAAGAAAACTGACGCTGCCGACCTGAAAGCTCCTGGCAACTGCAGCGCGTTCGTTGCGACCGGTTCCTGGACCAAGGATCACAAGCCGGTGATCGCGCACAGCAACTGGACCGATATCGCTACCGGCAAGCGCTGGACGATCATTTTCGACATCGTCCCGACGCATGGCTATCACATGCTGACTGACGGCTTCCCCGGAATCATCGTCAGCGACGACGATTTCGGCATCAACTCCGCGGGCCTGATGGTGACGGAGACGACCATTACCGGCTTCTACGGCTTCGATCCCAAGGGCAAGCCGGAGTTCGTGCGGGCGCGCAAGGCGCTGCAGTATGCCAGTTCGATCGATGAGTACGTCGCGATCATGCTCGACGGCAACAACGGCGGCTACGCCAACGACTGGCTGCTGGCCGACAACAAGACGGGCGAGATTGCGCGTTTCGAGATCGGGCTGAAGCTGCACCGCGTCTGGCGCACCGAAGATGGCTATTTCGAAGGCTCAAATTTCCCCAGCGATCCCAAGTTGACCAAAGAAGAAACGACCTTCGATCCAACCAATATGTCCAGTTCGCCCAATGCGCGGCGCGTGCGCTGGCAGCAGCTGCTGCCGGCGAATAAAGGGCAGATCGATGTTGCCATGGGCGAGAAATTTCTCGCCGACCATTACGACACCTTCGAGGGCAAGGAAGACCGGAACTCCCGCGGGCTATGCGGCCACACCGAGAATTCGCCAACGGGCGAGCCCGCGTGGGAGGAACCGCCATACAATCCCAGCGGCGCGGTTACGGCTCAGGCCGCCGACAGCAGCATGGCTGCGAAGATGAGTCTGGAAGCGCGTGCCGGCCATCCCTGCGGTGAAGACTTTATCGCCGACACATTTCTGAAAGAGCATCCCGAATTCAATTGGCAGAAGCCCATCCTTAAAGACATGAAGGGAAATCCCTGGACGGAGTTTCAGGCAAGCGATAAGCAGTAAGGTGTGATAACCAAGACTTACCTGTACCGTATAGCGTTGGATGGAGTCGCCGCTGTCAGGCAGGGCGTGTTTTCCGCTGCTGCAGGGGCGAATAAAGGGCGCACGCTTGCGCTATGGCTGCCTGATTACAACAGTTACTGCTTCGTGTTGTAAGTCCGCTGTCAATAGGGTGTAAAGTACCAACCGTCAGCAGTCGCATCAGTGAGGGAAACCATCATGACGAACCCCGGCCAACTTCCCACCTCCGTATTGAATCGCAGCGTGCGGAGAGCGGTCTTTGCACTGGCTCTGGCTTGTGTGCTGGTAACCATCCCCGCGCCATCGGCGCAGGCGCAGACGCTCACTGTGCTTCACAACTTCACCGGCGGAGTCGACGGCGCCAACCCCGATGCCGGCTTGACGATGGATAGGGCAGGAAATCTCTATGGCACTACCTCTGGGGGCGAAGACGATAGCGGTTCGGTTTTCAAGCTGACCCATACGAACGGGCGCTGGACATTTGCTCTGCTTTACAGCTTCAGCTCAGGCGAGAACGGGTACAACCCGTATGCCGGTGTAGTCGTCGGTTCGGACGGAACCCTCTACGGAACGACCCAATATGGGGGCGTTCACGGGTGGGGCACGGTTTTCAACCTGAAGCCTGCTCCGCACGTCTCGCCCAACCTTTTCGCACCGTGGATAGAAAGCGTGCTTTATTCCTTCCAGGGAGGTACCGATGGAACAGTCCCGTACGGCAGTGTGACCTTCGATCAAGCGGGTAATATCTACGGAACCACGACCGCGGGAGGTACTGGCTGCTTCGGGGTAGGGTGCGGAACGGTTTATCAGTTGACACATTCAGGGAGTGGGGGCTGGACGGAGAGTGTTCTTTACGCCTTTTCAGGCAGTGACGGACTCATGCCTCTGAGCGGCGTGACCCTGGACAGCGCGGGCAACATCTATGGTACGACTTGGGGGGGCGGCGTTTCCGGCAGCGGTTATGGCACGGTTTACGAGTTGACGTACTCGGCAGGATCAGGCTGGGCGGAGAGTTTTCTCTACAGCTTCACCGCGGAAGGCGTAAATACTCCTTATGCCGGACTGATCTTTGACCCTTCGGGAAACCTTTACGGCGCTACCGCTGGCGAAGCAGGTGGTGTTTTCGAACTAACGCCCTTCGATGGCACTTGGACGTATTCTCTGCTTGACGGTGGTCTGGCGCCCGGTGAGCCAAACCCGCCGCCCGGATCGGCTTGTGGGGCGCGGGGCAATCTCGTCATGGACGGGGCGGGTAATCTCTACGGCACAACCTTTTGCGACGGCGCTTACGGTGATGGGTCGGTCTTCAAGCTGACACCCATGAACGGCGGTTGGACTTATACCACGGTGTACAGCTTTACCGGCGGGAACGACGGATATTGGCCGGCCAGTAATGTGGTAATCGACGCGAACGGCAATCTCTACGGCACTACGGTGTATGGCGGACAGTATGGCGGATATTACGGCTACGGAGTGGTGTGGGAGATCACGCCTTAGCTGAGGCTCATTGCCACTCAACATCTGCTTAACTGGCGATAAACCCCCATTACGCTCAAAATCCCGGAATGTCTTTGACGCCTGAAGCCGGCTTAGGCTCCCAGCAAGGCTAGTTCTGGCTATCCAAGTCAGGCCAGAGCGCCAAAGACGGAAACGAAATTCTGCAACTTGCGTGTTATACCACGCATCTTCGAAAGGGCGCGGGACGCCAGTCCCGATTGCATCCGCTGTGGCTGAATGATATTTGCAAGGAGGCAGTGTGCGTAAACTTCTTTCCACACCAAATGATTTCACGTTGACCATTCTGCGGCTGGTTCTCGGCATCGTTTTCCTTGCTCATGGCGCGCAAAAGATGCTGGGCTGGTTCGGAGGCTATGGCTTCTACGGCACCATGGGCTTCTTCACCGAGAAGATGGGCATTCCCGCGCCGCTGGCGTTTCTGGCCATCTGCGCCGAGTTCTTCGGCGGCCTGGGATTGATCGTCGGCCTGCTCAGCCGGATTGCGGCGTTCGGCGTCATTTGCAACATGATCGTCGCGATTGCCACGGTCCACGTGCACAACGGATTCTTCATGAACTGGACCGGCCAGCAGAAGGGCGAGGGCTTCGAATATCACCTGCTAGCGATTGCGATGGCGTTCGTGATACTGATCAAAGGCGCGGGAGGGCTATCGATTGATCGGACGCTGAGCGGTGCAAGCGAATAGGGATAGTCGCCTGCGCGATTTGAGGGAATAGCAGATCCCTCACCGACTAAGTCGGTTCGTGATGACAAGAAACGGCTGCCGACGGCGCACCTGAAGGTGCGCCCCTTCAAGAAGCTATCAATCCAGGTTTTTCGTTGGTTGGTATCAGGGCACGTGGCGGAACAAAAAGCCTCCGCCGCAGCGGAGGTTTCGCCAAACCGTCTCGTCCCTACGCGGAGAAAAGCAGGTCCTTCGACTGCGCTTCCTACCCAGCCAAGCACACACGGCGCTTGGCGGCGGCCCTAGTCGCGGGCTCGGGATGACAGAAATTACTTCTTCGCGGCTTCCGCCTTGGCGGCATCGGACTTGGCATACTTGCGGCGGAAGCGCTCGACGCGGCCGGCGGTGTCCACCAGTTTCTGCTTGCCGGTAAAGAACGGATGGCAGGCCGAGCAGATTTCTACGTTGATGTCGCCCTTGTGGGTCGAGCGGGTTAAAAATGTGTTGCCGCAGGCGCAATGCACGCGCACAGCGTCATAGGCGGGATGGATAGCTGCCTTCATGGAACTCCTAACTTGCTGATTGCAAACTTTGATTTTATCGAATATCGCAGCGCCGGAGCAAACGATGTCCCATTTAGACGGCCCGTACCACGCAAAAGATTCAAGGGGCGCGGGGCAGGCTCCTCTGACGCTGCGGTCTACTCTTCTCTTGCCAATGCCTCGGCTTTGCGAATGGCGGACTCGTGAAGATCGTAAGCTTCCAGGGCCTTGCGTGCGGCATCGCGTGCCAGGCTGGTGCTCATCTTGCGCTCGGCTTCGGCGAAGGCATCTTCGGCGTCTTCATGCGCATTGTAAGCGTCGTCGTCGGCTTGCTGGATGCGCTTGGCCGCTGCCAGAATCTTCGGATCGGTGATCTTCGGAGCGCTCCGGCTGTCACCCTTCGACTGTTTGCGCCGGCGTTTGTCGTCGCCGTTTTCCGTCACCAACTGGTTGTAGGCGATCTTCAACTCGTCGCTCCAGGCCAGCTTCACTTTCATCTCGCAATCGTCCAGCGCGGACTTGGCTTCATCGGCGATGGCGCGAACCCGCTTCTTTTCGATGAGCCATTTCCACACACCCCATTCCATGCCCTGGGTCATGATTGCCCGGGCTTGTTCGACAGCAGCAATTTTCTTCATCGCAAACCTCGAGAGATGGCAAAGTCAGAAGAGCGCTTGCGGCGCGCCCAGTTCCAAGCTCAGCTAAGCTTCCATCGTAAAACGCGCTCTGCGGTTTTCTGTCTGCCTAGCAGAGCGATTTGTGATCGGTTCCCGATTCGGGAACGACAGTGCCTCACGCCAGTTGCGCGCGATTCACTTTGTTGCGGGGAAAACTCGAACCGGCGCATATCCTTCGCGTGCTAAAGCGCGCTGGGGAGAACGAGCATGGTTGCCTTGTTGGCACGACTGAGGTGTCTATATCGAAACCGTGCCGCCTCTCCGGGGCTCGGCATTTTTACTACCTGACCCAGGACTCCGCTGCCCACCCCAATTCGCGCAAACCGCGCGCGAATCGGGGCCCCGGGTTCGCTTCATCCTGGGCTAACTTCAATTCCACCCCTTCGGGGTTCGATTTTCGGCATTCGCGCTCCACTGCCGAAGTGCAGAGTTAGTTCTCACCAGATACCAAGGTCGTCGCCGATACAGACGTTTAGCAGCCGGTCACGGCAGACGTCATCGCAAGGCTATATCTTCGAGCTAACGTCGGAGCAGAGATCCGTTCTGGGCTAACTTCAATTCCACCCCTTCGGGGTTCGATTTTCGGTATTCGCGCTGCACTGCCAAAGTGCAAAGTTAGATCTCACCAGATACCAAGGTCGTCGCTGATACAGACCATGAGCAGCCGGTCACGGCAGACGTCATCGCAAGGCTATATCTTCGAGCTGAACGCGGAGCAGAGATCCATGCAGATGTGGGGGTGATTTCCTCGTGCTCAGCAGAGTGAGCTGCACCGGAGTGTGGCAGTCGCCACAGCCCTTTCGCGCATCTCTTGATACAGTAGAACGAACACCGTTTCATGCCATCGGTCACCGACAGTGCGCCTGCCGTTACCCGTTGTGAAAACTGTGGAACTGAGCTTCCTCAGGATGCCATCCGCTGTTCCGCGTGCGGTGTCGCCATCAGCACGCGGCCGGCAAAGATGGTGCTGGCAATCACTGTGGTATTGATCATCGCCGGCTTTGCCTTCACGCATTATTTTGTGAATCTGCACCGCGACACAGAATCGTCGCTGGCGGTGCGCTGGTTTAAGCGGGGCGACGAGGCGATGCAGGCCAATCTTCCCGCCGTGGCGGCCGATGATTATCGCACCGCTCTGAGCTACGATCGCACCAACGAGCACTACCGCCTTCGCTTGGCGCAGGCGCTGCTGGCGGCCAATCGCCTGGTCGAAGCCCGCTCTCATCTCTTGAGTCTGTGGGAAGAAGAACCGGCCAGCGGTGAGGTCAATCTGACGTTGGCGCGGCTGGAAGCTCTGCGCGGCCATTATTCCGCGGCGGTGCGCTACTACGGAAATGCGATCAATGGCGTGTGGAGCGAGCATCCGCGGCAACAGCGCATCGCGGCGCGCTTCGAACTAGCGCACTACCTGATGGGCTTGAACAAGGTGGCCCAGGCACAGGCGGAATTGATGGCGCTGCAAGCGGACGGTCCGGCCAATCCTGCTGACCAGCTTCTTCTCGGCAACATGCTATTGCAGGTAAACGAACCGCAGCGCGCGGTTGATGCGTTCGATGTGGTCCTGGCCAAGGATCCCAAGAACGCGCAGGCATGGATGGGCAAGGGTCAAGCCTTACTGCAGTTGGCTAACTACCACGATGCGGAGGGCGCTCTCGCCAACGCGGTAGCTCGCGACCCGAATTTGGAGACTGCTCGCCAGCAACTTGAGCTGGTGCGCGAGATACTGCGCCTGAATCCTGCGCTGCGCGGCTTGTCCGTGGCTGAGCGTGCCCGGCGCACAGCCGAGGCTTACCAGATTGCTTTGCAGCGGCTCAACAGCTGTTCCATGCAGCAAGGCTACACGCTGGCAGCGCCACCCGCGAATCGAGGCGCTGGTGCAGCCACGGCAAAACCATCATCCCCCCAGCCCGGTAACACGGCCAGCGCGAAAGCTACTGCTCCGCAGGCAGGTCCCACAGTGACGCCAGCCGAAAACGCGCTGCAACGTCTGTATGCAACCGGTACGGGAAAGCAAGCGTCTGCTACAGAACGTGCTCTGCAAAAAAATCCTGACGCGCTCGAACCGACCATGCAATATGTTTTCGATGTGGAGCGGGCGACCGCGCCCATTTGTCCGCAGATGGATGTAGCTGATCGCGCGCTGCTGACCTTGGCACAACATGAGAGTGAGACCGTGAAATGAGTCCGAAAGATCCCGTCGTTGTTGCCACGCCCAAGGAGACAAAGGGAATCAAGCCAGCGGTTTCCACTCCCACCCGGCGGCAATACTGGACCACTTTGCGGACCATGCTTTCGCCGCAGCGCTTCAGCCTGCGCGAGGAGCAATTCTTCCTCCTGCTAGCCGTCATTATTGGAATTGGTTCCGGACTGGCGGTGGTTTGCTTCCGCATGTGCATCGAGTTCCTGCATCTGAAGCTGCTGGGAAGCGGATTGCAGCCTTCGGTGCCGCGGGTTTTTCTGGCTCCCATGCTGACCGGCCTGGTGATTGCGGCGCTGGTGATCCTCTTGTTCCCACGTGCCCGGGGCAGCGGTGTCAATCAAACCAAGGCCGCGCTCTACATCTACGACGGCTACATTCCCATGCCGACGGTGATCGGCAAGTTCATCACCAGCGCACTGGCCATTGGCAGCGGACAGTCGCTGGGGCCGGAGGATCCCGCGCTGCAAATTGGCGCAGGCCTGGCCTCGGCTCTGGGACGCCGGCTGAAACTTTCGCGCGAGAAACTGCGGCTCATCGCACCCGTCGGAGCGGCGGCTGGACTGGCTGCCGCTTTCAACGCGCCGATTACCGCCGTGCTGTTCGTTATCGAGGAGGTCATCGGACGCTGGACCGCCGGCATTCTGGGAGCGGTGGTGTTGGCCGCGATCTCCAGCGCCGTGGTGGAGCGCTGGTTCCTGGGCGATGAGCCGCTGTTCCGCGTGCCGCCCTATCACCTGGAACATTGGGGCGAGTTGGGCGCTTACGCCAGCCTGGGCGTGATTGGCGGGTTCGCGTCGCTGATCTTCGTGAAGTACATTGCTTACCTGCGGCCGAAGCTGCGGCAATATCCCAGCTGGACACAGTACTTCCAGCCCGCCGTCGCCGGCCTGCTCATCGGTTTCATCGGCATCAAGTTTCCCCAGGTCATGGGCGCCGGCTACAGCTACATCGATCAGGCCATGCACGAGCAGTACACCTGGCAGGTGCTGGCGATTCTGGGCGGACTGAAAATTCTCAGCACCGGGTTGTCGTTCAGCAGCGGCGCGCCCGGCGGACTGTTCGCGCCAACGCTGTTCATGGGCGCGATGATCGGCGGCGCCGTCGGCATGGCGGAGCGCCAGATCGTTCCCTATCTGGCGATTCCCGTCGGCGCCTATGCGCTGGTCGGCATGGGTACGTTGTTTGCCGGAATCCTGCGCGCGCCTATGACGTCGGTCTTCATGATCCTGGAGGTCAGCGGCAATTACAGCATCATTGTGCCCGTGATCCTCTCCAACACCATTGCCTATTTCATTTCGCGAACTTTTCAGCCGACGCCGATTTTCGATCTGCTCTCGCGTCAGGATGGACTCGACCTGCCGTCCCTGGAAGAGGAACGCGAAGTTCCATTGCTGCGGGTGGAAGATGCCATGCGTGCGCCCATCGGACAAATTCTTAAGGGCAGCATGACACTGCAGGATGCGCAGGAGCACGTACAAGGTTCGGCGCAGGATTTCTTCGTCGTGGGTATGGGCGGCGACGACTGGTCGGGTATCAGTCGCTCTCACCTGCTCGACATGATCGCCAATTCCGATGTGCCGCTGTCACGGGTGCTGGGCGCACGCATTCCCTATCTGCATCCCGATCATCCCCTTGACACCGCTTTGCGCTTGATGGGCGAATGGCCGCTGCTGCCGGTGGTGCACCGCGCCAATGTGCAGCAGTTGCTGGGCGTCGTCTCGCTCGACGATGTGATGCGCGCCTATCGTGGCGCCGGGCTGCATGAGACCCACGTCGAACCCGTGCCTCTGGTTCCGTAAGCACGCATTGGACGCTTCAAGCTGCGCTACCTGACATTGGTCTCCGTAGAGTGAAATCGTCTATCCTCCAAACATGGACGTCTTCGCCCTCACTCGCAAGCTGATCGACATCGAATCGACCACGGGAATGGAAGCTGCTGTTGGGGAGGCGCTCGCCGCTGAGTTATTGCATCTGGGCTATAACGTCGAACGAATTGCTGTTGAAGCCGATCGCTTCGATATCTGGGCGACGCATCCCGATCAGCCAAAGCCGGAGCTCGCGTTTTCCACTCACATGGATACCGTGCCGCCGTTCATTCGGTCATCGGAAACGGCAGACCGCATTTATGGTCGCGGCTCATGCGATGCCAAGGGCATTATCGTTGCCCAGATCGCGGCGTCGGAGAAGCTGAAGGCAGAAAGCATTCATGTCGGCTTGTTGTTTCTGGTGGGCGAGGAGCGCGACAGCCAGGGGGCGCAGGTTGCGAACCAACAGCCACGCGGGGTGAAATTCCTCATCAATGGCGAGCCTACAGAGAACCGGCTGGCGGTCTGCTCCAAGGGAACGCTGCGCGTGGAACTGGTTGCGCGCGGAAAAATGGCGCACTCGGCGTACCCTCACCTTGGCGAGTCAGCGGTTGAGAAATTGCTGGACGCGCTCGAGGCAATTCGCAAGCTGAAGCTGCCGACCAATCCTAAGGCCGGCCCTTGCACCTTGAACATTGGCCAGATTGAAGGCGGCCGCGCGCCGAATGTGATCCCGGATTATGCCGTGGCGCAATTGCTCTTTCGGCTTGTCGGTCCGGCAGAGGAGTTGCGACAGCAGATCACGGGTGCTGCCGGCGATAAAGCCGAAGCGCAGTTCAAACTCGAAATTCCGTACGTGGAGCTGGGCACGGTTCCCGGCATCGAGACCATGGTCGCGGCCTTCACGACGGATATCCCCGCGCTTTCGAATTGGGGACAGCCGCTACTGATCGGCCCCGGTTCGATACACGTCGCGCACACGGACGGCGAGTACATCGAAAAGAAGCAGCTTCTCGATGCCATCGATTTATATGCGCGTATCGCGCGCGAGCTGCCGGCCCGGGCGCAGTGAGACGCTCATAAAGGCGGCCGCAGGGCTAACTACTCGCCGTGCGTTAATGGTTAAAGTTTTCCAGGCCGGCAACTCGGTAATTTTTTTCTATACCAACATCGATCCCGTAGCGGACAATTGGCGACGCAACCATGGCAACCAGATCTTTCGTCAACAGGGCGCCGAAGAAGGCGACTGCCACGTCCGCGTCCGGCCAAAAGATGAAGAGTGGAGTGCCGCTTCCGCTCGGCGTGACGGTGCGACGCAAGGGCATTAACTTCGCGATTTTTTCTCGCCATGCTACGGCTTGCACGCTGGTTCTGTTCAAGCCGGGTGCGCAGGATCCTTATCTCGAGTTCCCGCTCGATCCGCACTCCAACCGTACCGGACAGGTATGGCACGTATTCGTCGAGGGATTGGACGCCGGGGGACAGTACGGTTACCGCTTCGACATGCAACCCAATCCCGACCCGCAGGTGGATCGTTACGATCCGGCGCACGTTTTATTGGACCCTTACGCGCGGGCGCTATCGCATGGCGGCGCGTGGGGTGAATACAAGCCGGGTGCGCGGCCCTATCGGAACAGTTTGCTGGTGGAGCAATACTTCGATTGGGAGCACGACCAGCCGCTTAACATTCCGCTGGTGGACAGCGTGATCTACGAAGCGCACGTGCGCAGCTTCACCCGGCATCCGTCTTCCGGAGTGTCGCATCCGGGTACGTTCGCCGGGCTGGTGGAGAAGATTCCGTATCTGAAGAAGCTGGGAGTGACCGCGGTCGAGCTGCTTCCGGTGAATGAGTTTGAGGAGTCCGATACGGACCGCGTGAATCCATTTACCGGAGAGCCTCTGGTGAATTTGTGGGGATACCAGCCGACGGCCTTCTTCGCGCCCAACGCGGCGTACTCCTGCAATTGTGCCGACGGCGAGCAGATCATCGAATTCAAGCAGATGGTTCGCGCCTTTCACCAGGCTGGCCTAGAAATTATTCTCGACGTGGTGTTCAACCACACCGCTGAAGGCGATGAGCACGGGCCTACCTGGTCTTTTCGTGGCATCGACAATTCCACCTACTACATTCTCGAACCCGGCACCGGCAAGTACGTGAATTTCAGCGGCTGCGGCAATACGGTCAACTGCAACAATCCCGTGGTGCGCGATCTGATTGTCGATTGCCTGCGTTACTGGGTAATGGAGATGCACGTGGACGGCTTTCGATTCGACCTCGCCTCGATCCTGGGGCGGGGACAGGACGGAAGCGTGCTGATGAATCCTCCGCTGCTGGAAAGCCTGGCGTACGATCCCGTGCTTGCCAACACGAAGCTGATCGCAGAGGCGTGGGACGCTGCCGGTCTCTACCAGGTCGGATCGCTTCCCTCCTGGGGACGCTGGGCAGAGTGGAACGGTATCTTCCGCGACGACCTCCGCAAATTCGTGAAGGGCGATGCCGGGATGACTTCGGCGCTGGCGACACGTTTGCTGGGCAGTCCCGACCTGTATCTGACCAGCGCGCGTGAGCCCTACCACAGCATTAACTTCGTGACCTGCCATGACGGCTTCACGCTGGCCGACCTGGTTTCATACAACGAAAAGCACAATCTGGACAACGGCGATAACAACACCGACGGCTGCAACGCGAATTACAGTTGGAATTGCGGTGCGGAAGGCCCGACAGACGATCCCGCAATCAGCGAGCTACGGCTGCGGCTGCAAAAGAACTTTGCCGCGATTCTCCTGATATCGCACGGCGTGCCCATGATCCTGGCCGGCGACGAGATCGGCCGTACACAGCGCGGCAATAACAACGCTTATTGCCAGGACAATGAGATCAGTTGGCTCGACTGGCGTCTGGCGGAGACGAACGCCGGCCTGCTGCGCTTCTTCCAGCTGATGATCGCGTTGCGCAAACGCTGCGCGTTATTACGCCGCTCCGATTTTCAGCTCCATGGCGAACACGGCTTTCACATCACATGGCACGGCGTGAAGCGCGTGAAGCCTGATTGGGGTCACGAGTCGCGCACTGTGGCGATGCAGTTGACGCAACTGCACGAGGGCAACGAACGCGACGATCTGCACTTCATTGCCAACGCATATTCGGGCGATCTGGAATTCGAGCTGCCACAAATCGGCGAGCGGGAGTGGTTTCGGATCGTCGATACCGCTCAAGCTTCACCGCTCGACATTGCCGAAGATGGGCAGGAGTTTCCCTTGTTGTCGCAGGAAAGCTATCTGGTGAAGGCGCGCAGCGTGGCGATATTCGTAGCGAAGTGAAGCCTGGTGGGCGCCGGCTTTGCTTTTGCCGACATGCATGCCAGCGGAAATCCGGCTACTGGTAGGTAACTCGCTTCTCGCCTTTTACGACCCGTCCGATGGTATAGCCCTTTTCCCCACAGCGCTCAAGAATCGTCTGCGCCTTCTTGAACTTCTTGGCCGGTACCACAAGGATCATGCCAACGCCCATGTTGAAGGTGCGCAGCATTTCATCTTGCGGGACGTTCCCGATCTTCTGCAGGTGCTCGAAAATGGGGGGAACGGGCCAGGAGTTGATCTCGACGATAGCGCCGCAGCCCTTAGGCAGAACGCGAGGCAAGTTTTCGGTGATGCCGCCGCCAGTAATGTGCGCCATAGCTGAGACAGCGTCGGCTTCGATCATTCGCCGCATGATCGGCCAATAGCTGCGGTGAGGCCGCATCAGCTCGGTGCCAACTTTGCCTTTGATTTCGTTTACGTAGGATTCGGGAGTGTAATTGGCGGTCTCGAAGAATAATTTGCGAGCGAGCGAGTAGCCGTTGGTGTGCAGGCCGGTTGACGCCAAGCCGATCAGAACGTCGCCGGGCTCTACCGCTTTGCCGCTGATGATCTTGTCCCGATCCACAACTCCGACGATGAAGCCAGCAAGGTCGTACTCGCCGTCGGCATAGAAGCCGGGCATCTCGGCGGTCTCGCCGCCGATGAGAGCGCAACCATTGTGCTTGCAGGCGTCCGCAATGCCGGCGATCACCTTCTCGGCAACCTCCGGCTGCAAGCTGCTGGTAGCGAAGTAATCCATGAAAAACATCGGCGCCGCACCCTGCACCGCAATGTCATTGACGCAATGATTCACCAGATCGGCGCCCACCGTATGGTGCAGGTTCATCTCGAAGGCGATCTTCAGCTTGGTGCCCACGCCATCGACACTGGAGACGAGTACCGGATCGGTGTACTTCTTCTTGTCGATCGCGAACAGGCCGCCGAAGCCGCCGATCTCGCTGAGCACGCCACGATTAAAGGTCTTGTGGGCGAGATACTTGATGCGCTGCTTGGTGCGATTGGCGCGCTCGATATCGACACCGGAATCGGCGTAGGTAATGGTGCGAGGTTCTGTCAGCTGGGCCAAGAGTCGGGGTCCATTTCAGAGGGCGCCGCCAAAGATTGGTCTGCGGAGGTTTTATTGTATCAAAGTCTCCGTCTGCGGAATCTCTGCGGTTCGGCTACCCAGCTGTAAGAATCGGGGTCGCCGGCCACGCCGCTTGTAATTGGTCCTCCAAACCTTGCGTAGCAGTGGGCCACGTCTGCCAGGCTTAAATCCGGACAGCCACCAGGCTTATCTTGACTTGCCCTGTGCGGCGGAGAAGAATTGTGCTGCCAAGGCAGAAGGCAAATTCATAATTCATAATTAAGGAGACAATCGTGAAACGCCTTTTCGTCTGCAGTGTTTTTATTGTTATCGCCGTTTCGATGTGTGTTGGGCAAAATGCTCCGGCAACAGGTTCTCAAACGCCCGCTGCCGACAGCGGGGCTAGCACGATCCACGGCGTCATTCCGGCGAGCCTGGACAAGGCTCTCGACTCCAAGAAGCTGAAGCAAGGAGATACGATTACCGCGAGAACTGTAGTTGCCTTACATTCCGGCAGTGGGGGCGACATCCCCGTGGGATCGACGGTGCTCGGCCATGTGACGCAGGCGACGGCGCGCTCCAAGGGCGATTCGGAAGCGTCGCTGGGAATTGCCTTCGACAAGATCGAATTGCCCGGCGGAAAAGAGATGCCGATCACGGGTTCGCTGCAGGCGGTGGGACCGAATCCCAACGCAGACTCTGGTCCGCAGACGGGAGCGGCCGGGGGCAACACTCTGAACACCGGCAACGGATCAACCGCGGCCGCTGGCACGGGACTGGGGTTGCAGCCTGGGCAACAGCCAGGCGTGGGCAAGATATTGGGCCCGCACTCCACCGGCGTGGTGGCAATCAAGAACCTGCAGCTTAATGATTCGGTGCTAACCACGACCGGGAAGGAAGTGAAGCTGGACAGTGGATCGCAGATGATGATCAAGATCCAGTAGGCGCAGGCTGCGATTGATGCCGCCTGCCGAAAGTGTCAGGACATGCACTTAGACAAATATTTGTCCAGCTTAGGCGGGAAATGACGGGAATGGGTGGGATGAGGCGGATGCTAAGGGGCCCAGGAGCGTCACCGCCCGCTGTAATCCTGGATATTGCGTTTTGGGGCAAACGGGAACAAAATCTCTAAACCCGGGGGCCTCTGCCCCCCTCTCCAAGCAAGGTGAGCCTTAGGCGGGTTCCCTTCTGAAAGACGTGGAGGCCTTCGGGCAATGTGGTAGACGATTGTCAAAAACGTGGCCGAGAGCGGTGCATATCCGCCCGAAGCCGCCCCGGGTGGCGCAACTCCTCCGCAAGAGCCTAGAGTACTTGTACTGCATTGTCCGATCTGTGGGATTTTCGTCGCCGCGAGTCCAAGCCCATCAATCATTCTGGAGGGAGCAGGTGCTCTTGACTGTGAGCAGGCGTGGGCGAAGAATGTAGCGCAGTACCGCAGTCTCCATGCGGCACGAGTTGGAGGCGAATATGGCTCGTGTGGCACTCTCCGCTGCCGTTGTTCTGATGGCCGTTCTAGTTTGCGGGGCGCAGCAAACCCCTTCTTCTTCACAAGCAGCGACATCTTCTCCGCAAACCATGGCGCAAGCGCCGAGCGGGGTGCATGCGTCGATTCTAGTGCTGCTGACGAAACCTTTGGAGGCGAAAAAAGCGAAGCAGGGGGACCCGGTCGTCGGCAAGACCGTGGCCGAGTTGCAGGGCGACGGGATGACGATTCCCAAAGGATCGAAGGTGATCGGCCATGTGACCGAAGCGCAGGCCCGCTCCAAGGGCGCCGAGCAAACATCGCTGGGCATTGCGTTCGACAAGGTTGAGTTGCCAGGCGGCAAAGAGTGGCCGATTCAGGGAGTGATTCAGGCTGTAGGTCCGAATCCCATTCCCGATGTGCAGACCGGCGCAGCCGGCGGCCTCGGCATGGCGGGTGAGAAAGAGCAGGTAGGCAACGGTGGTACCATGCCAGGGCCGGTGGGTACTGTGACCGACCCGGAGGCGATGAACCCAACGCCAGGTCACATGGGGCCGCTGCTGAAGCCGACAGCGACCGGCGTGGTCGGAATCAAACATCTGGAACTCGACAAAGACGGAGTGCTGACAACGTCGGAGAAGAATTTGACGCTGGAGCACGGAACCCAGTTGCTAATCCGCGCGCCGATTGAGAAAGCGGCGGCTCAATAGGAGTTGCGACCGCGGAAAATGTTGTTGAACTTCCAGCCGTCTCAGTGGCGCATCTGAGCTCAAGCCTGCTTCTTGTGCTTCTCGAACATTCTGGCATTGAACTGCTCGCTCTGTCCTTTGGGAACGCTGAGCGATTTCCAGTCCGCGCCCTTCCAATGCTTGGCGAGAAAAGTAATTTGCCCGACATGATAGGCGCAGTGGCCGGCGGTGCGATTGAGAGCCTGTAGCACGGTATGAGTCTGAGCGCGAATGGTGATTTCGCGCTGAAGGTCTTCGGGCTCCAGGGAATTGATGGTTTCGAAGAGCAGCTGCCAATTCTGCTCCCACCAGCGCAGTAATTCCTCGCGGGTGGTCTCCGATGTGACGAGGAATTCCTGATCGCGATTACGGTCGGGCTTCTCGCCGTCGGTGGTGAGGAAGTCGGTGAAGCGCGAGCGGAGATTGCCCGCCATGTGTTTCACGACGATGGCAACGCTGTTGGACTCGGCATCGGGCTGCGCGAAAAATTGTTGGTCAGTGAGCTGCGCGATGGCATCGTCGGCCAGGCGCTTGTGCCCGCGGAAGCCGCGGAAGATTTCGTCGAGATAGTGCGAAGCAAGATCGGACATAACGATTTTTCTGATGCTCCGAAAACTTAGATGGACATAAAAAAGGTGCCGAAGCTGAGACTTCGACACCTATGATATGTGATCTGGGTTGGCGGCGGGTTAACGAGTGCCGGTCTTGCGCTCCGAGCGCTCGCCGCGCACCGGCTGCCGAGTGGCTCCCACTGGCGTCGAATCGGCTTGCGAAGTGACTTCGGAGTTCGGTTCCGGCGAGGTTGGCTTGACGTGCAATCCCTTGCCACCAAAGACTGGCGAATCCACAACCTTCAGCTTTGCCGCCTGGACGATGGTGCCCGCGACATCCCCCTGCAGATCGCCCTTTCCGTCGCCGCCGGTAGAGTCGTTAAAGAATTCGTCGACCAGCCCCGGTGTGGGTGCGATGGTTCCGATGGCGAACTTGGGCTTGCCCATGGTCTCCAGCGCCGCAGAGAAGGCACGCATATGCGTGATCTCGCGGGTCATGAGAAACTGCAGAGCCTGCTTGCTTCCAGGATCGTCGGTAAAATTGATCAGGCGTTCATAGACAATTTTGGCGCGCGCCTCGGCAGCGATATTGCTATGGAGATCGACCGCGAGATCGCCGGTGACTTTCAGATAGTCGGCGGTCCAGGGATCTCCCACCGAGTTGAAGAGAGCAACGCCTCCGCCGCCGGCGATGGAAACCAGGGGATCGGCTTCGGCAGCGCCGCGGTCGTGCTTCATCGGCTTGAGGTGCATTCGGATGAGCGCACCGACGACCTCCAGATGGCTCAGCTCTTCGGTTCCGATATCCATCAGTAAGTCGCGACGAGCAGGATCTTCGCAATTAAAACCTTGAATTGAATATTGCATGGCCGCTGCCAGTTCGCCATTGGCACCGCCAAACTGCTCCAGCAGCATATTGCCAAAGCGCGGATCGGGCTCACCGATATTGACGGTGTACATGAGTTCTTTTACGTGGTGATACATAGAAACACCTCTCCTTAGGCTGGTCGGATTCCGGGAACCCGTAGTTCAGAATTGTCGCTGCAGATGGACTGTGGTCGTGCGAATGAGTAATGAG
Source organism: uncultured Acidobacteriaceae bacterium (assembly GCA_963818905.1). Taxonomy (GTDB): domain Bacteria; phylum Acidobacteriota; class Terriglobia; order Terriglobales; family Acidobacteriaceae; genus Bog-257. The sequence goes on from CAWFUE010000075.1 coordinate 20,610, forward strand.
AGGCATACCACTATGCGGAAGTTGCCTCTTGCCCCGCAGGAGTTTCGACCGTATGCGTGACCGCGTCAGGAGCGGAGTTGCGCGAGGATGGAGTGCACGATGTTGAGAGTGACGGGCGAGGCGAAGATGGCCGTTGTCGGTTGTCTGTTGTCAGTTGACGGCGCCCAAGTCAGCGGCCAGTCTCTCATGATTTTCCATCGTTTGGGAAAGGGTGGGAAACGAATTTCTCGAAACTTGAAACTGCCTTTCGAAACTGTCTCTACGGATTAGGCAACGGAAGCCGAACCCATGGATCGCGGCTCGGCCGTCCATGCTCGCCACTTGGCGACGTTCAAGCCCACTGTGGCCAGCCAGAGGCTGCTCAGGAATTCGCCGGGAAAACAGGCATAGGCGATGTAGGCATACCAACGCGCGTCCAGCGAGGGCGCGCCAGAAAGCTCAGAAAACCGTTGGTGAGGTAACAGAATCCGGAGATCCCTAACAGGACTCCGAGGATGCGAGGCAAGAAGCGCGAGCGGAAAATCAGAAAGCCGCTCAACCGTTCATCGAAGCCGTAGAACACCCATGAGAGCAGAAGACCGGCCTGCTGCAACTGGGTTGACAGGTACGACAGAGCATGCACCTGTTCGGGACTGAAGGCGCCCACGCCGCTGCCCTGGATGGCGAGCTGCAACGGCAGGTAGGCGTTGAGCAGATCGACGGCTTCCACCGCGATTCCGATGATCCCACCGCAGAGCGCGATGGCTGCGATGATTCCGTTCACCCGACGGAACAAAATGAAGAAGAGAATCTCGCCGGGTATGTTGATCAGCAGCTCGAGAAGATGGGCGGAGAAGCCTAAACGGAAGAGTGTCTGGTGCGCCACAAAATTGTGGAGCGTGGCCGCGTCGTTGCCGGCCACAATCAGCCTGCTCTGGACATAGCCAATATCGAAGGCGCCGGTCGCGATTCCCGCCAGTCCCAGAATGCCGAAAATCCTCGCCAGAACAAGCGGGGAAAAACCTTCCGCATCGGAGTTTGACATCGTGAACCCTCCTTAGCTTGGTGCCAGTCATTGATATATAAGGCGCCGAGAGAGCGAAGGCTAGGGTGGGCGCCGTTCCATAGAAGAAGGGACGAGCGACCAGTGGTCAGCTTCGCAATGATTGTTGGCCAGAGATTAGGTTTCTCGTTACGACCGAGTCTCTGATTCGGGACGAAAATCCCCAACCAAGCCAAAACACGGCTAGGATGTGGCACCCGTCCCGAATCAGCACAGCAAGCGTGCCTAACGGACGTACCTGTCAATACCGAGTAATGCTTACAAATTAAGAGCGTGTAACAAACCCCTCCCAGAACTCACAGAAATTCCCGCAATGCTTTTCCTATACCGGTAAGGAAAAGAAGCCGGGCCTTGCGGCCCGGTATCTCTCTTTGTGTTGTTATGGGGTGAGCTTGAAGACGACTCCGCAGCCGATACCGGCGCAGTTCGGATTCGTCGAGTTCAGGTCGCCACCGTTGAAGGCAGCGCCGTAGAGATTGCCGTGGGTGTCGCTTACGACTGGTCCATACGGCAGCGAGCCGTCTGCCCCTCCAGTGAATGCCCAAAGGATCGACTCTGTCCAGGCAGAGCCATTTGGTGTCAACTTGAATACTGTTCCGCAGCCGACGCTGCCGAACGGGCAACCTGAGGTCATGCCGCCCTCGCTAGTCGTACCGTAGAGATTTCCCGAACTGTCCATAAGTAGGCTGGCGGCGGGGGAAGCCCCGTCGGGAGCTCCCGCGAATGTGTACAGCACCCTTTGGGTCCAGCCGGAACCGTTGCGCGACAACTCGAAGACGACTCCATAACCCGAACCCCCGCTACCTGCCGTTCCGTAGAGATTCCCCTGCGCGTCCTCGATCAAGCCCGCGGAGGGGTCGGCGCCGTCCGCTCCTCCGGTGAAGTTGTAGATCACGGATTCCGTCCAACCGGACTGAGTCGGAGTCAGCTTGAACACCGTGCCTGCATAATGGGTCCCTCCTTGGTCCGTCGTGCCATAAAGGTTCCCGTCGGCAGCAAGAAGCAGGGGTGCGTAGGGATACAATCCGTCGTTCGGCGGACCGCCGAAGCTGTAGATGATGCTGTAATTCCCCTGCGAATCGATCTTGAAGACGGTTCCGCTGCCGTAGCCGCCATCGGAAGATCCACCGGAGGATGTCGTACCATAGAGGTTTCTGTTCCCATCCTCGATAAGATTGGCATCGGGCTGGGTTCCGTCCGAGCCGTGGTTCGGCCCAAAAATGTGCATAAGGGTTTCGTTCCAGGGGCAAAGCGCATTCCTACAAATCGTCGCTTCTGGCGTTAACTTGTAAACGACTCCATTTCCGTTACTTCCGCCGCCAATGGTGTCGCCATAAAGGATTCCTGCGCTGTCACGCAACACGCCCGCGTACGGATGCGCCCCATCCGTGCCTGTACCTGTAAAGGTATAGAGCGGGCTCTCATGCCCATTGGCGTTGATCTTGAAGACCACCCCGCATCCGAAGCCGAGGCAGTCAGTTCAGTTGCCGCCATCGAGGGTCGTGCCATAGAGATTACCTGCTGGATCGAGAGTCACCCCCGCCCAAGGGTCCGCCCCATCGGCTTCACCGAGGAAGGTGTACAGCACAGTGAGAGTCGGCGAGGGCGAACGGTCCTGCGCGTTGAGGGAAGCTGAACTTGCCATCAGAACAGCCAAGATCAGCGCACACATTATCCATGCATTCACTTTCGGGTTCATACAGTTCTCCTTCATACTCTGCTCCTTTTCGTCTCTGGCTAAAGGCGGGACGGGAGCGAGTCCTCCGCCCGAGTCTTGGTGCACGGGTCCACCCAAGCCGGTTTCGCATGGGCGGGATTTCGCTGGAAGTGGATTAACCTCGGCTAGTGCGGAATCCGCAGGAAGCCATGGCTCATTCTGTTGCTATCGAAGTACAGCCCGGCGATTACCCGGCCCTCAGTCATCCCAACGACCACGGTGCCTTCAAACGGGGCCGTACCGGCGCCTGGGGCGTCGAACACGGTTACGTTGCCGTCGGGTGTGCGCACGAAGCCGCGATCGAGGTCATGTCCGTCGTTCAAATAGCCCGCGATCGTTTTGTCCAGGTTGATGGCTGTCGGAAACGTCCAGATACAGCAAGGCGGATAATCCGCAGCGTAGAAGGTGTCGAATGTGCCGTCGGGATGCCGCAGGAACCCATCGAAAATGAAGTAAGGGTCATTCGTCTGGAGGTAACTGCCTGCTATGTCGCCCTCGGGGTTCATGCTTATTGAGGGTGCATAACCAAAATTTCCCGCGCCAGTGTCCGTATATCCCGGCACGTCGAAAGTGCTGATATTGCCGCCCCTGCTGCGGACAAAACCATGGGTGTTATAACTCGCGTCCTGATAGGATCCGGCAATCGTTCCGTCAGCACCGATCGCCCACGGCGACGTAGAAATGGAACCAGGTGGATCAAATTCGGTAATCGAGCCGTCCGGAGTGCGCACGAACCCGTGACCGAACCCGTTTACGTCGTAGTAGGCGCCTGTTACGGCCCCGTTCAGGCTAATGGCGCTCGGGCTCGTGCCGTTGTAGTCACCCGGCGCGTCAAAGCTGGTGATGTTGCCCCAGAGATCCCGCAAGAATCCGGGACAATCGGTATAGGTCGCATTGCACCATTCCCCCGTGATTGTTCCCAGGTTGTTTATGGCGGAAGCATAGGTGCCTCCGTCAGCGCCGGGAGCGTCGAAGCTGGTGATATTACCGAACGGGTCCCGCACAAATCCGTGGGAGATATCCGCTGCATCGTCGTAGCCTCCAGTGACCGTGCCCCAATCATTAATGCCTGCCGGGAAGGTCCCGTTCGCGTCGCCCGGCACGTCGAACGAGATGTAGGTCGCACCATCATCGTTGCGAGGCAGATTGTTTGTAAGCCGTTGCCAATCGGGCGAAGCCGGCTTGCAGACAGAAGGAATCCGTTGCCGCCATGCGGGACTTCGCCCGGAACATTCCCGACCCGTCTGCTGTGCGTTTAGCGCCAGGCCGGTCATCAACAGCAATACACCGATTGTCATGTGAAGAGATTTCATACTTGCTCCTTTTGTTTCTGGCTAAAGGCGGAACGGGAGCGGGTCCTCCGCCCGAATTTCAGAGCCCGAACTGCGTCTGTTGAGGGCAGGGTGCCTCCGAACGCGCTACCAGTCGATGCACCAGCGGTAAACTCTCGATAACCTGTGGATAATTAAGAGCTAAGGGATTGATTTGAAATGGTTTTCCCTCAACGTGAGAATCAGGTCAAGATAGCGAACACGCTACTTTGTGTTCGCGACTCTCTGTAGTAGACTCTCCCGAAACCGCTCCCAGATAATCCCTAGTCCCATGAGAGACACGCTGCCAGTTCGCGTGCGCCTCGGAATCTTCGAAGTCGATCTTCGTGCGGGAGAGCTCCGCGACGGGGAGCGGGTGGTGTGCCTGCAGGAGCAGACTCTTTCGGTGCTGCGAATGCTGATCGAGTGCGATGGCGAGATCGTCACTCGAGATGAGCTGAAGCGGAAGCTGTGGCCCAATGACACCATCGTCGACTTCGACCACAGCATCAACACCGCGATCAGGAAGCTGCGCCAAGCTTTCGGGGATTCCGCTGACGAACCGAAGTACATCGCGACCATGGCGAGGCGTGGCTATCGGCTTCTGGTTCCGGTGGAACCGATAGAGCCAGTATCGGTGGACAACGACCAGTCGTCAGGACCGAACGGCGCCATTGCGGTGCAGACACCAGCGACCGGCACCTCCGGCCTGATCGGGAAGAAGGTCTCGCATTATCGCGTGTTGAGTGTCATCGGCGCCGGCGGCATGGGGTTGGTTTATGAAGCCGAGGATCTCAAGCTCGGCCGCCGTGTCGCCTTGAAGTTTCTACCAGAAGAGCTTGCGGCAGATCCCATCGCCCTGCAGCGATTTGAGCGCGAAGCGAAGGCTGCCTCCTCTTTGAACCACCCCAACATCTGCACCATTTATGAGGTTGAGGAGTACGAAGAACGCTCCTGCATTGTCATGGAGCTGCTGAAGGGAGAGACTCTGCGGGACCGGCTCGCGTCGGCTCATTCAGAAAAACGTACTCTTCCGGTCGATCAAATCCTCGATGTAGCCGTCCAGGTGGCCAAGGGGTTGCAGGCAGCACACGACGGTGGCATCGTTCATCGCGACATCAAGCCGGCAAACATATTTCTTACCAGCAGCGGTCAGGCAAAGATCCTGGACTTCGGAGTAGCCAAGCTGACCGAGCAGTCTGAGACCGCTGGCGAGCGGCAATCCCTTGCTGCTGCGGCTTCGGCTGGAACCACGGGGCCGGTCAGCACTCATCTGACCAGCACGGGCTTAGCTATGGGCACCGCTGGATATATGTCACCCGAACAGGTGCGTGGCGAGAAGCTGGACGCGCGTACGGATATTTTTTCTTTTGGCCTGGTTCTCTATGAGATGACTACCGGGCAGCGCGCCTTCGCCGGGGATGAGGCTGTGAATGTCCAGGATGCAATCTTGAACCAGACGCCGGTTCCGGTTCGGGAGCGCAATGCTGCCGCACCTCAACGCCTGGAAGAGATCATCGACAAGACTATCCAGAAAGACCGGAAGCAGCGATACCAGACCGCGGCAGAGGTCGCATGGGAGCTGGAGGATCTTAGAGATGCGAAGCAGAGTTCACAACGACCTAAGAACAAGCTTGGCTGGTGGCTGGCCGCGACGGCTGTTATTGTTCTCGCGGCAGTTGGCGCGGCACTCTACTGGCGCGCTCATCGGGCGCCCAAATTCACCGACCAAGACACCATTGTGATCGCCGATTTCGACAATCACACCGGCGATCCGATGTTCGATGACAGTTTGCAGCAGGCGCTCTCAGTCCAACTCTCTCAGTCGCCGTTTGTCAATGTTTTGTCAAATCGCAAAGTCTGGGGAACTCTTAAAGAGATAAATCATTCTGCAATCGAACCATTAACCGAGAGCCTTGCCCTTGAGGTTTGTCCACGGGCGGGAAGCAAGGCCGTCATTTCTGGTTCCATCGGCGCGTTGGGCAAGGAATACGTAGTTGGGCTGAGGGTGGTGGATTGCAAAACGCGTCGGCTGCTGGCGGAAGCACAAGAACCGGCGCCGGACAGCGGAACGGTGCTCCAGGCCTTAGATAAAGCGGCCCTGAGTATCCGAGAGCAGCTGGGCGAGCCGCTAGATTCCGTTCGAGAATACGCAACGCCGTCAGCGGAGGCGAACGCGCAATCGTTGCAAGCATGGAAAGCGTACGGCATGGGGCTGAAGGCGAGCTACGAGCAAGGTTCGACAGCAGCGCTGCCCTTCTTTGAGCGGGCCGTGGAAATCGATCCGAATTTCGCCGTCGGCTATGCCGCGCTGACCTTTGCATACGCCAACCGCGGCGAACACCGGCGGTCGGAAGAGTATGCCCGCAAGGCTTACGAGCTGCGGGACAAAGTTAGCGAACGTGAGCGGCTCTTCATCGAGTCAACTTACTATTTTCGTGTCACCGGAGAACTGGAAAAGGCTGCGCAGACCTACGAGCGCTGGTTGCAGATTTATCCCAGGGAGGTGTCGCCCCATCAGAACTTGGGTGTTATTTATTCCTCGCTTGGAAATGTCGAAAAATCGATGGAAATGAGCCGTGAGGCTGTTCGCCTGGAGCCAAACGCTGGTGGACTGTACGAGAACCTGGCGGGAGACTACATGAACGTCAATCGGCTCGACGAGGCTGGACTTGCGCTGAAGCAGGCGGAAGACCGCAAGCTGACATCAGACAACATGCTGCCGACCCGGTATGAGTTGGCCTTTCTGCAGGGAGACACCGTGCAAATGGCGCAACTCGCCGCTGCCGGAATGGGTAAGCCCGGGACGGAGGACCAGGTACTGGATGAGCAAGCCTATACAGAGGCCTGGTACGGCAGGTTCAAGGCTGCGCGTAGGCTGACACAACAAGCCATGGACTCGGCGCAGCGCAACGATGCCAAAGAAACCGCCGCCGATTTCCAGTCATTTGCCGCGCTGTGCGAAGCCGCCGCAGGTAACCGTCAACAGGCACGTGCTGATGCCGTCGCGGCGTTGAAGCTGAACCAGAGCCGGACTATTAAGCGCAGGTCGGCGTTGGCACTGGCGCTCGTTGGTGACGGAGCAGGGGCGGAGAAGTTGGCTGGAGAACTTGATCAAGAGCTCCCTCTCAGCACTCTGGATCAACATTACTGGCTGCCGGTGATCCGTGCGGCTGTCGCTCTGGCGCGCGACGATGCTCCTCATGCGCTTGAGCTGTTAACTGGGACCGGAGCGCTGGAACTCAGCTACACCGGACCTCTTTACGCAGCCTATTTGCGCGGACAAGCCTACTTGATGTCGCGCGACGGTAAAGCAGCGGCGGAAGAGTTTCACAAGTTCATTGAGCACTACGGCGTGATGCGGAATCATCCATGGGGTGCGCTTGCGCGCCTCGGACTGGCGCGCGCCTATGCGCTCGAAGCGCAGACCGATCCCGCTTATCGCGAGACGGCTCGCACCGCATATCAGAACTTCCTCACCCTCTGGAAGGACGCCGATCCCGACATCCCCATCTACAAACAAGCCAAAGCCGAGTACGCGAAGCTGCAGTAGATCAGATCTGCCGAGAGAGACTGGTTTCCGTTTTCCCGCTTCCCTGCGTCAGCTTTGATGGGTACGGTTAACGCGACGCAGCGTCCAGAAGTACATTCATCCCACAGCCGAACATAGGAAAAATGCCATGCTGCGCTACGAGGAGGCTTTGAAGAGTGCCGAGGAGAAGAAGCAGTCAGACCAGCCAAGGCTGAACTGACTGCTTTTGTTTCGGCCCAGTCGGCCAAGCGGTTCTTGCTTGGGTGCGGTTCTGTTCTTGTCCGCAAAACCAACCGGCAGTAATGCATTCTTGCTCTTCCACCCTTGCGTCGGTAGCGTGGATTGACCTCAGCTAGTGCGGAATTCGCAGGTATCCGTGGCTGATTCCGTTGCTGTCGATGTAGAAGCCGACGATCACGCGATATGGAGTCATCCCAGCAACAACAGTGCCCTGGAACACGCCCGTGCCAGCGCCGGGCGCATCGAACACGGTCACGTTGCCATCGGGTGTGCGTACGAAGCCGTGGTTGATGTCATATCCGTCATTGAAGTATCCCGCGATCGTTTTGTCCGCGTTGATAGCTGTCGGGAACGTCCAGATACAGCACGGCTGATAATCCGCAGCGTAGAACGTGTCGAATGTGCCGTCCCGAGGCCGCAAAAATCCGTCATAAACCGGAAACTCATTTGGGTCGGTCGTTTGGTTGTAACTGCCTGCTATGTCCCCCTCCGGATTCATGGTGATGGCGTGCTCACCATTAAAATCGGGGAAACCAGTGTTCATATAACCTGGCACATCAAAGGTGCTTATGTTGCCCTCCCTGCTGCGCAGAAAACCATGGAAGTTATAACTGGCATCCTCATATGCTCCGGCAATTGTTCCGTCAGCACCGATCGCTGAGGGGATAGTCACAATGGAACCAGGGGGATCAAAATCCGCAAATGAGCCCTCGGGACTGCGGACGAACCCATGGGGGACCCCGTTTACGTCAAAGTAGAGGCCCGTTATTGCTCCCTCGATGTTAACAGCCTCCGGATCGCTCCCGGAAGCGCCCGGCGGGTCAAAGCTCGTTATATTGCCCCACACATCCCGCACGAATCCCGGACATAGTGTGTAGGTTGCATTGCACCAACTCCCTATGACCGTTCCCGCGTCGTTGATGGAAGAGGCAGTGGTCCCTCCGCCGTCGCCGGGAACGTCGAAGCTGGTGATATTGCCGAATGGGTCCCGCACAAATCCGTGATAGTTTTGTCCTGCATCGACGTAGTACCCGGTGATCGAGCCCCAATCGTTGATGCCTGCCGCGAAGGTGCCGTTCGCGTCACCCGGCACATCGAAGGTCACATACCACGCGCCATCATCGTTACGAAGCAGGTTGTTCGGTAGCCGTTTCGATTCCGGCGAAGCCGGCTTGCAGACAGTTGGAGTCCTCGGCCGCCAAGCTAGACCCTGGCCGGAACAGGCCCGACCGGACTGCTGTGCGTGCAGCGCCAAACCGGTCATCACCAGCAATACAGCGATTGTCATGTGAAGAGATTTCATAGTCTGCTCCTTTGCGTCTTTGGCTAAAGGCGGGACGGGAGCGGGCCTCCGCCCGAGTTCAGGGCCCGAACTGCGAGGCTTGCGGCGCAAGACGGCTTCCGTCACCCTCACGGCGTGATCTTAAAGATCACTCCACAATACCCGCCGGCGCAGGCCCCTGAGTTGGAGCCGCCGTAGACGGTTGTGCCGTAGAGATTTCCCCTAGAGTCCATGAGCAGGGTCCCCTGCGGACTATAGCCGTCTGAGCACGGAGCGCCTCCGGCGCAAAAATCGTGCAGGGAAGTGTACGTGTAGCCATTGCCGGAAGGCGTCAGCTTGAAGACGTTGCCCCCGTCATAGGCCCCATCATTGGCCGTCGTGCCGTAGACGTTCCCGGCCTGGTCAATAATCAGGCTACCAAGTGCGG